>JASJCX010000156.1 GCA_030065255.1 Calothrix sp. MO_167.B42 | reverse complement strand
GCGTTTAAACCTGCGGCAAATTCATAACGGGTTAATGCTCGGTTTCCCCTATAAGTTCCATTGGGATAACCAGCAATACAACCATAACGCTCTACTAAGGACTGTAATGCTTGGAATGCCCAGTCTGTAGGTTGTACGTCTGAAAATTGAGAAACTGAAGTTACTTGGGATACAGAAGTGTTCTGTCCCTCGTTACTGTAACTCTTTACGTCTTGTAATATGTTGGGGTTATTTGGCTGTGCTTGAGCCAAAACCTGTGATGTTTGTGCTTTCTGTGCACTGTTTTCAGGAGATGCCATAGCAGTTCCTGACAATAAAAACGTTGCGCCCAAAAATGATGGACTGCAAACCAAAGATGCCCAAAGTAATTTTGACACCATATAATTTTCCCTCACACCTTGTATATTTTCTTGTGACAAAAATTAACTAGAAAACAAGATTTACTTAACCTAATTTTAGTATTAGTTCAATTTTGACGCAAACAGCGTATGTACACAAAATATACAGATACTAAGCATAGGAGCCAATAAGTTAACGAAATGTATCAATAATTTGGATTTAGATATGGATATAAACCCCGTCTTAGTGGGGGATGGCTGATTGCGGCAATTACTTATATAAAGCGTGACTAAAAAAATCAGTAGTCCATCAATTTTGGATTTTGGATTTTAGGTTGACCCCATACCTGAAACTAGGGGCTTGTATCCTTTTTTTCGGTCATCATATCAAATCTGCTTGTGAGACTTACCATATTGTCGTCACCTCACCCCCCTTTAGTAAGGAGAGAGGGGTAAGGTTTTTGCGGTAACTAATCATCCGGATTTCATATCAGACTGTTCCAGAAAAAACCCGCCATAGGATGGGAATAATCTAATTAACAATTTGAATTCGATTGTTAAGTTCAGCTATTAGAAAGTGAATGTGGTTCTCAAAGTACCTACCACTGCACTATTGCTACTATCTTGACCGGGTGCAGTTAACCAGATCAAACCGGGAGTGATAGAAACATTTTCACTCACCTGATACTTATAAAATCCTTCAATGTGGAATGGAGTATCACCATCTTCAACCCCTGATATTCTGTTGGCAGCGTAGGGTTCTGCTCCAGCATAAATACCTAGTACGTTACCAGGTTTACCAAGGTCAGGTAGTGCTATCCCTAAACCATAACTCCAAGCTTCAAAGTCATCACTATCACCAAAGCCTGTGACATCGTGGAAAGAGACAAAGCCACTGATGGATAGTCTATCACTGGGTCTGACGGATGCAGATAAACCGTAGGAGTTACTAAAGGCTCCTTCTCCATTCAGTAGATCATTACTAGTAAGGCCTGCTAAGTTAGCTTGGCGAGTACCCGTAGTTGCTCCATCCAGGCCAGAATTAAAAATACTGGTGCCAGGGCTATGCAAACCATGAACATAGGTTGCAGCAAAATCAATGCCCCTAAAGCCAAAGTTCAACTGTCCCAAAGCAGCATAGTCACCGTTGAAAACTCCTTGGCCGTCACCAGGATTATCTGCTTCAGAAGCCAAGTAACCAATTCTCAAGGAACTGGGCTTTAATCCTAAGATACTGGACTTTTCACCAAAGTTAAAGCTAACTGAGGCACCAGCTCCACCACCAATACGGAAAATAGGTGGTTCGGAAGCAAAGGTAGACAGGGCACCGTTACCACCGTCGGTACCATCGAAGAAGTAGGGGTTGTTGACGGCAGCATAATGACTATGCCTACCACCGGTGGCCGCGACATAAATACCTACCGGACCAAAGGGAAACTCGTAGGTTAATCTATCTAAGTTTATGTCATTGCCGTTTCCACCAACTTGGTCAGTGATATTGAAGGTTTGTAAACCCTCAGCAGTACCGATGGATGCATTGTTATCATCACGAACATCAAACTGGTTGGCGTTACCAGCAGTCAGACGGGTTATTAATTTATCTTGACCTGTAAAACTAGTGTTTAAGCTTAGACGTACACGGTTTTGGAAGACGGCATTGTTGTTATCCCCTGTATTGTCACCAAAGGCATCGGTGAGGGCAAATATGGCTTCACCTTTAAGTTTGGTGGTGGTAGAAAATTGATTGGCTTCCAATTCGGCAGTTCTTGCTTCTAGGGAATCTACACGTCCCCTCAAGGTGGCTAATTCCGCCGAAAATTCTTCTTGCAATCGCTGTAAGGTTGCTAAGTCTTCTTTTGTCACCAAGTCTGCTGTGGCAGTGGCAATTAACTCATTCACCCGATCCAAACAGGCGTTTAAACCTGCGGCAAATTCATAACGGGTTAATGCTCGGTTTCCCCTATAAGTTCCATTGGGATAACCAGCAATACAACCATAACGCTCCACTAAGGATTGTAATGCTTGAAATGCCCAGTCTGTAGGTTGTACGTCTGAAAATTGAGATACTGAAGTTACTTGGGATGCAGAATTACTCTGTCCCTCATTACTATATTCCTTTACGTTTTGTAATATGTTGGCATCATTTTTTTGTGTCTGTGCCAACAGTTGTGGCTTTTGAGTTACTTGCTCTACGGATACGGAAGTAGTGGCAACAGAGGTATTGAATTGTTTAGCACTGGGAACGGCAAATGCTGCTGTTGAGAATAGCAGGGTTGCCCCCAATATGGGCGGGCTAACTACAAAGGATTTAAATAATATTTTTGACATCATTTTTGTGTCCTCCTCGCACCTCGTAATACTTTTTGTTGCACTTAATCCTCAAAATTATGAGTTTGGGTGTCTACATTTGTAAGTGAGGCTACTTAACCTAATCATAACGTTAATATTTGGTTAAGGGAACATGATTAATTTAGGTTAATTGTTTATGTGAGTTGTTGACTTTTATAATGTAAAAAATATGAAGTAAAAATTAACCCAATTGGAAAAATATATAGGTGTTCACTTTGTTAACTGGCACATATAAAAAGTAATAAGTAATAAGTAATAAGTTAGGACGTTTTTGATGTTGACAGTTGACGGTTGACGATCTTTGAGTCAAACAATACGGAATTTAGATCCCCGACTTCTTTAAGAAGTCGGGGATCTGTTGCCCCTCATAACTAATGCGATGAAGCACTAATTGCATAGTGTTCTTTGAGTGCTTAAAAAAGACTACCCAGCACTACTACAAAGTAGGCTGGGTGTAAATGTTCCCAAGGAGAACCATTTAAAATTTTATGCTGCAAAAGAGTTGTTACGCGATCGCAGAAATTACTTTGGCTAGGTCAACATCTTTCTGAGTCAACCCTCCCGCATCATGGGTTGTTAATTGGATTTTAACTCTATTATAAGAAATATATATGTCTGGGTGATGTCCTGCTGACTCTGCAGGTTCAACCAACTTATTCACAAAATCCATTGCTCGGATAAAATCAGCGAATTTGCGTTCACAAATTAGCTTGCTACCATTTTCTAAAGTCCAGCCAGATAAATCACTGGTCTTTTGTTTAATTTCTGCTTCAGTCAGTAATTGAGCCATATCAGTATTAGAAACTACTTTGAGTATGTTGCAGGCTTGATAAATTATTACACGTTTAAACCCAACCCTACTTTTTAGCTCGGAAAGTAGCTGTCACTGTATGGTCAGAAGTGCGATAATCCGTGAAACCCACATGCTCGCATTCTACAAATCCAACTGATTTCATTAGTTCTAACACCTTGGGAACAGGTACAGCTCCTGCTATACAATCGGACCAACTCCCTTCTTCTGTCTGCAACCCGGAATTTTCTGAGCGAACTACATCCACCAAATAAAACCTGCCCCCTGGTTTCAAGCAATTATATGCTTGTACAAAAGCACATTTTTTGCGGGGTGATAAGTTAAATGTGCCATTTGCAATTACCACATCGGCTACATTTTCGGGAATGTCTTTGTGGTGAGCCATGTCAAACGGTGCTTTAATCACTTCAATATTATTGAAGTTACATAATTTCGCATTTTCACGGGCTTTTTTCACCATTGCGGCTGTCATATCTACACCAATGACTCTCCCCGTGTCACCCACTAAACTGGCAGCAACACAAAGGTCCGCACCCGCACCACATCCTAAATCGATAACTGTTTCACCTTTGTTAATGGAGCCAAGGGAGAAAGAATTACCGCACATACAAGAAGACTCCCAAACTCGATCGGGAAGTTGGGATACGTCATATCCCATTTTTGCCGCATTTTCTTTTCCATAGGGTAGGGGATTAACCGTGCCGAACCCACCTTGAGGATTTTCAGCCAGTTGGGTGTACTGCTTGAGAATCTCTTTAAAGGAAAGGGTTACACCAATTGTCAATTTGATTTGACCCCAAAGTCCATCACTTTCCAGGAATTCATTGTAGTCAATCACACCGTTGTTGTCACGGTCTGCTTTTTGGATAAGTGCAGTCAGTTCATCTTCTGGGAGATTAACTTTTAACGAGTTCAACAATTGACGGAATTCATCAACTGAGATGGAACCATTGCCATCTAAATCTATCAGGGAAAAGATTTCCCGTAAATCGTTTTGGGAGGTGAGGTTTACCTTGTTGTTCGCCCATTGGGCAAATTCAGCAAATCCGATGGTTCCACTTAAGTCGGCATCGGTTTTGATGAAGATAGTTTCTAGTTCTTCCGGGGTTGGACTTATGCCCAGGGAACCCATAGCACTGGCTAACTCTTCTTTAGTTATCGAACCGTTACTATCAGCGTCAAATAAATCAAATATTTCTTTGAATTCACCCAGTTGATCCTGTGTCATTTCAGTTATCAGTTATCACTCCCGGTTCGCCTATTTTAAATCGAGTTAGGAAAAATACAGAACGAAATAATCAGGGTTTTAGCGTTTGATTTAGATTGCGATCGCGCTTTGCGCGGCTCCCCTTGGGAGCATCGCCTATTAGCGAATTAATTTTGCCTCCAAATGCCACAAACCAAAAACCTTATTTATTCCAAATTCCTATTCTCACGTTATTTATCATTTCTCTAACTTCAAAAAAAATAGGCGAACCGTGCGTTATCAGTTATCAGTTCCCCCATTGATAAATCGAACATATTGGTTAGGACAGTATTGTTAGACTCAAGGACTATCAACTACCAACTATCAACTATCAACTACCAACTACCAACTACCAACTACCAACTATCAACTACCAACTGTCAACTGTCTATAAATAAAACTATCCGCTCTTACATTAGATCGGATGATCTAGGTAAGAGCGGTGTAGCGGGTCTTCAGGTTACAACCAGACTGCCGGAAGGATCTCCAAGCGTGCCTAGCAAACTTGAGTAAACTTTCGTCTTACAAGAAGACTAATGCGTACTCTTAGAGAACAGCCCCGGCGCACAGCCGGCTAACTGCAACCTGATGACCCATAGATATACTACTTTCTATCATGGGCATCACCTCCTTGTTGCCTAAGCGGTCTTAGTCTCAAAGAAATCCAGAGCTAAATAGTTTTAGTGTCTGGATTTGCGGTTACTGAGAATAACTATAGCATATGAAAATCGAAAAGTCTTAAATTCCTAATAACTGACTAATTGTGGGTAAGACAACCACTGCGTTTTCTTGATTCAATTCACCACTATCAACATTATCAGAATCAGATTTAACGCGATCGCTATTTCCTTGCTTGACTTTTTCCCCCATTTGTCGTCTTTCTGGTGAGGAAAAGGTGGCAAAGGTGCGCCGTAACAATGGCAATAGAGTGATAAATGCATCTGGAGATAACCCAGTTACCCAATCATCCAGCACTTGCCAGAGAATTTCATCGTGTAGCAGTAATAAACCACTACCTGTTAAAAATCCTTCAATCCAAGGGGCTGCTTGGGATGGTTCGCTAGCACTGGACAGGGCAAATCCCATGCGTCGTGCAGTTTCTTCAATGTTAAAGATACCTGCATCCAGTAATAAGCGACAACAGCGACCAACAATTAGGTTATGTATGGTTTGATTATCGGCAATTTGGGCTAATACTTGCTGCCACAATTGTAAATATTCCTGGTTTGATAATAAAGCGATCGCACCGTTTACTGTCATCACGTTTTCATACATTGCGGCGGCGGCGGTATCATCTAGGGAACTACAAGCACTGGGTAATCCAATGCAAATCCTGGTCACCAATCCATTGACTACATGGCTTACCATGGCTGTATCGGTTTGCCGCACGTTACCATAACGCATGACGTTGGCTAGGGGTGGTAATGCTGCCATTAAATGGGTAACATCCCTGGCTAAGGCTGCGGCGTTTTCCAATTGAGCCATGACATACACCACCCCATCGGGTAAATCGGATAAAATTACTTGATTTAGTATGGTGGTGAGGGCGGGTAATTCTGTAGATTGCCTTGACGAATCACAAGCTTTGTGCATTGCTGCATCTTCTACTTTATTTCCCCAAATGCCTGCTTCAATGAGATTGACCGCTAATTCTGGTTGCCATTGCAATCGCCATAGTTCGTGAAAAGTGCCTTTTTTCTTTCCCGTTTGTTGGAGTTGTCCCCAAGGAATATCTAAAATATTCAGGCGATGTAACAGGTGCGATCGCTCTAAATCATTTTTCTTGCGTAAATCCAAATCTAGGATTTTTTCCGTCGCATCTGCTACCATCCGCAACCGTTTTTGTTGCCGCAAAAAATCCTGTTGTAAGGGCAACATCGGCGTATCTGGGGGCACTTGACCCAAACGTTCCCCTACAATTAGTTTGTCATGGATTAACTCCATAGGTAAATCCCGACCAAAACACATTACGGTTTGGGTAGCTTCATTTAATTCTAGCAACCCGGGTAAAGGGCGATCGCGCAAAGCTGCCAGGGATTCTGCCAACCGTACCGCTTCAATCACATGGGCTGAAGAAGCATCTAAATCCTGTTCTCGCAATAACTGTGCTACCTTGGTCATCCAGCGAATACTAATTATGGACTGAAGATTATCCGTACATTGGGTTGACCACAGGTGGTGATACCAACCAGGGGATTCCACACCCGCACCATAGCCACTTTTATACGAAAGCCGACCGTAACTCCACGGTATCCAGGTTGCCTCTACTTTGGTTTTTGGCAATCCCTTTAATAAGGCAGTATCTTCTTTAACCGGAGGCATATGTTGCAAAGCTGGAGCATGCCAAGCACCGCAAACCACAGCGATTTTTGCTGCACCTGCTTTTTGGGCACTGCGAATGGTTTGCCGCATATATGCTTCCCTTTGGGCCTCAATGGGATTTTTCCGTGGGGGAATTTCTTCACGTACAGCTGTCATGGCTGACAAAATCGCAGCAAATAAGTCCACACTATCGCCGCGCTGTTCTACCAAATGTTCCCACCACCGCTCGGTATCACTGTAACCAGCAACTTCAGCCAAGGAAAGTAGGGGATCTATGTGCGGTGTATCCTCAAACTCCCCATGATTGTCCGGTTGTGTTTCATTTTGGGATGCCAATGCTAACCGATGGGTTTGGGGTAAATCCATAAACCGCACGGGGATATTATGAGTTAGACCGTAATCTAATGCTTGCCATTCTGGAGAGAAAATAGCAAAAGGATAGTACGCGCAATGATGAGGTTTATTAGGAATATAAATTAACAATGCCACTGGTGGCTGCATTGCGGGTGAAGTTAACAATGGCAATACAGCTTCTGCATCCGGTGGTCCTTCAACAAGAATAGTATCTGGTTGGAGTTCTTCTAAAGCTCGGCGCAGGCTGCGAGATGAACCCGGACCATGATGGCGGATACCAAAGATGTGGACTGTCATTCTATTTTGGATTTTGGATTTTGGATTTTAGATTTTGGATTTGAAAGTCATACTAAGTTGCATTCTGTTGCAGTAGTTCGAGTTGGAACAGATTGCTTCCTTCCGCTCCGCGACCGTCGCAATGACAAAATACTATCTTTGAAAGCAACTTGGTATTAGCTTGTCTTCTTAGATTTCACTCGATCAAAACACATCTGCAATGGATTCGCCAACCCAGAAGCTATTGGTTCATTGCATTAGTTCGCTGGGTAACAGATCCCCGACTTCATAAATCAATATCCGCACACTTGTAGCAATTCCTAGGATAGAAGTCGGGGATCTAAACACCCGCGACTGGTCAAAATTAATGTGGTAGGCTGTTAGGTTTGGATATTCACAAAAAAAATAACGCACCTTGGAATTATGGTACGTTAGAAGAAATTATAATTTGGCATCCAATGTGATTATTCTGTGCGATCGCTGGTAGTTGACTTAGGTACAAAAATTATGGGCAAACCAGGTTTACCAGAGTTGTTTTGTGCTTGTTGTTGACGGAATCTTTCCTGCTGTTTTTTCCTATATTCTGCCGCAGCTGAATCAATGGTTCCTTGACTTTGATAACTATCCCAACCTCTTTTTTTAAAATTGGCACAGTGAATTAGGTTAAATGCATTAAAATTCTGACCAACAGCAGCACAAGGATCGTTGATATTTTGAGAGTCAAAGCCTCCTGGTTGGTTATCTACCTGGTTTAATTGGGCCAAACTGGGTTGGGGTGTCACCAATGAACCAAAACTAAGTCCAGCTACAGTTGCAACAACAAAGCGGGTAAGTGGTGAAAATATAATTTTCATAAATTTTTGACCTGAAGTTCTATACAAGTTAACAATGCTTTAAAGAGACTTGTTTCTTCCATTATTACCCAATCTTAATGATACCGTGCCCCCATGTCTAAAGCCAGGGGCTTCCACGGCGTTGATATCTCGGTGAGTACCACAGTTAGGATATATAGCTTTTTCATTTGAATAGAATACAAACAAAATTGATGTAATCTTTGTATTCAGGGATGCATCCCGCACAAAACTGTATTTTACTCAACCTAAAATTGCTATATTTGTCTAGTTCCGTCTTTTCGGTCGGTGTTGCATTGATCGCAATTCACATCTCCGGCAAGTTATAGCACTACGCATATACGTTAGGACATTACTAAACCCCCAAACCTATGATCATTAGACTTATTACTTATTACTTATTACTTGCGCGTAGCGCCATAACACTGTATCGGAAGACAAGATTGCTCCATTGAGATAGAGCCTGGGAAAAAGATTTTTTCCCTGCTATTCCGTGCTTGTAGATATTTTTACTCAAAAAAAATATAAAAGGGGTTTGACCCTTTATCCCTAAACTGATATAGTATGCTATGTAGATGCACCCTGATGATCTGGAGAGCTGCCCAAGTGGCTCTCTATTTTCTCTTTCAACTACTATATATATTCACGGTTGCCCTTAATTACTAGGTAGATGCCAGTTTGGAAAATGGCCATGGTAAGTAAGAGCAGAAAACCATGAGAGTGACTCCTGGCTAGTCTATGATTTTGACCGAATATTGAGGGCAAAATGCTGATATAATCCCCTGGCAAGCAGCTAATGGTTGTGGGGAGAAAACAATGGCGCAATGGCAAGAAATTACTGGTGGAGTGACAGCACCCAAGGGGTATCGAGCAGCAGGAATAAAAGCTGGATTAAAACCTTCTGGCTTACCCGATTTGGCATTAATACTGTCTGATGTGGAAGCAATCGCTGCTGGTGTTTTTACCACTAGCCAGGTAAGGGCTGCTTGTGTAGATTATTGCCGCCAAAACCTGCAAGCAAAGCATGGTGCCCGTGCTATTCTTTGTAATGCCGGACAAGCGAATGCAGCTACAGGGGAACAAGGGGTATTGGATGCCCAAGAAAGTGCCCAGCTATTGGCGGGGGAGTTAAATATTCCTCCAGAATCAATTCTCCTGGCTTCTACGGGGGTGATTGGGCAAAGGATAAAAATGGAAGCTATGCGTAGGGGTATTCCCCAAGTGGTAACAGAGTTATCAGCATCAGGTTCTGATGGCGCAGCTCAAGCAATTGTAACTACGGATTTAGTTGTAAAATCCATTGCTTTAGAAACTAGTATAGGCGATCGCGTGGTACGGATTGGGGGAATTGCTAAAGGTTCGGGAATGATTCACCCCAATATGGCGACTATGCTGGCATTTGTGACTACCGATGCGGCTGTTTCTCCCCATCTTTGGCAAGAAATGTTAAGTCGGGCGAGTGACAGAAGTTTTAATGCTATTACCGTTGATGGGGATACCAGTACTAATGATTGTTTAATAGGTTTGGTCAATGGTCAATCCCGGGCCCATGCAATTACGGAAAAGGGACGGGATGCAGACAAGTTAGAGGCCATGCTAACAGCAGTATGCCAGCATTTAGCAAAAGCGATCGCTCGTGATGGTGAAGGTGCGACTTGTTTAATAGAAGTTGAGGTGACGGGAGCCCAAGATGAAAAGTCAGCTCGTCAAGTTGCTAAAACTATTGTTGGTTCTTCCCTGGTGAAGTCTGCGATATTTGGACGGGACCCCAATTGGGGACGTATAGCTGCTGCTGCGGGCAGGGCGGGGATAAGCTTTGAACAGGAAAATCTCCGGATTGAGTTAGGGGATTTCCTGTTAATGGAAAATGGTCAACCATTACAATTTGATCGTGCGGCGGCCAGTGCATATCTTAAACAAGCATCAGAGGGTGCTTATTTAAAAGAAGATACTGTGTTTATCTCCGTCAGTATTGGCAATGGTAACGGTTCAGGTACGGCCTGGGGGTGTGATTTAAGTTACGACTATGTGAAGATTAATGCTGAGTATACGACTTGAAAGTTAAGAGTTGACAGTTGACGGTTGACAGTTGATAGGTAGAAGTTATCACCTATGCGTGTCATCGGTGTCATCCATTTAATCCGTGTTCACAAGTTAGGATGTTGTCTTATCAACTATCCGTGTCATCGGTTTAATGTTGGTGACACATAAATTCTTCGTAAGGGCACGGCAGCACTAAGATAATTTTATATATTGAGAGATTGTAGGTGCCGTGCCCCTACCTATCTGTCCCATTCTTTTTTCAAAATGGTATTATATCAAGTTCGGGAGATTACTTATGATTCGGATCATGGTGCAAACATCTTAAAACTCTTTCTCCCCCTGCACCCTGCCCCCGTTCGGACTTCGGCGTGAGCTCAGTCG
Organism: Calothrix sp. MO_167.B42; assembly: GCA_030065255.1. Classification (GTDB taxonomy): domain Bacteria; phylum Cyanobacteriota; class Cyanobacteriia; order Cyanobacteriales; family Nostocaceae; genus Calothrix_A. The sequence continues at coordinate 3,979 of JASJCX010000156.1, read as the reverse complement.
AACGCTGAGCTCACGGCCGAAGCCTGCCCCCTTGCAGCCTTAACCATAAGTCTTTAACCGAACATGATATTATACTTCACTACGGTTCTCAATATACAAGGTTGGGTAGAACGGAGTGAAACCCAACAAAAGTTTGGTAATGTTGGGTTTCGTTCCTCAACCCAACCTACAGCTAAATTTTATGCTATACTAGCAAAGGTGAAAAAATAAAAAACCCCTTTCCGTTTCCAGAAAGAGGTTGATAAAATAAATTAAGATAATCGCAGCTTTTGTTGGCTGCTAACAGAAATTAGGCGGGATAAATCCGCAAACGCCGATTTGGTTCTTCCCCAAAACTATCGGATTTTAAGCGATAATGCTCCACTAACTCATGTTGCATTTTACGCACTTGAGAAGAACGAGGCAGTAATTCCACTGGCTGACCCTTGGGAATGACAATTTGCTCTACAGCAAGTCTTGCTTCTTCCAAGGCATCCATCTCATCATCATTACCACTGTGTAAAAACAGTTGTAGTTCCTTCTCATCGCCGATCGCTGGTTCGTCAATATGTAATATGCGCCGTAGTCCCCTGGTGATTTGGGGGATGGTACTAGCCTTGATCGTCTGGATGGGTAGATGGCGGGCCTTAGCCATATGGCGCAACTTAGCATGATTTTTGGCGTGCGATCGCAGTGCTAAAATAGCATCAGAGCTATCGAGATCCTTTGTTAAAACCACTGGTAGATTTAATACTTGCACGATTTGTTCTAATTGATGACGACTGACACCGTAGGGATATACATGCAAGGGCAAGTCTTCACCATTGGGACCCGATTGTCTAGTCTCATCAAAATCAAAACCATTGCTATAATTTAAAGATTGATCTAGTAGGCGGTCAAATTCATTTGCGCTAGTAATTTGTTCTCTGTGCAGTTCTAAGGGTGGTAATGCTTGCATCCGCCCAGATGAACGCCAGCCATTAACCTGTTTGTCTGCAAACATGGATTCCGATTCTTTGGGCTGTTGTCCGCGGCCATTAATGGCAGTTAATTGGCGAACAATCTTCACTTTACCATTGTCATCTACTGTCCTCACTTGGGGGCTAGGTATGCGTCCCCGTAATAAATTATCTACGGTGTCTGCAACACTTTCATGGACTACCCATTTTTGCCGTTCGGTCATTTCCACAGCAATTTCAAAGGTGGGGGGTGCTTTCCTTTCTAGAACAGTTTTTTGACTACCCCGTCTTCTGGCTTCATCATCTCCTAGGGTTACAGCTTGGATACCACCCACTAAATCACACAGAGTGGGGTTTTTGATCAGGTTTTCAATCTGATTACCGTGGGCTGTTCCCACCAACTGTACGCCCCTTTCGGCAATGGTGCGAGCAGCCAAGGCTTCTAATTCTGTACCAATTTCATCAATGACAATGACTTCTGGCATATGGTTTTCCACAGCCTCAATCATCACTTGGTGCTGTTGCTCTGGATGAGCCACTTGCATCCGTCGAGCTTTACCAATGGCTGAATGGGGGATATCCCCATCTCCAGCAATTTCATTGGAGGTGTCAATAATCACTACTCGCTTATTTAAATCATCTGCCAATACCCGAGCAATTTCCCGCAAAGCAGTGGTTTTACCCACCCCTGGCCGACCAAGCATGAGAATTGACTGTCCAGTTTCCACCAAATCACGGATCATGCCAATGGTGCCAAAAACAGCCTTACCAATGCGACAGGTTAAGCCAATAATTTTGCCGCTACGGTTGCGAATGGCACTAATCCGATGCAGGGTTTTTTCTATCCCGGCTCGGTTATCCCCACCAAAGGTTCCCACTCTTGATATGCAATCATCTATTTGTGCTTGGGTAACAGATACTTCGCTCAGATACTCAGTTAAATTGGGGAAACGAGCCTCTGGACGACGACCCAAATCTAACACCACTTCTACTAAAGTATCTCGTTGCGGATGCTTCTCTAATATCTGCCTCAGCTCTTGGGGCAAAATGTCTAACAACTTTTGGAGATCGTCTGTAATCGTCATACTTTCTATGGTGACGTTTTTAGCGATGGAGAGAAAAATTACTTACCAACATTTAGGTAAGTGTCCGCAGCACTCTTGAATCAAGGGCACTGTTGCTGTGACTTGAGTTGGGAAACAAGTGAATGGGCAAGGGAAACAGCTTGCCAGAGTAATTCTGGTTCTGTTTCTAAATGGACATTAGCTGGTACATTGGCTTGGTTCACCTCCTTTGCTTCTAGTTGTTCTAACACTGATGACAGTAGTACCCGGGCATAGCTACCGTAAGCGACTCCAGCAATTTTAGATGGGGATGTTTGTGACCCCATATCTAAAGCTGGCAATCTTAAATCATTTAATAGTCCCATTGCCTTAAGCTTGGCAACGGTGTAGTTGTTGGTTCCCCCGGCTAATTGCACATATCCTGGTAACTCGGCTGTCAAAACTTTTTGCCCAAACTTCACGGTTGCCAAAGTGGTTCCTTTACCAATATCTCCACTCATGGAACGACCGTCAGTTTGCCAAATTAAGGCGCATGGCAAGGGCGCGATCGCTGCATATAAAGATTTCATGTATTCAATAACACCATCCCCATCAGGGCAGCTAATTGCCACTAACTTTAAGTTCTTTACCCATGGCAATATGGCATTCCATAACCGCTTAAACCCTGCTAAACGCCCAATTTGAGTATGAATTTCTATTGCATCTACCCCTGATGACAAGATCAATGGTGCGATCGCTCCCGGTGTTGAAACATAAGATGATGTATAAATTATCTCATAAGGGCAAGCCGGTAGGCAACGACCACAGCCATAACATTTTTGGGATATGACTCCAGAAAAGTTTTCTAATTGATTATTGTTAAATATTATTGCTTGTGCTGGACAAATTCTTTCACATGGTCTGCTACATTCTGAAGGGCATTGAGTGGCATCAAATTCTGCTTTACGAAAATGGGGGTCTTCGCCATCATTGAGACTTACCATCAATAATGGGGGGGTTTTTTGTGGGTTAAAACCTTTTGCTTGGGCTAACTCCACCAAGTCTTTAGCAACTTGCAAGGCTGATTGTGCTGCGGCAATCACCGCCGGATCGGCAGCCACATCAATGCAGTCAGCACCTGCCAAGGTGTAAGCTAATGTTAGGTTTCTCACCGCAGGCAGGTGTTGCAAGCTGGCTCCGCAAATCAGCTTGAACCAGTGACCTTCTTCTAGAGCTTGTAAATGGTTGTATAGATAAGCCACTCTTCTATTATGCTACGTCACAGAGAATATCTGCCCTGTTTGAGAAAAAGATTTTCAATATTTCTGGCAAATACTTGGGAATATCCCCAATAGTGAATAGGGAAGAGAGGGCAGGGTACAGGGTACAGGGGAGTATCAAAGGATTTTTTGGATTTATAAATTTCGGTGCCTTAGTTTCGTAATGCTATATCTTGTCTTGAAACAATCTCCAAAATGCCAAAAAACAAATTATCCCGTAGGGGCACGGCATCAAAAACCTCTCGGGTTCTAGAGAAATCTTACCCACGCCGTGCCCTTTGCAAAATGTTCCGTTGGGGTAGCCTCTCCTCGTTTTTAGGCTTTGCCTGTAATATCATGTTCGGTTAAATACTTATCATTAGGGCTGCAAGGCTGCAGGCTTCGGCCGTGAGCTCAGCGTTCGACTGAGCTCACGCCGAAGTCCGAACGGGGGCAGGAGGTAGGGGGAGAAAGAGTTTTGGTGATTTTTGCATGGATGGCAATATCATAAGTAATCACGCGAACATGATATAAACCCAATACCCACCTGACGAAATTTATTATTTGAAAAGGAAAAAATCTTGCTATGATAATCGAGGGATGATATTATGTCCGGGGCATACCCATAGTATGTCATTGCGAGTGGAACGAAGTGAAACGACGCATAAGCCCTAACGGGCACGCTCCGCGAACACAAGGTCTTTGGGATTGCTTCCCTACTCTGCGAGAACGCTTTCAG
>JASJCX010000155.1 GCA_030065255.1 Calothrix sp. MO_167.B42 | reverse complement strand
GGCATAAAGCAACTGGCGCAACCCGGAGGGCTTTCCGCAGGATAGGCGCAAAGAATGGTTCTTCAATAATATCGAAAAATGTAAATTCATACTTCCATTCAGCAACGCCAAAATATCAATTATCCTGTAGGGGCACGGCACCTACAATATTCTTCCATAGGTTGCAAGCTGACTGATGCCATACCCACCTCACTCAACGTATATACATAGTGCTTCCAGGCTGATTGGACACCAGAGGCTTCTTTTTGTTCAAGCTAAATTTTCGAGCAAATCCCTAGCTGTTTGGGAAATTGACTGCCAATTTCCTGAACTGAGGGATGATTGAGGAAATAACTGTCCGCTCAAACCAACTGCAATTGCTCCTGCTTGAATAAACTGACGAGCATTATCTAAATTTACACCCCCTGTGGGGATCAAGGGAATTTGTCCTAGGGGTCCTTGGAGGCCTTTAATATAGTTAACTCCTCCCACTGCTTGCACGGGAAACACCTTCACGCAACTAGCACCCCGTTCCCAAGCAGTGACAATTTCCGTGGGAGTTAATGCCCCTGGGATCACTGGTATACCAGATGATTGAGCTAATTCAATCATTTGGGGATCAACATGGGGTGTAAACAAAAACTGTGCCCCACATGCGATCGCATCTTTGAGGTGGTTCATATTTAATAATGTCCCCGTACCAATGCAGCATTGGGGTAATTCTGAACGTAGTTGACTAATTAGAGTAGCCGCTTGTGCAGTATTCCAAGTAATTTCAATTAATCTCATACCTCCAGATGCTACGGCCATAGCCATCTGATATCCTAATTCTTTTTCTGGGGCGCGAATCACTGCAATCGCTCGATGTTGTTTAAGCTGTTGTAACCAATTCATTCAATCAATTTTAGATTTTAAATTATCCGCTATCCGTATCCGTTACCTATTTGGAACTAGAAATCTGTATCTACCTATACTTCTGTGCATATATCCATCGTTATAGTTTTTAATTGTCAAATTTATGCCCAATTGCAGATATTTACCTTCTTTGTCAGTGAATGGAGATATTTAGCAGTCAGTATTAATTAAAACTTATTTCCCAAACCAGCGCATATATATAATATTTGTAAACAAGTATTAAGAAATACTTATTAAAAAATGTTGCAGTAGCTTGATTTAGTTGCTAACGTGTGTATGTATTGTTTTTTGGTGAATGCTCATCTGTAAAGAGGAGAAACCCATGAGCTATATCCATACTGCCGGTATTCAAGCCAGATATTAATCTCTCGGGATAATTCCTGATTTATGGCACCCCATCTTTGCTAAGTACAAAAGGGAGTGGGGTGAATAAAAGAAGTTTAGAGGTATATACAATGAATATTCAAGGTAAAGTAGCCTTAATCACAGGGGCTTCCCGTGGTATTGGGCGAGCAATCGCTTTAGAATTAGCACAACAAGGTATTAAGCGATTGATTTTAGTTGCACGTAACCGTAAGCGTTTGGCAGAAGTGGCGACAGAAATCGAAGCCATGGGGGTAGAAGCTGTTACCCTAGCCATTGACTTAACTCAACCGACGGAAGTCAATATAGCCGTAGCCCAACTCTGGCGGAGCTATGCACCCATTCACATACTAGTTAACTGTGCAGGTGTGGCATCCCAAAAATCATTTTTGCAGTCGAAGCTACCCCAGCTACAAGAAGAGTTATCTGTGAATTTGTTGGGAATGTATACCCTGACAAGTTTAATAGCCAGACGAATGGCAACCAGGGGAGAAGGAACCATTGTTAATGTATCTAGCCTCATGGGGAAAGTTGCAGCACCAACAATGGCTACCTATTCTGCTACCAAGTTTGCCATCTTAGGGTTTACCCAGGCTTTACGCAAGGAATTAGCAACCTATAATATCCAAGTAGTTGCCTTGCTACCAACCCTAACAGACACAGATATGGTGCGAGACTTCAATTTATTTCGTTGGGTAAAACCCATATCACCCCAGCGAGTTGCTCAAGCAATGATTACAGGTTTGCAAAGAGATTCGCCAGAAATTCTGGTTGGTTGGCAAAGTCATTTAGCTATTTGGTGTCAACGCTTGGCTCCTTGGTTGCTCGACATGATTTTATATATGGCGACTCCCCGCCCCAGCACAAAAACAAGTACAGACAAGACAATCAATTTAACCAACTATTTCCCAAGTTGAGCCTGAAGAATTGGCAATTGAATTATAAACTCTGTTCCCTGGCCAGGGACAGATTCACACAATAATTTTCCACCATGTTTATCTACCACAATTTGATAACTAATAGATAAGCCCAATCCAGTTCCTTTACCTACATCTTTAGTCGTGAAAAAAGGATCAAATAATTTTGTCAGAGTTTCTCTATCGATACCTGGTCCATTATCTTTAATGTGAATCCCAACCCAGTTATTGTTAATTAATTGGGTACTAATATGAATACAAGGATTTGTGATTGTTTCTAAAACATCAATGGCATTCACCAAAATATTCATCAAGACTTGATTCAGTTGACTGGGATAACATTCAACTAGAGGAATTTGATTATACTCTTTGGTAACTTGAATTTCCGGACAGTCTGGTTTAGCTTTCAAGCGATGATGTAAAATCATCAATGTACTGTCAATCCCTTCATGGATATCTATATCCTTAAATTCAGCTTCATCTAGGCGAGAAAAATTACGTAGGGATAGAACAATTTCCTGAATGCGCCTTGTTCCTTCTTCCATAGAGTGCAACAACTTGGGTAAATCTTCCTTGAGAAAATCTAATTCAATTGCTGTGATTTCTTCTTGAATTTCTTCCACAGGTTCGGGATAATATTGCTCATAAAGCTCCAGCAATCCCAATAAATCTTGGATGTACTCGTTTGCAGGGTTGATATTACCATGGATGAAGTTGACAGGGTTATTAATTTCGTGGGCTACACCAGCTACCATTTGCCCCAAACCAGACATTTTTTCAGTTTGGATTAATTGGGCTTGGGTAGATTTTAGTTGTTCAAAAGCTTGTTTGAGTTCCTTTGCCTGTTTGTGTATTTCCACCACTGCTTTTTTGCGGCTAATAGTCAGAGAAATCTCATTAGCAACCAAAGACAATTCTTGGAGAACAGACACAGATAATTCGTGACGGCTAAACAGAGCAAGTACCCCCACCAACTCATCTCCAGCGATTAAAGGATAACCTGCAAAAGCAATCATTCCCTCTCGTTTTGCCCATTCTTTATCCCTAACGCGGGGATCAATTTGTACGGAATTGGTGAGATGGGGTTGACGCTCTTGGGCAATTAAACCTATTTTGTATTTTCCTACAGGTACACAACCGTGAGTTCCATCAATGTGGGTATACATCCCTGCACTAGCTTGCAACTCCAACATATTTTCTGCGGAGTTGAGAGTCCAAATGCGAGCAAAAGCAGCATCCAAATAATCAACCATAATTTGGGTACACTGCTGCAAAATATCCTGTAAATCATCACTGACGACGAGTGTAGAATTAATGACTGCACGAAAAGCAGATAACCGTGTTTGTTGCTTGAGAGCTAATTCGATTTGTTTATGGGAGGTGATATTAAAAGTAGTACCAACTAGACGATAAATCACCCCTTGTTTATCTTTGAGGGGGTTAATGGTAGTTAACCACCAACTATCAGTACCATCAAAATTTAAACATTCTTCATAGGTTATGCTTTTACCTGTTTTGAGACAGTTCTCATATCTTTGATGTATTGCTGTACCTTGTACATCTCCAAAAAGTTCTTGGGGAGATTTATCAATGGCATTTTGATTACTGGTGCCTGTAGCTTTTGCTGTTGATAAATTCCAGCCAGCATAACGAAATTCGCCATTTTTGAGAACATTAACTACAAAAATTAAATGTTCAACACCATTATAAACGCTACGTAAAAATTGTTCTTGTTCAAGTAATTTTTTTTCTATTTTTTTCCGTTCTGTAATATCTTCATAGGTACCCAAAATTCCGATCACATTACCTTGGGTATCGTGAAGAGGAATTTTATTAGTATCTAGCCAAGAATGTTTTCCATCTGCTTGTAATTGAGTTTCTTGAATATGTAATTCGGGAACCCCTGCTTTCATGACTCGCTCATCACATTGTCGAAAAAACTCGGCCTCTTCCTTCGTCCAAGGTAAGTCATGATCGGTTTTACCAATAACATCTTCTGGGTTCTCCAACCCTGCATCATCGGCAAAATTACGATTACAACCAAGGTACACAGAATTTTGATCTTTCCAAAAAATTGATTCAGGAATATTATCAATTACTAGTTGTAATAATTGCTGGGACCGCTGTAATTGCGTTTTTAAATCTAATTCTGTATAACTTGATGATTTTTGAGCTTGGTTTTCATTCATAATTATTTGTAACTTTAAAATTTGGTTTTGAATAGAATGATTGCAAAATTCACAGAAGAAATAACACAGAGTTATAAAATGTAAAACTGAATTTTTGCCAGACTTACAATATCTATAATTCCCAAATATCGAGTTATCATTTAGTCGTTGATAAATTTTAGACCAAATATTCAAAAAATATTGACAATAACTTCATTGTTTTTCCAAAAAAAGAGATTCTGATAATAGTCATAAGATATTCCGATGAAAAAATCATAATAAAGGTAAAAGAATCTCAATTTCAGTACCTTTACCTAATTGCGATCGCAAGTTAAATTCTCCTCCATGTCTAGTGGTAATAATTCGATGACTTAAAGATAAACTATTTTCTGGTTCTGATTTTTTATTGGCACTTAATGAGGCAATTATTCTCTGTTGTTCTGATTCAGAAAAGCCAGCACTATTATCGGCAATACAAATTGAAACCCAGCGAGAATCGGGAATATTATCATTAGTCATATCCCGTGAAACTACCGATGTAGTAATCTCTATTTTTGGTTGATTTTTTTGTTCTTCAGACTCTAAATATAAGTGTGGTGTAACTGCTACATCCAATAAATTATCAACAGCGTGACTAATCAAATTCATAAAAACTTGATACAGTTCACCAGGAAAGCAGAGTACTGGTGGTAAGGTATCGTAATTTTTCACAATTTTAATTTCTTTTTTAACTCGACTAACTATTAGTAATAAAATATTATCGATACAAAAATGTATATCTATTGGTTTTTGGTATATAGCATCCATATGACAGAAATTTTGCAGACTAGTCACCATTTTTTTTAATCTTTGGGCACCAGTCTTAATGCTAGATAATGATTGGGATAAATCTTTCTCTAAAAAATCAAATTCTATTTCTTCTTTTAAGTAGTTAATCTCTTGGGGAATCTCCGGCAAATTTTCCTCGTAAGCAGCAATTAACTTGAGCAAATCTTGACTGTAATTAGAGACATAAGTTAAATTACCCCAAATAAAACCTACAGGGTCGAGAATTTCGTGGGTAATCCCATCTACCAAACGTCCTAAACTTGCCATTTTTTCATTTTGAATTATCTGGACTTGGCTACGTTCGTGACGTATTTGAGCTTCAATTCCTCGTAATAGCCAAGCAGCAAGATGTAGTTCTTGTATATCTAATAAACAATAGGTATTATCAAGATTTTGTACTACTATTGGTTCAGTTAAAGCCTGAGGGGATCGCAATGCAGTATCAGTTGGCGAACATCGCTGTAATGCTAACTGCATAGCTTTTAAAATATGGGTATTTGCAGATAGTTTTAAAATAGCTGTGCGAGCATAGCTATAAATTACACTTAAGGGCTGCTGGAAAAAGAAGTCTTTACCTTGGGGATGAATCAGCAATTCTAGGAACCGGCGACGGGAAATCATTCCATAGTATGTTCCTTGTTCTACTAAAATTACTCCTGGTAATTGGGGGTATCTATCTAAGTATGTCCCCAATTCTTCCCCAGTAAAAGTAATTTCCACAGTAGAGCTATACATGGGAAGTTCCTCAATCCTGGAATCTAGGCTCAAATCTAGATTGCTACCTGTAGATAAACATGGTGGTAAAATTTGCTCACGGGGTTGATGCTGCATTTTATACTTTTCTCTGATAATAAGAAAGGCAAACAATAAGCTAATATTCTAGCCTTTGTTATATCTGTTACTTGAATAATGCATAATCAAGGCGTAAAAAATATTACATTACCAGGAATGTCATAACTTATATTAAGTCACAGGTGACTGAGATGGCTACTCTTCCCAGAGTTGTCACAGACCTTTATTACACCTTTACCCCAACTTGACATTAAAACTTAAACTTTTCATCAAGTTACTAATCTAGTATTCCACCACATTAAATTTGACAAGTCGCGGGTGTGAGCGGTCCCCGACTTCTTAAAGAAGTCGGGGATCTGTGACCCCTCATAACTAATGTGGTGGAGTACTCGTCAAACTTAATTAGGTGGTGTTACTTACATGCCAATCAGAACTATAAATAATTAGTGAAAAATTGATGAAAGTGTGTTAAAGATAATCTAAACTCAACAAAAATGCTATAAACATAACTATAAATAATAAAATATCGTTCCCTGACATCAGAACATAGTTATTATTCACCTAATTAAGGTTCAATAGTCCCTATCTAGATTTGCTCACCATTCCGATAGAATGTTTTGGCATAACCTAACAACTCAATTTGGCTTTGCTGTGCGACACACATGAATCAATTAAATAACGGTTTTACTATATTCTTGAGTTTGCTAGTTGAAGCAATCCCTTTTTTACTACTGGGAGTTGTATTCTCCAGTTTGCTGTTATTTTTTATCGACGAGCGAAAACTCGTGACGCTCATGCCAACAAATCCCTTATTCGGTGCATTATTTGGCAGTATGATCGGTTTTTTGTTTCCTGTATGTGAATGTGGCAATGTGCCAGTAGCACGCAGGTTTTTAATGCAGGGAATACCCACACCAGTAGCCATTGGCTTTTTGTTAGCAGCACCAACAATTAACCCGATTGTCATTTGGGCTACCTGGACAGCATTTAGAGGTCAACCAGAAATAGTAATTTTACGGGTAATTTTATCCCTGACAATCGCCACCATTATTGGTTTTGTGTTTAGCTTTCAAAAGGACTTAACTCCCATAGTCCAACCAGCACTGGCTCGATATTTAAAATTTAATCCCCCCACCAAGTTAAAATCCCCAAATGTGCGACAAAATTCTTTGATATCTCAGCCTGCTGGTGGCTTGAACTTGTTGCAATCGGGCAATTATTGGTTAGGTGGTAATGGCATTACAGGCTTACCCCAGCCCATTAATAGTAGTTTAGGAGCAGATAACTCCACAGGTTCGGTTTTTAGCAAACCAACAGCAGATAAAATGCAATTGGTTCTGGAAAATACCATTCAAGAACTAAGGGAATTGGGAGGAGTATTAGTACTCGGAAGTGCCATCGCAGCTGCAATTCAAGTATTAGCTCCCCGGGATGTAATTATTAGCCTTGGTGCTGGTCCAATTACTTCTATTATTGCCATGCTAATTTTGGCAGCAGTGGTATCCATCTGTTCCACGGTAGATTCTTTCTTTGCTTTATCTTTTGCCTCTACTTTTACTAGTGGTTCTTTATTAGCATTTCTCGTATTTGGTCCCATGATCGACCTTAAGGGCATCGGTTTGCTGTTAACCATCTTCAAACCCAAAACGGTGTTTTATTTCTTCGCCTTAGCTGGATTGCTGACATTTTTATTCACCTTGTTCATTAACTTGCATATCATTTAAAAATTAGTCATTTTCCTAGCTTTGTTCCTTGCCCTCCCACAATGACTAATTACCCATGAAAAACTTAAATTCGAGAGCGAAAATTTACAATCTTTTACTCCCATGGCTAGATGTTTTAGCGATTACAGCCTGGGGAGTTTTGATGATCAAGTACTGGTTTACAGGCAAACTCAGTTTATTGATTCACCCCAATTATTTTGCACTAGTTGTGGTAGCCGGTATTGTTTTAGTAGGTATTAGTTTTGCCAAAACAAGACAATTGTGGCGACAGCGCCGCCGTCGCACAGAGCCAACTGCCCAGCATATCTCCCTTTTTCCCCCTGGCTGGGGTAGTGCCCTACTATTAACCACAGCAATCTTAGGGTTAGTGATTACTCCCCAAGTTTTTGCCAGTCAAAAGGCAATGCACAGAGGAATAAATGATTTGTTAGGCACATCACGTATTCAGCCCCAATCCTTTAAAGCCTCCATACGTCCAGAAGAGCGATCGCTTGTTGATTGGGTACGCACCCTCAATGTGTATCCAGAACCAGATGCATATACCAATCAAAAGGTTAAGGTAAAAGGATTTGTGATTCATCCACCAGATCTAGGACAGGAGTATTTGTTTCTGGCGCAATTTGTTCTCACTTGCTGTGCAGCAGATGCTTATCCCATCGGATTGCCAGTCAAGCTGCCAACATCTCGCCAGGAGTATAAACCAGATTCATGGTTAGAGGTGGAAGGAACTATGGAGACAGCAATTTTATCAGAAAAACGGCAGCTTACCATTAATGCTAAATCCTTAAAAGGTATTCCCCAACCCAAGAATCCTTACGGCTATTAAGGACCATTGGTGTCGATTGTTCTCATTTAATGACTCATGAATAGTAATAAGGCTTTTTTACAACCACTCGATCGCATTGCCACCGCCTGTATACTCCTGCTGTGTTTATTGATTGGGCTGTTAATATTACAAGGGGATGCTGTTAAACCCAGTGTTAGAGATTTCAGTTGGGAAAATAAAAATATTGGCGCAGATGAAATATCCTTTAGCCTCACCTTTAGTCGCCCCATGGATATTCAAAGTGTGGAGGAAAATCTCACCATTGAACCCCCTTTAGCTGGTAAATTTAGTTGGGCGGGACGACGTATGGTATATACCCTTTTGACTCCCTCTCCCTATGGGACTGATTATCAAGTGCAACTGCAACAAGCAAAGGATAAGTTTGCTGCCAAAGCCGGAACAGACAAAGTTATTCAACCCTTTACAGGTAAATTCACCAGTCGCGATCGCATTATCACCTACATCGGAGCGGACTCAGAAAACCAAGGCCAATTAGTTCTCTACAATTTAACCCAGCAGCAAAAACAGATCCTCACCCCGAAAAACTTAGTTGTGATGGAGTTTAAGTCCTATCCTAATCGGGAAAAAATTCTGTTTACTGCCCGCTCCACTGGCAATGAAGATTTATTATCTGCCAAATTATATACAGTTACCACTGGTAGCTCCACGGAAGTGGATAAAAAAGTGGCAGCACCAGGTAAAGTACAATTAGTTCTCGATAATAAAAAATACCAAATTCTCAAATTTGACCTATCTCCCGATGGGGAAACTATTGTGGTTCAAAGGGGTAATAGAAAAAATCCCAATGATTTTGGATTGTGGTTTATGCCAGCCACAGGCAAAGAATCTGGTCAAAAAGCTGCACTCAAAGCCCTCAAAAGCGAACCAGGAGGGGATTTTATTATTACCCCAGATAGTAAAGCCGTTGCTGTTGCCCAAGGACAGGGAGCCGCGATTTTACCCTTGCAAACCGATGCTAGTAAACCCTTAGATTTTTTACCCCAATTTGGTTTGGTACAAGCTTTTTCCAAAGATGGCACCCAAGCGGCAATGGTAAAATTTAATACTGACTACACCAGGGATTTATTTTTAGTTACTAACCAAGGAACTCAAAAACAGCTAGTCAAAACCACAGGTTCCATTGTTAATTGCCAATTTGACCCCGCATCGCCCACACTGTACTGTTTATTAACACAATTATTACCAGGTGAACTTTATCAAGAACAGCCTTATTTAGTTGCAATTAACTTGAAAACAGGGGAACAAAAACCATTAATGGTGTTACCCGCAGGACAACGTAATGTGCGTATGAGTATATCCCCTGATGGTTTGGGATTATTATTTGACCAAGTTCAAGCACAACAAACCAGTAATCAATCGTCCTCTAGCAGCGAATTGATTACTGATGATGCTCAACCAATTAACAGTAGTCAGTTGTGGTTAATGCCTTTGTCTAAAAATTCTACAGCCATCAAACCAGAAAAACTCCCTTTGGCTGGCTTCCAACCCCAATGGCTACCTTAACCAGTCTGATTTATCAGACGCATATCTTTGAGCCTGGGATTTTAATCCTAGGCGGACATCTGGGCTAGCTCTTGAATGGTGCAAGTTATGAGGTTACAAACACACTACCATAGATTCAAGTGTGCGATCGCTATAATCATTCCATTCTCTCCCTCAGCCACTTGCGAAAAGCCCTTAAAGCAGAACTTGAACCTTGCGTCAAACTCATTTTGACAAACTGCTCAACTCCCTGAGTAATTGGTAAATTCGGAAAAGTAGGACTCAAAGAAGACTGAACATACTCATCTGCTTGCAGTACATAAATTTTTAAACTTCCTTGAGAAAACTGCCATAACTCAGGTACTCTTAAAGCTTGATAAGCACTCAGTTGTGTTTTGGAGGTAACATCAACCTCAATGGCTAAATCTGGAGGTGAACCTACAGTTAAATCTAATCTCCTTTTGCCAATCATTAAACGATAATTTTGAATATAAAAACAATTATCCGGCTCGATTCCTGCTGCCATATCCTCACGCTTGAAAGTAGTTGAGCCATAACATTCGCGCTCAACTTCTAATTCTTCTAGCAAAATCTTAACCATATCACCAAGAATTTCTTTATCAACCTCATGTTCTGGCAATGGCATTCTAATTTCTAGTGTATTTTGACAGTAAGCTACTCTCTTAGCTCTTTTTTCACCGAGTTCTTGCAAAATCTCCTCGAACTTTGACCAGTTTACATCAGTCAAAACAATCCGCTGTCCTGGAAAAACACTTAACTGCCTGAGCTGTAATGTTACCACTGATAATTACCTTCGGACAAAAAATTTGATTAATTATGGGTATTTATGTTCATTCATAACGACCCATTTGTATATTGTATTTATAATAAATATTAAGTTACAAACGCACTACCATAGATTATTGTAATACTTCCCACTTCATAATCAGCCTATCTATAGATGAAATAAATCAGAAACAATATTCAAAAAATGTCGTCACTCATTACACGTAACAGATAACAGATAACAGAAATATAGAAGGACTACTGCTATGAAACGCTGGCATCATCATCAATCTGGAACCGCTGCTCTTATGGCAATGGCCATCTCAACTGGTGCCATTGTCCCTGTTTTTCTTCCTTCTCCTGCAACTGCACAAATGTTTCCGGAAAGTTTTAGAAGACGGGCTATTAGTGCGGGTGCAGTCATACCTGTAACCTATTCAAAAGACAAAATTGTTCTCACTGCCAAAGAAACAAAATCCCTTGAATTAGAGATCGCAAATAATATTGTTGACAACAGAGGCAATGTTTTAATTACATCTGGTAGTAAAATTACAGGACAGCTAGAACCAGCAACTGTTAATGGAGAAGAAGGTTCTCAATTTGTGGCAAAAGAGTTGATATCTCCTGATGGTAGAAGACAGAGAATAGATGCTGTATCCAATGTAATAACTAGAAAAGAAACTATTAGGAGAGGTTCTAACACTAGGAGAATTTTAACGGGTGCAGCAATTGGTACAGGTGCTGCGGCTTTAATTTCATTAATTACAGGTGACAACAAAATTAATTTAACCGAAATTTTAGCTGGTAGTGGTTTAGGTGCAGCAGCAGGTGCAGTATTGAGACGCAGGAAAGTAGAAGTGATAATGATTGAACCTAACAAAGGTGATTTGGATGTGACTCTACGTTCTAATTTTGCACTGCCTGATAATAGATGATAAGTTGGCGTTTCTAAATTTTAGGGATGAATTTATCTGACGCATTCAAAATAAGGGCGCAGAGAATAGGAGTTATAAGTACCTCTTTTTTTCCAGTTGACTAAACTAAATAAATTGATTAGGGAATGCACTTTATTAGTTATAAATGTCATTGGGGTTTCTGTTTTGGGAACCCCTGATTAATTTCTATAAAAAATTTATCTATAGCAATCCTAAATCATAAGCCTTGCGGGCAGACTATGCCAACGCGAAAAGTTAGATCCCCGACTTTTTTGGAAAAGTCGGGGATCTAAGCCTCTCGATTTTTACAAATCAAATAGGATTGCTATATTTTAATTTCTATTATCCTCAAAATACTTGCGGATAAGCGCAATAATATTTCCATACCCTATATGTATTAAATATCAGAATAATTTCGTAGTTATCTGCAACTATTTTAATAGTTGTTCGTCTGTCTTGGTAAGATTATTCATTAGTAGCATGACATTTATAATCAGAAATATTAATTTAGTAACTGTGTATAAAATTAACAATTCATAGTGTTTTTTAGGAAACTTTTTGTTACCGGAAAAGTCCAATAAGCTAACAACAAATAAATTGAATTTACCAAAAGGAATTAGATCAATGTTGATGCATAAAAAAATCTACTCTGGATGCGCCGCTTTCATGGCTGTAGGTATTACAGCAGGTACTATTGCTCCCTTCATTGCTCCTGCTCCATCATTTGCCCAAACTACTTTTAACGATGTTCAACCTAATTATTGGGCAGCAGAATTTATTCAAGAATTATCTCAACGCGGTATTATTGCTGGATTTCCCGATGGTAGTTTCCGCCCACAACAAGCAGTTACCAGGGCGCAATTTGCTGCTATGCTGCGTAAGGCTTTCCAAAAATCCCCAGAGCGTCAAGGAATTTCCTTTGTAGATGTCTCTAGGAGTTACTGGGGATATAGTGCAATTCAAGAAGCATATACCACCGGCTTTTTAACAGGATATCCCGGTAGTGTTTTCCGCCCCAACGAAAACATTCCTCGTCAACAAGTATTGGTTGCCCTTGCCAATGGTTTAGACTACATTGCCGATAATCCTGAAGATACCTTGCAGTATTATAATGACTCTTCACTGATTGCTGGTTATGCTCGCGCTCCCATAGCCGCAGCAACGGAGAAACAAATTGTAGTCAACTATCCCAATGTTAGGTTTCTCAACCCTACAACCACGGCCACCAGAGCAGATGTAGCAGCTTTTATCTACCAAGCATTAGTTAGTAACAATCAAGCATCAGTCATTGACTCTCCCTATGTTGTTGCTTTTAGGGACACTTCCCCATCCCAACCCCTTGCAGTGATTATTCCTGAAGGAACTTCCATCCCGGTTAAGTATGACAAAGCGAAAAAAATTCTCGTCACAAAGGATGAAACTGCCCCTTTAACCCTCACCGTATCTCAGAATGTGATTACAGATCAGGGGGATGTGTTAATTCCCGCAGGCAGCCAAGTTGTGGGAGAATTAAAACCTGTTAAAAATCAAGATGGCTCTCAATTTGTTGCTGACAAACTAGTTTTAACCACTGGACAGGAATATAAAATCAATGCCACTTCAGAAGTAATTACCAACACTGAAACCATTAGAAAAGGAACTAGTACCCGTGCAGTTGTCAAGAATGCGGCCTTGGGTGCAGGTGCAGCAGCAGCCGTATCAGCAGTAACAGGCGATCGGGCCATTGCAACGGAGGAGGTTCTGGGTGGTGCAGGTATTGGGGCTTTAGTTGGTCTGTTCTTTGGTAAAAAGAAAGTTGATCTAATCGCTATCGACCCCAACACTGACTTACAAATGACTATCGGACAAAATTTACAAATTTCCCTGCGGTAGTCAGGAGTTAGGAGTTAAGAGTTAAGAGTTGACAGTTGACAGTTGACAGTTAATTGTTGCGTTATCAAATATCCGTGTCATCAGTATCATCCATTTAATCAGTGTTCACCAGTTAGGAGTTATGAATAATAATCCCTCCTCCACTCATTCACTCCTTAACTCCTTAACTATCAACTATCAACTATCAACTCCTTCACTCCTCTTGAGCGGTAACCAAATAATGAAGGTAGTTCCTGGGGTTGATGATGTGATTGAAGAGTCCATAGCTGGGCTAAAAATTTCTATTTCCCCCTCCATTTGCTCTATCAATTGTTTGGCGATGGCTAAACCTAAGCCTGTCCCTGGAATAGTAGTTTGAGCCTGAACACCCCGATAATAACGCTCGCCAATATGTTCTAAATCTTCAGTTGGAATCCCTGGACCTGTGTCACTAATTTTTATACCCTGAAAATTAGCTTTTTTTTGTCCAGTTTGAATCAAAATTTTGCCACCACTGGGAGTATATTTTAAAGCATTATCAATAATGTTATTTAAGACTTCCGTTAATGCCTTTTTATTGACTCGAACTAGTGCTAAATTCGGGTGTGTTTCTGCGATTAATTGAATACCCCTTTCCTGTGCTATTGCCCTAGCTGATAATAATAAAGGCTCTAATATATCCAATAAATTACAATCAATTGCCTTCTCTCCTATTCCTGGCAACAATAACGGTGATTCCCTCTGTTTTTCCACCTTTGCTTCCACAAAAACTTCATTTGTTTGCGGTAACTTAAGACTAACTAAATCTTCCGGTGTTAAGTCAATTACTTCATCAAACTTTTGTAGTAATTCTTGTAGGCGATCGCTTTCTCTGACAATACTTACCGCCACATCTCCATTGGCTGACTCTGGCTGCAATCGCTTCACTAATAGTTTGCCAAAGGTACGTAATGCCGTTAGGGGATTGCGAAATTGGTGTAATAAATTATCAAGCAAATCCTGCTGCTGCTCTTGGAGAATTTGCTGTTGGTGTAACTGTTGCTGTAGCCATATGCGACGTTTATCTAAAATACAAGCGATCGCCAATGGACTGCCAAAGAACGCTGTGAAGTTGAGCGTATTGCTCAAACTTTAGCGATCGCTTGTATTTTAGATAAACGTCGCATATGGCTACAGCAACAGTTACACCAACAGCAAATTCTCCAAGAGCAGCAGCAGGATTTGCTTGATAATTTATTACACCAATTTCGCAAT
>JASJCX010000154.1 GCA_030065255.1 Calothrix sp. MO_167.B42 | reverse complement strand
ATAAAATTTCCGATTCATCAACCTAAAAAACGGTCAGAATATCCAAAAATTCCCCCAAAGACAGATACTTCATCAACAAATATATCGTCATATTACAATACAGAAACTTACTGTAATGATACTCCTATTCAAAACTTTACTGATAAAATCCCCGATGATAAGGGTAAACAAGCTCTAGATAATTTTAAAACAACAAAAACAGCAATTACCGGACTTGTGAATCAACTTGCAATAGAACTAGCTCAAGAAAGAGTTAACAAAGGAGAAATCCAAAAAACAGAAAAGAACGCTATGGAGGAACAATTCAAAAAATATATCCAAGAAATAGCAATAAAGTGTGTTTTAGCTAATTCATTAAATCCCAAAGACTCTGGTTTAGACTATGCATCAACATTTGAAAAAAATAAATCATATAACCGAAAAGCATGGGTAGATGCTATTTATAACTATCAGCTAAAGAAGCAAATGGCATATCAAGATGAATTCATACTTCAGGATAATCAGGATGGTTCAATATATAAAAAATTGAAAGAAGATATCAAATCATATATAAAGAAATACTTTAATGAAAATCAAGCCAGCAAAAACAATAATAGAGTAAATAGAAAATGAGAATCTATCTTTACATATTAGCTGGAATAACATCAGCATTAATCGGCTGGAACGTGGGTCAATTCTTCCTTACCGATTTAGGTTTACTACAACAATTTCCAGAAGTAATTTTATTCCCCTGCATCGCCATTTCCTTAACAATTGGTATGGTAATGAATGAAATATTTATTAGTAACCCCACCAGATGGAAACTGAGCTTTCGTATTGCTAAAACTCCTCTACTAATTGCCCTTGTTCTAGGAATTTTAGCAGGCTTAATTGCTGGAAGTATTTCCCAAATTTTATTTCTACCCCAAATTCGTCTTCCCACCCCCATTATTAGAATATTCAGCTGGCTTTTTATTGGTGCTTCAGTCGGTCTGGCTGAGGGTTTAAGCTGGCGTTGGCATAGTATGGAAGCAGGTGATCCTAAACGCTTTTGGCAAAGGTTTAAAGCTAGCGTAATTGGTGCTAGTGCTGCGAGTTTATTGGCTGCGGTACTTTTTGAATTTATTCGCTTATCTTTAGGTACAACACCACCTGATGGGTTTGAAAATATTGAAGACCCTTTAGGATTTTCGATTTTGGGTCTATTTTTAGGTTTAGTTTTTAGTATTACCAATTCACCCAGTTACCTAGGTGCTTTGCGAGCTGGTGCAGGTTTTGAATATACAGGTCCAAATTATTATCTGGATATAGACCCAGAACTTACTGCTGATAATCCAAAATCTTCATACATTGATAGGTCAGTACTGAAATTTGTCAGCGAAGATTATACAGATGAAATAGAAGAGGGTTTATCTATTCAACTACCTGGTTCTGGAATCATTAGAATCGGTTCTGCGGTCAAAAAAGCAAATATTTATATACCGGGTTTGCCACTCCACGTTGCAGATTTAATCCTCAAAAAACGCGAAGCTATATTATCCCCAAATCCTCAGCAGTTTCACAATATTGAAGTAAACGGCGAACGTTTAACTAACCGTAAAAATATTCCTTTAAAACACAACTACGTTTTGACATTTTATCCAGTACCAATGGACGGTAATCATGAAGAAAAAATTTATCGATTCGTCTATTATAATCGCTTCCTTGACCCGCAAGCTTAGTCTGTCAATGTTGATATTGGCTGCTTTGATATCTCCCAGTTGGGGACAGGTAAAAGAAGCAGAAATTGTTGATAATCCTACCGTTAAGAATGACCGTGTGACTGTTCGTATTCAGGTCAAAGGTAACCAGAAAAGACCGATTATGGGTTTACAAGATACAAATTTTCAGTTAAAAGTAGATGGACAAGAAGTGGATTTTGACAGTGATGATTGGAAAAGTCCCCAGGAAAGCGAACCACCACCAGCCTGGATTATTGTAATGCTGGATTTGAGTGGTAGTATGGACAAGAGAGATAGTAGTAATATCAGAAAAATTGATGGAGCTATTAATGCTATTCGCCAATTAATTAAAGCATCCTCCGAACGAGGAGACAAAACCCAAATTGCAATTGTTCCTTTTGGTGAACCTAGTCCTCCCGAATCTGAATATTCCTGTGAAGGGTATGTGGTTAATCAAGCATCTCTGGATAGGTTTTTTGTTGCAGGAGATGCCAAACTAGAAAACAATCTTGAATACTTGGAGGGTTTGAAACCTTGTGCTTCTACTAACCTTTATGAACCTTTGAAAAAAGCAATCAAATTTTTAGGTAATACCTCAGATACTCGTTTTTATCCACCAGAAAATTCTTCCCAACCTCAGCCTAGACTTTCAATTATTTTGCTGTCTGATGGTTATCACACAGCTGGCAATGAAGAGCGGGATTTTCAAAGTTTAACCACTCTTTTGAGAAGAAATAAAAATATCATAGTCCATACTTTAGGGTATGGTTTGACCCCAGAAGAACTAGGTAAAAAATATAAACTTGGAAAACCTGCTACCCGTAAAGATGTTGGTACAGGTTCGGGTAAAGTTCCAGAGTCAGAATTTGTAGATCAACAACGGTTAGCAGAAATCGCGGAATTAACTGGAGGAATAAGTGAATTTTCTGGGGATGCAGAAGCTATTGCAGAGAACTTACAACTTTTTCTGAATTCTTTGCTGGGAGAATATGAAATTACTTACACTCATCCCAATGCGGAACGTGCTTCTAAGCATAACGTACAGGTTGTTGTCAATTCTCAAGGAGATAAACCAGTGGAATCGTCACCAAAAGGTTACATAATTACTGTTTTTGGTCGTTCCCTTCCCTTACAAGTGCGACTAGGTATGTTTATATGCATCCTCTTTATGCTGGTACTTGCTGGTATGCTGCCATTTTACCTGTGGGGTAAAGGTTTAAAACAAGAAGCACAGGGGGATTAATTGCAGCAATGAATATTTGGAAAAATTACTATGGAATATTCATGATGATGGTTGTTTGTTCCCAAAACCAAGCCTTGAATATTCAAAAAGATTATCCACAATTAAAATGAAAAAACTACTATATTTGTTGACATTGTTCATCATTTATGGATGCGATATGGGTACAATCTATCCTTCTGTAAATTGTCCAGAAAAACCTCAAACTACTCTCAATGCAAAAGATGTTCAAGAAATTGAATTAAACGAGCAAACTCTCAAGAAATCTCATCAAGCTAGTGCTAGTAAATCTATAGGATATAAGTTTGCAGCGAAGTCTGGTCAGCAGTTAAGTTATTCAATTGATAGTAATATTTGTATTTGGGTTTATAGTCCAAATAATCAGATTTTGAAAAATAGCTCTTTGCCACAAACAGGTAAATATATTATTGAAATTGCTGTACCTCAAGGTTCTGCAAATTTTGAACTAGAAATGTATTTAAGTGATTTGATAACTTATAACCCAACGCCTTCTGTCTCTCCAACTTCTTCTCCTTACACAACATCAACGTAAGTAATATCATGTCCGCTTACATACCTTTACCTTTAATCAAACTTACCCATTAGACGCAAAGATACAAAAGTTAGAAAGTAATTTGATTATGGTCATACTACCGGACATGATATAAAAAATGATTTTTTTATGCAAAACTTTTTTAGACGTTTACGCCAAAACAAACCCTTACTCTTCGCCATATACGGTGCAATTGGTTGCCTAATGGCAGGGATTTTATTGGGAGAACCATTACTCAATTTCACCAAACTTCCTCCATCTACTCAACCAACTTCTCAACCAACTTCTCAAGCAATTGTCTTATTAATTGATACTTCCTCAAGTATGAGTGATGGTAAATTAACAGAAGTCAAATCTGCCGCCAGTAGCTTTGTAAATCGTCGTCATCTCACTCAAGATCAATTAGCTATAGTCGGTTTTGGTGCAGAGGTTAAAACTGTTACTCCCCTGACTACCGACACCAATAGCCTCAAAAGTGCGATCGCAAACTTATTTGAAGGGGGCGGAACTCCTATGGCACAAGGCTTGGATACAGCCGTAGCAGAGTTGCAATCTACTTCCCTGGGTCGTAACATTTTATTATTTACTGACGGTTTGCCAAATTCCCAGCTTCGTACCATTTCCTCCGCCCTATCCGCTAGAAATCAAAGAATTAATCTGATAGCTGTCGCTACTGGTGATGCTGATGTACATTATTTAGCACAACTTACAGGAGACTCTTCTTTAGTATTTTATGCTAGTTCAGGTCAATTCGATCAAGCCTTCCGTCGGGCAGAAGCTGCAATTAACCAACAATTAATTGAATCTACACCTACCGGAAATTACGGTGTATTGTACTCTGTGTTACGGATTGGTGGCTGGACAGCTTTCTTAGCCATGGGCATGGTACTAGCTTTAATTATGGGGCAAAACCATTACATGCACCGCCGTCTCCTCACATTTAGTAAAGGTAGTGTGAGTGGTGTCGGTAGCCTTGCTGCTGGTATGATTGCGGGAGCAGCTGGTCAATTATTATTTTTGCAGGTTTCTGGAATTTCAATATTAGAAGTTGTTGGTAGAATAGCAGGCTGGGCAATTTTAGGTTTATTGGTGGGGGGCGGAACGCGCTTTTTTGTTCCTAATCTCAAGCTCCCGAAAGCAACTTTTGGTGGTAGCATTGGTGGTACTTTAGGAGCAATTGGTTTTCTAGTTACTGCTAGGATATTTGGTGACATTTACGGCCGTTTATCAGGTGCAGTTATATTGGGCTTTTTCATTGGTTTAATGATTGCTTGGGTAGAAAAAACGCAATTAAATCAAGAACCATATCTGCTTGTACATTGGACACCAAAAGAACAAACATCATTATTGTTAGGTGCAAAACCTATTTTAATCGGCAGCTCTCTGAATGCTCAAATTCCCTTAAATGCTTCTGAGGGATTCACCCCCATCACAGCTCAAATTTACAAAAAAAGAGACAATATTCTCATGCAATTCGACTCGGAATATGCAGCACTAAAAAATATGAAAAGAACTATACAGTCACTTCAAGTAGGTGATAAACGTAGATTGGGAAATATCACGATTGAAGTGAAAACTTCTATGAATAAATAGCAAACGTATTTAATTAGCTTCCCAAGCTACATCAATGATGCAACAATCATGACCCCCAAGTCTCATGGTTAAATATATATTTTCTTTGAAAGTAAAAGATAGCAACGATGAATATACATATGATTTAGATTTAAACCCCAATCAAGAAAATAATCCCGAGCAAATTTTCACTCCAGAAAAGCGGGAAAATATCCGCATAAAACTGCAAAATCAAAGTTTATGTGCCATCAAAGATAGTCATCTCAACCAAATTATTAATACTTGGATACAAGATATCAAGGAAGGTTATAGAGAAAGTACCCTTACCCTCAATTTACGGTTATTAGTGGAATCAATAACTGAGAACTTAAATGAACCAGGAAATCAAGAAAATCCCACCCTCGTTAATCCCGATTTATCTGATATAGAACCCCAGTTAGGAATGCTACCACCTTTAAATTTTTCTTAAAAATCTGAGTTAAATTTCCGGAAAATTAGAGAATTCATACCAGGAAAATCACAATGCAAAATGTACTAAATGTATCCATTACCCCTCACAGAGAATTTATGCCAGCGGATATAGCCGGACAAAAATTATTTCTCATGCTGAAGCTGCGACCAATCAAAGATGTAGCTGCGACTCGTCCATCCACCACCTTTGCTTTTGTCATTGATACCAGTGGTTCGATGTATGAAGTAGTTGCTGGGGATGTCACACCTACTGGTATTACTTATACCGAAGATGGTAAGGACTATAACCAGGTGACCGGTGGCAAGTCAAAAATTGATATAGTCATTGAGTCACTGTTAGCACTAGTGGATTCTGGCAGATTAGGAGCAAGCGATCGCGTTGCGATTGTTCAGTTCGATGACAAAGCTTCAGAGATTATTGGCTTAACCCCTGCCACCCAAGTCAGTCAATTAGAAAATGCCATAACCGAACTCCGCAATTTTTCTGGTGGTACTCGCATGGGATTGGGTCTGCGTCGTGCTTTAGATCTGCTTGGAGATCAAAATATGGCTGTCCGACGTACCCTGTTGTTCACAGATGGTCGAACCTTTGATGAAGATATGTGTCGAGATATTGCTTCAGATTTTGCCACCAAAAATATCCCTATTACCGCCTTGGGAGTTGGAGAAGACTTCAAAGAAGATTTACTGAGTCATCTGAGTGATTCTACTGGTGGAACCCTGTTTTATGTAGTTCCTGGGAATGCCATTGGTACCCAAGTTTCCATACTGGATCTACCCCACAAAATCATTGAAGAATACAGTCAAGCACAGCAGGAAGTGATTACCAACCTAGCTTTAACCGTCAAAACTGTTAAAGGTGTAGAACTCACCCGTATTGTCCGTGCCTATCCCACCCAAGCAGAATTTCCTCTAACCCAAGACCCTTATCCCATTGGTAATGCAGGAGCTGATGATGAAACCATATTCATCCTCGAATTCAACATGGACAGTCGTCCCCCATCCCGCGTCCGTATCGCACAACTTGGCTTAACCTACGATATTCCTGGACAAAACCGACGGGGTGAACTCCCACCCCAGAATTTAGTTGTGCAGTTTGTCGTTGGACAGGGAGGTGCAGCACAAGTTGACCAAGAAGTAATGGATTACGTGCAGCAATGTAATATTTCCAACCTCGTTAACCAAGCGACAAAAATCGCTGATCGCAACCCCGAAAAAGCCGAAGAAATATTAGAAACTGCGCGGCGCATGACAGTGAGAATTGGCAACAAGGAGATGGAAGAATCCCTCAATGGTGCTCAAAAGGAGTTACGCAAAACCCGCAAAATATCTGCGGGAACTCGTAAAACCGTCAAGATGGGAGCCAAGGGTAAAACCGTAAAAATGGGTAGTGATATTAATGACGAAATTTCTGAAGAAGAAATGCGTAAACTAACAGGAACTTAAATTTTAATTTAATTTTGGATTTTGGATTGGGAACTAAAAAATTACCAATCATCTATTACCAATTTTCTGACAAATTAAGGAAGTATATTAATGATTACTTGTGCAGCCTGTGGCTATGATAAAAACCCGGATGACGCAGAATATTGTGAAGCTTGCGGTTCTGAACTACAAGCAGCAGTAGCACCACCACCTGTAATTATCCAGTCACCCACAGCTGAACCAGAAATACCACCACCATCAACATCTACAGTTATCCAGCCATCCGCACCTGAACCAAAAATACCACCACCATCAACACCTACGGTTATCCAGCCATCCACAGCTGAACCAGAAATACCACCACCACCCACTACTCCTGTTTTCACAACCACTGCGACAACAGGCAAATTAGTTTCTCTGCAATCAGGTTCTCCGGTGTCAGAATTTACCATAGATAGTCATGCTGTTGTTGGTATATTTGACCCAGACATGGGGCCTGTTGATGTTGACTTAGAAGAATTTCCTGGTGGTGAAACAGTTTCACGCAACCATGCAGAAATTTATCCAGAAGGGGGAGTTTGGAAAATTAAAGACCTTGGTTCTACAAATGGTATTTTCATTAAACGCACCGACCAAACTCGTTTTGGAGCGAGAATTACCATACCTGAAAACATCAACTTTGGAGACGAAATTGCTTTTGGGAAGGTACGCTTTCGTTTTCAAACTGTTTGATATTTAATTGGACTTGGGAGGCTTTTTCTCCCATTTCCAAACATATATAAACAGATATAAATCGATGAAATTTACTCACAATTGGTTGATCAATGACATCACCATCATCTGATACGAATAATAATTTAATTATCCAGGAAAATCAAATCTTCTCAATCGAAAATTTTCAAATAGAAGTTTTGTTATATCTGGGTCAACTTTCAGCAAATATCCACTATTTCCAAGTTAATATATCTCCTACAGATATTGATACTAGCCCAAGCAAATTAGGCCTATTAAGGGTAGGTTCAACTGGGGGTGGACTACACCGAGAGCTACAGCTCAGGGAAATCCTCGGTGATTACAAAATGATTGCTGGACTCATTGCTCACACCACAGTAGATTCAGTGATTATCAACCTTCCTTCATCTTCTATTCCTAATTCAGAAACTCCAGAAAAGCAGCAGGATGACACAGAAACTGCGACGGAGGATATTAAAATTGAATCTAAAACCAACTCAGTGAGTGTTATTTATAATGAAAATACATCTGAAGAAAATGAACCTAAAGCAGTAATTTCTGAAGATAAATCTCATACATCTAGCTCATTAGAAACAGATTCCGAATATTTAGAAGATGAATATTATCCAGAAATAGAAATTAACTCTGATGACTCTCCTAGTAAGTTCATTCTCATCAGTGATTTTCCAGAAGATACAAAAACACTAGAAACTTGGTTAAAAACAGAGCATTCCTTAGAAGAATCTTTATCTGTAACTACTCAAGTCTGTCAATTCTTTCGGTACGTTCATGAGCGTCACTGGTGTTTCATTTCCATCGAACCCAAATTAGTCCAAATAGGAACACCAAGCCGATTTTTTGATTTAACTAGTGCTTATCCCGTTGGTGAAGTATTACCCTCTGGCTTACAAGGAAATTATTGTGCTTCCGAACTTACTTACAACAAAAGTCCTATTCACGAGTCCATGAGTAGCTATACAGTAGGAGCATTACTATATCATTCTATTCATAAACAACCCTTATCACTACACCAAACAATTGACATAGAAATTAATCCCATTCCTCGCATTTATCAAATACTAAAAATTTGCCTATCACCTATTCCTGAAGAAAGATTTCCTCTATCTCAACTCCTCAGCATATTATTAGAAACTCGTCAAGTCATTCGTACTCCTAAAATTCAGTGGAACATTGCTAGTCAGTCAACCGTGGGACTCTCAACTAGTCGCCTACAAAATGAAGATAACTATGGAATTAGGCAACAGCAATTAAGCGATTTGGAAACTATGATCTTAGGAGTTGTTGCTGATGGTATGGGTGGTATGTCTCAGGGAGAAATAGCAAGTAAATTAGCAGTACAAACAGTCTTAGAAGAACCAATACCCCCTGAATTTAAAACCGTAGAACAAAGAAATGAATGGCTAATGTCATTATTTAAAAAAGCCAATGAGATAATATCCAAAAATGTCAAAGATGGAGGAACTACCCTCAGCTTGGTATTAGCCATAGCACAAAAATTAATGATAGCCCATGTTGGCGATAGCCGTATTTATTTATTACGTCAAGGAGAAATAAGCCAGTTAAGTGAAGACCATTCCCTGGTAGCTATGTTAGTTGCCAGTGGTGAAATAACAGCAGCAGAAAGTTTAGAACATCCAGACCGAAATGTACTCACCAAATCCCTTGGCTCAAAACGCAGATTAAGTGATGGTTATGTTCAAAATTTAAGACGTACTACTCAAGATTTATCAACAACTTTAGAGAACGGAGATATCTTATTGCTATGTTCTGATGGAGTTTGGGATTTAGTTATGAAAGATGAATTAACAGAAATTTTTAATAGTAATCAAGACTTAAAATCAGCCGTTGATAAAACTATTGAACGGGTTCTTGATCGGGGCGCATCTGATAATGCGACTCTTTTAGCATTACAGTGTCGCATGGATAAATTATAAATAAATTCACTAACGGGATTTATAAAATAAATTACTCGATTTCCTGAAAAATAATTTGCTTTTAACAGAGACTGATAAAATTTATTAAAAGATTGTCAAATTGTATGGATGTACTTCTCATATCATTTCCGTTTGTATCGGAATTATTTAAATTTCCTTCTTCTCCCTCTGACTCTGCGCTCTCTGTCTTGAAAAGTTGTTCATGGGGGAAACCAACGCCAGTCGTCTGCGACGGGAAACCCGTCTACAACGCTGGCTCCCCAAGATCACACTTTTCGCTGTGCCTCTGTGGTTTTTTTATCATTCCGATGTAACCGGATTTGATATCATATCCTACATTTTAAAAATAAATATCCAGCCTTTCACATAAACAACAAAGACTTAACTTATCATACCGATAGACATTTTGAAACCTTGTGGAGCAAAAGTGAAAATACAAATGCGAAAAAACACAATCTGAAGAAAATAATACCATCCCAGTATTTCAATCTCTGTCAGGAAATAACTAAAAAATAATCATTAAAAATGTCTATTCAATGCCCAACTTGCTTCACGGCAAATGCCGACAATGCAATTAACTGTATTGCTTGCGGTACACCCTTTATTTCTACTACTAATCCCTCCACTTCATCTGTTCTACACTTACCTGCTGGTACATTACTAAAACAAGGAAGATACCAGATAGAAAAAGTTCTGGGACAAGGAGGATTTGGCATTACTTATAAAGGAATTTATTTACGAAATACAGCTGAGGTTGCTATTAAAGAACTGTGGCCAGAAAGTGGTGCTAGACAAGGGAATACAGTACTTTGGCCCAGTTCAATTGCTCCAGTTCAAAAGCAACAACAACTCCAGAAATTTCAGTTAGAAGCCAGTTATTTATCTCAATGCGATCATTCTAATATTGTCCGAATTTATGAATGGTTTGAAGAGAATAATACAGCTTATCTGGTAATGGAATTGCTTGACGGCAAGTCTTTGCAAGATATCTTAGAAAAAGAAGGAAAGCTTCCAGAAAATAGAGTCAAACACTATTTGATTCAAATTGCAGAATCTTTAAAATTTATCCATGCTAATGGATTACTTCATCGAGATATCAAACCTGATAATATTATTGTTGATAATCAGCATAGGGCAGTATTAATTGATTTTGGCGCAGCTAGAGAATTTATGGCAGGTCAAACAGGAGATATGACTCGTTTATTAACACCTGGATATGCTCCTTATGAACAATATATCCAAAATGGTAAGCGTTTTCCTGCCACAGATTTGTACGCTTTATGTGCATCAATGTATGAATTATTGACCGGACAACAACCCGTAGAAGCAACAGAAAGAGCAAATACTTTATTACAGGGAACTGCATTAGAACCCTTGATTCCACCCCGACAATTACGTCCAGAACTTAGTCCCCTAATTGAAAAAGTCATCCTTACAGGAATGGAATTTAGGGTTGAAGATCGCTTCCAAACAGCTGATGAATTAATTGATGCTCTCAACGGTAAATTTGTCTCTCCTAGCCAAAAAAGAGCGCAGGAATTAGTTGGACAAGGTAAATTAGCAGAAGCAGTCCTAGCTTACGAAAAATATTTTAAAACCGAACCCAATAATGGAGAAATAGCAGTTGAGCTAGCATTAATTCAAATGCATCTTGATGACACTCAAGCAGAAATTGCAGCCAAAAAAGCGATTCAATTAAGACCAAATGATGGTAGGGGTTATGGAGTTTTAGGACTTGTTAACTGTCGTCAATCAAATTGGTCCCAAGCATTGACAAATTTGCAAAAAGCAGCCAATTTAGCTAGCCAAGAAGTTTGGATACAAGCAAATTTAGCTTGGACCTTAGGTAAATCTGGTAATTGGCAACAAGCTGAAATAACTGTCAATCAAGCACTTAAACTTGATGCTAATTGCACTTTTGCTTTAGGATTACAAGCCTGGATAGCCGTCAATCAACAAAAATGGAAATTAGGAATTCGTGCTGCGACTCAAGCAGTTTTTAAATCCAAGCAAAGTTCCTCTAGAAATTCTCAAGAATTACAGCGGTGGGTGTATCCTTATCTGATTATTTCCCTAGATAAAGCAGTAACTACTAAGCAAGGAAACGATGTAGAAAGACGTATTCAAGAATTTATGAATCTAGTACCTGATAGTGGTTTTGGTTGGGGTTTTAAAGGTTGGAAACAAGCTGTACAAGGTTTATGGAATGATGCAATTTCCAGTTTTGAACAAGCAAGCTATAAATCAACAGTTCCTGGTTGGGTATTCATCAATCAAGGAATTATTCAGGAACATCTGCATAATTTTCCAGCAGCTATCCAAACCTATGAAATTTACACTAAAAAATTTCCAGCTCATGCCTTTGTTTTATTTCGTTTAGGTACCTTATATGGACGCTTAGGAGTGTGGGAACAGGCACGTTCCCATTTAGAAACAGCAGTTCAAGTAAAACAAAATTATGCAGAAGCTTATCATAATTTAGGCTGGGTTCTTCTTAATATTACAGATGAACACGGTCAGGTTAAAAATTTCCGTGAAATGTTATCAACTTATAATAAAGCTAGTGATTTATATATACAGCAACAAAAACATTCTTTAGCCCATGGTATTAGACAAGTTTTTAAATATGTGTGACACAAACAATTCTTTCTTTATCTAATACCAATTATAGGAATCCGGTTTGATTTGTGAATTGACTTGTAGGGGTAGGGAACAGGGAACAGTTCCAGCCCTATTATTTTCATTTTTCCACACTTCAAAAAATTAGAGATGCAAGGTTTTTCAATCTCAAACCCCTATTTTCTTGCACTTTATCTGGAGAAAACAGCCCTTATGCATTGATAAATCAATGTTTTATAGTTATTCAGCAAGCCCTAATTACTTATAATTTCTGCTTGATTCACTACCCTCTCCTTAATAAGGGAGAGGGTGCCGCAGGCGGGTGAGGTTTTATAAGTATTCATCCGCACATGATATTAATCAATGTTCCTTACTACTTGTGAACCAAAAGCAAATAAACTGCCCAGATTGCCATTGGCCTTAAGTAAGTACTTGCACGGAAGGTACCTGTACTTGTAATTGCTTCTGGTGTACGGAACTGCAAGCCATTGTTATAGATTTGCTGCACCACCGTTTTTACCAAGGTTAACCCTTCATCTTTCATACCCATCTGTATCAGGAAAGCAGCCAATCCAAAGTTAATTCCCGTCCACACTTCTAGGGGATGGGTGGATTGAGGATTTTCTGGAGAACCATCGACAAGTACACCGTTAGCTGCTCCAAACTTACCATCACAAAAGTTGAGGAAACAAGCATTATAAACCGTTTTGACGGCGGAAAGGGCGCGATCGCTTTTGACAATATCTGGTAAACTTAACAGACGAGCATAGAATTGTCCGCACAATTGATCCGCCATCACCACATCAGAACCAGTCTCACTATCCAAGCGGTAGTATTGCCCATTCCACAGTTTTTCTTCGTAGATGGTCTGTGATTGTTTTAACCATGCTTCATAAGTAGTAATCATGGCTTGTGGAGATTGGATAAACGGTGTTTCCACAAAACTACTACTTAAGATATTACCAATAGCGATCGCACTTTCTAAGGCCGCTAACCACAATCCCCCACAGTAAGCACTGACACCCCGCAATTTCCAATCATCAAAGGTTTGGTCCGGTGCGCCGGAGTTTTCGGGAATCCCATCCCCGTCAATGTCAAAGGTTTTCAGGTAGTTGAGGGTTTGTACAATTGCATCCCAACAATCGGCGAGGAATTCCACATCATCCCCGCCGGTGAGCAGGAAATCTCGATACACTTGCAAGACAAAATCAGCCCCCAAATCCTTCCACAAATTGCAATCTTGGTAAGCAGTGTAATTAGTTTTTTCCCACACATGCTCATTGGGTGCGCCTAAATCGTGGGGTGTGGCACCTGCTACTTTACGAGCCGCGAGATGACTTTCCGCCCCAATGGTATAGTAATAGCCAATTACCCTGGTACGATTGTCACTATGGGGAATTGCTCGGGCAAAAGCTCTGATTACAGATTTCTCCAATTCTGGGAACAACAGCAATAATCCAAAAGAGCCATAAAGCCGCACATCCAGACTTTCATACCAACGGTAATCCCAACATTCCAACACTGCAAATTGACCAATGGGATCTTTGGTTGTGGCTGCACTCCATAGGGTACCACCACTGGTAAGGACATATAACTCATTAAAGAGTGACATTTTTAACCAATCGAGTAAATCTGGGCGATTGAGGATTGGTTTTTGCCATGCTTGGATTTGTTCCCGCCAGCCTTGGTATTGCTGGAGTGCGGTAAATGCGATCGCTTGGGCATTATTACCACTGCGATCGAAAAAGTCCGTATATCGCCGGTAATAATTAACTCCCGCAGCAAATTCCGTCACTGGTAAATCCCAGGATAAAACAAAGGGAATTTCTAAACTTTCCCCTGGTTGCAGGGTGAAACGTACAGCCAAAGCGGTACCAATTCGTTCTCCATCCAGGGCAGGGGTTTGATTGACAACATTGCCTAAAGAACCATCCCCTGCGAAACTCTGCCATAATTCTGAACCCGTACCCAGGGGATTCCATCGGGTATGATAAAAGGCTTCTAACTGGGGATGTTTGCAGGTAGCAATACACCAACTGCCCTCACCTTCTTGGATGGGTTCAGCCATACCCACACGCCCCATAGTACA
The DNA here is from genome assembly GCA_030065255.1 of Calothrix sp. MO_167.B42. Taxonomy (GTDB): domain Bacteria; phylum Cyanobacteriota; class Cyanobacteriia; order Cyanobacteriales; family Nostocaceae; genus Calothrix_A. Next base: position 524 of record JASJCX010000154.1, on the reverse strand, counting down.
GCCAGTGGCATCAGTATTTTCCACTAAAGCATTAAAATTATTTTTACTTTCACCCAACCGGGGCTGATATTCATAAACCGGACTACCATCATCCCTAATTTTAACTTCCGGGGATTTGAGGGCATTAATAAACCAACCCACCATATTTTCCCAGGTAAGCATAATACTGAGGGTTATGGGTGCATCAGTGGGGTTGTGTGCCTTCCAGAAAAATACTGCTACCGGGTAACTAGTTTCTTGATAGTTATGTGCCCAAATCGGGGAGAATTGCTCGCAACTCAGATTTGCTTTGAATACCTGTTCATAAACAAACCAACTGCGGGGATATAGGGCATGATAAGTTCCATTGCCAACATTTGGATACCATTGCCAAGCTGCTAAACTGCCATCCTCTGGTGCTTGGGTACATAAGGCATAAGCTTGGGAAGATGTGGTAGTTGACTCAAATATGCTGAATTGACAACTGGGTATATTTTGGAAAACATGTTCCCCCCCATCAACCTGCCAGAGGTTAAAATCTCCCT
>JASJCX010000153.1 GCA_030065255.1 Calothrix sp. MO_167.B42 | reverse complement strand
AGTACCGTCGGGCAGACGGAATCTTATAAGCTTGGGGAGATAGAACCGCTGGCCGGGTTGGAGAAATCCTGCTCGGTTAAGTCTTGTCGATGAACCAAGAATCCCCCGCATTTTATGCGTGGGGAGTGTCAATTCCACTGATGCAAAAAACACGTAGGATAGAGGTGTAGCATCCCCAAGTGAGGGCATTAGCGAAGGTACTATGACCCATAAAATGGTAAGAGGGATGGTGATAAAATGCACCCTACGATTTGCTTTATAATCTAATACTCGAGAAAGCAAAACCATAGCGATCGCTATTTCCATAAGTACAGCAAACAATAATACGGTAATGCCTGTCAGTTGCTGACTCATTCGCTCCAAAAATTCTAAGTATCCAGGTCGTAACATTCCCAGAATGTCAGCATAGACCATATTTAGGAGTACAAAAATCCACATTGTTGAAAGTAGTGCTTTTCTCTGGGTATCCGTCATATTTTTATTTGGTTTCATTTTGTTATCGGAATCTTTAACTTGCCTGTTTTTCTCAATTTAGAGAAATAATTGATGCTTGACTATCTAATTCTTGTGGGATTTTCACAATCTTGTGATGTTATTTCTAGAGCATCAATTCAGTAATCGGTGAGCAATCATCAATTAAGAGGGAGAGGGGAGTGTGGCGAGTGAAGGAGTGTAGCCGAAACAGCAGCTTCGGTGAAGGGAAGGAGTGAATATGAGCCAAAACACATCAAAACAATAAAAACATTGTTGCGATTTGATTGCCAGTAGATCAGATTTTGTTAAAATTGCTGCACTTTGGCTAAATATTCACCGAACCCTGCCATGTCGAATCCGATTGTGACAACACCTCAAAATGTTACTTCACAGCCACAATGGAATGTCACTCAGCAATGGGAACAGCTTTTTATTCGTCACTGTCGCCATTCCTGTAGTTTTGTGACAGGTGAACAGAAGTGGAATTTCCAGGATGAGCATAACCTGGTGTTGTTGCTGTCGCCCCGTCCTTTCCATTTTGCCCACAGGCAAGATAAGCGTACTTGTGCTGGACTCTACAGTAAAGGTGATTTGCTGATTACTCCTGCTGATACAACCCTATTTACCCAAACCGATGGCGATGTGCAAATTGTGCAAATCCGGATTCAAGACTCATTTGTGCGGAATGTTGCAGAGGAAACCTTGGGTAAAAATAGCGAACGCGTTGAATTAATGCCAAAGTTTCAAACTCGTGACCCTCAAATTGAAGCGATGGCAACGATGTTACTTGGAGAATTGCACCAGGAATCGTTTAGCAGCCAACTTTATGTTGATTCCCTGGCAAATGTTTTAGCTGTACATTTGCTCCGGCAGCATACGACGACTAGACCACAGTTGCCCATTTACAATGGTGGTTTACCTCAACGCCAGCTAATGCAAGTTTTAGACTACATGGATGCCCATTTAGATAGGGATATTAAGCTTGCCGACTTAGCTCAACTGGTAGATATGAGCCAATTTCATTTTTGTCGTCTATTTAAACAGTCCCTCCACCTATCGCCTTACCAATATCTGCTTCAGCAACGGGTAGAACGGGCCAAGCAATTATTGAAACAAACCGATCAATCCATTATAGATATTGCCTTTGATTGTGGGTTCAACAGCCACAGTCATTTAAGTAGACGCTTCCGGCAACTAACGGGCATGACACCGAAAGCATATCGAGCAAGTTAGGTCACTCTCGCGCGATAAGCAGCCTAACCAGGATTTTATCATTCTTTGCGGGTGTTAGGGACTGACAATTTTTCAAGTATCCCATTTTTTTCTTGTGAGATGGGCTTCTAGCCCGTCCATATCAGCAGGCAGGCCCCGGATGCCTACCCCACAATGGGATAATTTATTTTTTGGTGTTTCCTTAATTAGCCGTTACCTTTGACTGCAACAACACGAATACGACAGTAATCTGCAATCCAACTACCATCCTTATATAGGGTTGGTTTCAAAATAGCTTCCATCCCTTGAATAGCTTGAGTAATCCGTTCTGGAGCCATTCCCCCAAAGAAACGATTCCCAAACATTTTGATCCAATTTTCCATTCCCCTATCTCCATCTGTCAAAGGTGTGGGACGTTCTACAAGATGAGCATAGGTGACATCAAATCCTTGCTGTTCTAGAAGAAATGCATACTCACCAATACTAGGAAAATACCAAGGATTGACCTTTTCGAGGGACTGTCCCATTTCAGGCAATACAGTATCAAGAGCTTGTATAATGGCCGATATATTTCCTTTACCGCCAAATTCTGCCACAAATCTTCCCCCTGATTTTAAAGATTCGTAAATGCGTTGGATAACTACATCTGCTTGGGGAATCCAATGTAATGCAGCGTTGGAAAAAATACCATCAAAAGGTGTATCAGTGCGAAATTCTCTCCCATCAGTAACTGCAAATTGTATTTGGGGGTAGTTACTTTTAGCTGTAGCAATCATATCTGCATCCGCATCAATTCCTACGGCCACAGCACCAGTATTGGCAATTTTTGCTGTTAATTGTCCCGTACCACAACCAATATCTAGGATTCGTTCCCCTGGTTGTGGTGCTAATAGTTGCAATAAATCTTCTCCGTATTGCCATACGAAGCTATGTTTGTCTTCATAGAGAGTAGTATTCCATTTATTGTCAATCATGGGTAATTTTCCTGCATTGGCAATTATTGAACTGGCTGAATTTGCATTTCTACAATTTATATCATGTGCGGATGAATACTTATAAAATCTCACCCACCTGCGGCACCCTCGACCTATTAAGGAGAGGGTTGGGGTGAATCAAGCAGAAATCATAAGTAATTAAGCTAACATGATATTAAAAAATACTTACGCAATTGTCACAATAAACGGGTGGTGCATGACACTTCAACCTTATTATTGCCTTAACAACCAAGCCAAGTGTCACAGCACCAAAATCTCTTAACATTTCACATCGCCATACAAATATCGTAAGATAGTTAATTTGACAACTTTTCAAATTATGGTTCGAGAGCTTGAGAGAAACCGCCAGAGTGCAACAAAATTTCCAGAAACGGCTCCAGCAGCTAATCCTGTGTTTTTTAGAACCTATAGCCGGCGTACTCAAATCGGCTTGCGGGAAACATGGGAACAAGTGTGCGATCGCACTATCCAAAGCTTGGTAGAATTAGGCAAGCTCACTAGCACTGAAGCAGGCATTATTGGACGGATGCAGCATCGCTTAAAATCCCTGGTTAGCGGGCGTTGGTTATGGGTAGGGGGCACGGATTGGATTGCCAAGCCTAGGAACTTCTCGGGGGGTTATAACTGCACTTCCACTAACCTGGAAGATTGGCGAGCTTTTGGTTTAATGATGGATTTGGCGATGATGGGGGCGGGAACTGGGGCAATCCTGGAACCAAAGCATATTCATTGCTTACCACCCATCCGTAACTCCTTACATATCACCATGGAAGGGGAAATCGGTTCCACACCCCAGGATATGCGCCGAGAGGAAACAGAGGTCAAAATTGAGGGCAATAAAGTTACCATTCATGTTGGTGATAGTCGCCAAGGTTGGGTAAAATCCTACCAAACCCTGTTTGAGTTAGCTGCCAGTGAGGACTTGTCTGGAGAAGTTCAAGTTATTGTCGATCTCAGTGATGTCCGTCAGGCAGGAGAAACCCTCAAAGGTTTTGGTGGTGTGGCGAATCCGGTAAAATTAACTGGATTGTACAGCCGTTGTGCTGGGATTCTCAATAAAGCTGTGGGAAGACAACTAAATTCCGTAGAATGTTGTCTCTTAATTGATGAGGCCGCTGTAACAGTTGTTGCAGGCAATATTAGAAGAAGTGCGGGGATTCGTCAAGGAATCAGCGACGATAATTTATTTGCTGATGCTAAGTCTAATTTATGGCAACAAGACGCAGAAGGTAACTGGCGCATCGATCCAGAACGGGATGCTTTGCGGATGGCCAACCATACCCGGGTGTTCCATCAAAAACCAACCTTAGAAGAATGTATTACTGCTGTGCGTAAGCAATATTACAGTGGTGAAGGTGCGATTCAGTGGGCTGGTGAAGCTGTAGCTAGGGCCAACAATGATTTGTTTTCCTCCTCTGGATTAAAGGTTGAATTTTTACAAGCTTACACACAAGGAAAAGCCAAGGAGTGGATACAAGAACGTTATCCTAATATGGATGCTCAGGAATTGGAGCATCGTTTGGGTAGGTATGGATTGAACCCGTGTGGTAACTAACAATACATTTGCCTCACGTAAAAAACTCGGCAAAATCGGTTCCTGTTTGGTATAACGTTGTGTAATCTCAAAATTAGTTCCTGTGTGATGTGAAGGAATGAAATTTGAGTTTGTACAGCAAAAGAGAGGCTGAAATGCTAATACCGAGGTAAGTGTAAGAAGTAAAAAGCTTGCAACACCGTACAGAGTAGAGGGTGAACCTGAGATATAAAACTAAAATAAATGGTGATAATTCTCAGAATATAAACCTCCACGAGTGCCGAGCTGCCAAACTAATTCTCAAGATTTGGTAGAAAATGTACTCGGAACTAGCACGAATTGTGAAAGTGCTAGAGCTAGGGGATAAAGAGCCTCTAGGTTAACAAATTGGAAATTATTGGTAGCAATTTTCACTGTAATCTTAGTGAAATACACTTAAATCAAATCGATCCCCAAAACTATCAAGAACAGGAAGAAGCATTTACTGCTGGGGCTTTATCCGTAGCCGTATTGTTGAACCATAAATTTGTAGAACCCCGTTATCAATATAGCCGGGAATTAGATCCGATTGTGGGTGTATCCTTCACTGGCTTATTTGATTTCTTTGTACGTGCATTTGGGGTAGATTGGTTGCGTTGGTGGGAGCAAGGTAGACCAGAAACACCAGAAGGTTTAACCTTTAAACATCAGGAACAAGCATATCTCAGTCGCTGGAAAGATATTGTGCATCGCGTAGTGTGGGATTATTGCGATAGGCACAACATCAAACGTCCCAATCGCTGTACCACGGTTCAGCCGAGCGGAACTAAATCTTTGCTCACTGGTGCTTCTCCAGGATGGCATCCTCCCAAAGCCCAAAGATTTATCCGGCGGATTACTTTCCGTAAAAATGATCCAGTGGCTCTGGCTTGTTTGGAATATGGTTACAGTGTTGTACCTTCCCAAACAGATAAGGACGACAACGGTAATTTACTCCACGATCCCTTAGATCCCCGGTGTACGGAATGGCTAGTAGAAATACCAGTGGCCGTACCTTGGGCAGATTTACCGGGTGCTGATGAAATTGATATCAGTAAATTCACTGCTTTGGCTCAAATGGACTTCTATATGCAGGTGCAGAAGTTTTATACAGCTCATAATACCTCTGCAACCGTAGAATTACGGGAGAATGAAATAGAAGCCCTAGGTACTCGACTTTATGAAGCCATCCGCGATGATGAAGGTTATATCAGTGCTGCACTATTAGCCCGATTTGACGATTTGCAAGCTTTCCCCCGCCTACCATTTGAACCTATTAATCAGCAGCAGTATGAGGAGTTAATGGAAGAGGTGGAGAAACGTCGGCAAACTGATGACTTTCACGCCGCCCTCAGCCATTATGATACAGGTGAATTACTGGAAGCTGGGCCTGCGGGTTGTGATTCCGATAAATGTATGATGCCCGAAGAAAGTCCCAGGTAGCATATATTTTACTTGCATTCTCAACAAGGTGGGCAACGCCCACCCTGTTAACGAAACAAGTTAGGATAAATTAGTGAGCAATAGTGACCAATAATTTTTTAGTGGCAGGAGATTATTTATGTTTTTAAATGAGTTAAAACCACTATTTCAAGAGTTTACTCAGCACCCAGTTTCATTTATGGGTGGTTTAGTATCCGGTGTGCTGCGACTCAACTTGAATGATGATCCTGTCAAAAGTTGGCTGAATCAACAAGGTGCTTCTAGTACCCATACGTCTGTCACAAATGATGCACACAATGGCAAATCTAGTGGTCCCCAATCAATAAATATTGACTAGTACCGCAAGGCGGAAGTTAAAAGTTAAAAGTTAAGAGTTAAAAGTATTGTTTTTCTCTAGCTTTAAAGATTGATAAATGGTCTGTTTATTTCCGCCATACTGTACTAGTATTTAATTATCACAATTGATATATCAAACTCCCCGACTTCTTCAATAAGTCGGGGAGTTTATTTTTTGTTACTGACTTGTTATATCATGTCCGTTTAAATAACCGTCATTGCGACCGAAGGGAAGCAATCCCAAAGACCTTGTTATTGCGTCGTTTCACTTCGTTACACTCGCAATGACATACTATGGGTATGCCCCCGGATATGATATTACTTATTACTTATTACTTAGTTTTACCTTGTCCTTTGGCTTGTTCTAAGGCAATTTCTTTCATTGCTTGATAAGAATTGACATTAGCAGAACCTTCAATTGCTTTCACAGCCAAATCTTGGACTTGTTTGAGTGCAGATGTTAGTTGTGTAGATAAATTGGTAATTCTCGTTTCCTGATTACTAATTGTTGATTCTAAAGACTGCAACCTTTGCTCATAAAAACGCTTTTGTCCTTCCACCTCTTTGGCGTATAAATCAGACTTAACTTTAGCTTGATAGTGGGCAATTCCTCTGCCTTGTTCCGTAGCCTTTTTGATAGCTTCTTCTTTTTCTTGGGGAAATGCTTCTACTTTAGATTTCAATTCTGCATATTGTTTTTCTCTCTCAGAAATTGTTTTTTCTCTTTCTGCCCATTCTTTTTCTATTTCCTGTTGATATTCTTGTAGTTGTTGATATAATTCTTTTTGTTGCTGTTCATATTCGTCCATCTCCAACTTGCGCTGAAGTTCTAGATCGTATTTATATTCTGCCGCATCTCTTTGACGATTTTTATGCAGCTCATCATTTCTTTCTTTGATGCCTTGTTGATATTCTTCTTTTTCTTTGAACCAAGAATTACTTTGTGCTTGAAATTCTTGTAATAGGGTTTCAGAACGATTTTGATATTCTTCTTGATATACCTTAGAATTATCTTCATACGCTTGAATCAGATTATCTAAGGTATTTTCTGAAATCTCTAAATTATGTAGACTTTTTAATTCTTGTACTTCATTACTGACATTTTCTTGAATCTCTGCCAGTTTGGAAGCTTGGCTACTAAGTTGTTCTGACAATTCACTCGCAGCACTACCAAAACCCAACTGAATTTTTGCTAAACCATCAATAATAAAGTTCATTTTTTGCTTAACATTATTAGGTTGATTAACAGACATTTTTACCTCAGGTTTAGGGGTTTGATTAGTAGAATTTTGTTTTTGGGCAAATTGTGATTTTAAAGCAGCTTTTTCTTTCAGTAGTTCTTCATATGCTTGGAGAATTTCCGCTTTGGTATTCTTCGCATTTGGTTTTCTGATTGCCATAATTAAATTTACCAATATTTATTGTGATGTTTTCTGGAAACTTCATCTACAATTAAACCAAGGAAGTAATCCCAAAGTTGGATGATTAAACTATGGTTTTCACAGTAGATGAAGTTAATGGAGATAATGTGAATTATTATTTATTAGAACCTGCAAAAGCTCTCATGGCTAAATCTTGAGCTTGCTGTAAAGCAGATTGCAGTTGAGCAGAAATATCTTCTATTTGTTCTGCTTGTTTTTGAATATTTTCTTCTAATGCTTGAATTTTTACTTCATAGCTTTGCTTCGTAGCTTGCCATTCTTTTTCGTATAAATCAGCCGTCACTTTTGCTTTTTGACTGGTATCTTTAATCGCTTCTTCTCTGGCTTGTTTAACTGCTTGCTCTAGTTCAGCAGGGAAAGATGTCACTTTTTGCTGGTATTCAGTAAATAATTTCTGATTATCGTTTAGTTCTTTTTCTCTTGCTGTCCAATCTTTTTCTTTGAATTGGGTTTTTTCTTGTAAATCTCTTTCTAGGTTGCGTTGTGTTTCTTCATATGCGTTTGTATTGATTTTGCGCTGATTTTCTAATTCATATTGATATTCTTCAGTTTCTAAATTACGCTCTTTCGCTAAATTATTATTATAAGCTTCTACTTCCTCTGCAAATTCTGATTCTTCCGTTTCCCATTTTTTTCGTGCTTGAGCAATTTCCTTTTCTAAAATTTCTTGTTTACTAGCAATATCTTGCTCTAAGGTTTTAATTTTTTCTTCATGTTCCTTAGTGACAATATCAATTACATCTGCAACTACTCTCACTTTTTGTAGCTCTTGTAATTGTTGACTCTCAATCCTGATTGCCCGATTCAATTCATCTAATTTAGAATTTTCTTGACTTAATTTGTCTGATAAATCTTTAACAATATTGCCAAACTCTAATTGCAAATCAGCTATACCCTTGACAATATTATCAACGGTATAAGTAGCAGCAACTTCTAAAACTTCTTGATTTTTTAACTTCTCCGCTTCTTCTTCTTTTGTGGCGATTTTTGATGCCAAATTGTTTCTATCTGCAACAATTCGCTCAAAGGCTTGGATAATTTGTTGCTTACTATCCTGTGCTCCGTTAACTGTAGTCATATTGTCCCCCTAGACAACACAAATATTTTGCTCCCACAACATACCTAGGACATTCAGCCTAGGTAGTTGAGAAACTCTTTTTTAGTACATTTGTACTGTAATTTTATTTGAATCCATCTGATATTGTCAAGGGTGCCTTCCCTGATACCTTGCACCTGTATTTCATAAGAAAAATACTATACATTCAAATACTGCGTATATAGGCTATAAACTTTGATTTGTCCTGTTGTTTATCACAAATATATGTTCATTGATAACATTAACAATCAGAATTAATACTTATTCTGTAAGATGTTAGTTCCTAGTATGTGGAGCCAGGAAATCTAAAATAGACAATGGATAACGGATAACGGATTAAAAATCCAAAATTGAGGGAAATATATACTCTCAAGGTCTAGATAGATTGGTCAAATGATTGGATAATTGTTATTGATACAAAAAACGCTCATACAATTACCCTGATATCAATGTATACCAGTGAAGCAGTCCAGTATCCTTCTAAGACAGACATCAGAACTACCAACCGAATTCTCGTGGTAGAAGATGAAGAATTGATTAGAGAAACAATCGTCTTAGCATTAGAAGAGGAAGGTTATATAGCAGTTGCAGTTGCTGATGGTCGAGCAGCTTTGGAATATCTCTCTAATTCTGGGCCCAATTCAGGAGAAACTACATTTGATCTACTTGTTCTTGATTTGATGTTGCCACAAATCAATGGGCTAGATATTTGTCGCCTACTGCGATACCAAGGCAATACCATACCAATTTTGATTTTGAGTGCCAAAGGTAGCGAAACAGACCGGGTATTGGGATTAGAGGTAGGAGCAGATGATTACTTGACTAAACCTTTCAGTATGAGGGAACTAGTCGCTAGGTGTCGTGCTTTATTACGTCGCCAACGCTTAACTGCTACACCAGACCCAATCCTAGAACATAAGGATATTACCATGTATCCCCAGGAATGCCGGGTATTGGTCAGGGGTGAAGAGGTGAACTTGTCCCCAAAGGAATTTCGCCTGTTGGAATTATTTATGAGCTACACCCGCAGGGTTTGGTCCCGGGAGCAATTGTTAGATCAAGTGTGGGGCCCAGATTTTGTGGGAGATAGTAAAACTGTGGATGTTCACATTCGCTGGTTACGGGAAAAGTTAGAACAAGACCCCAGCCGTCCCGAATATATCGTGACTATACGCGGTTTTGGTTATAGATTTGGATAGTTGTTAAAGTGTTACTTGATGAATAGTAACTAGCTATTACAATGCAGGTACTATTATTTTTGACCGGTTTAACGGTCGGTCTAATATTATGGATGTGGCAAAAGCTACAAACTGAACGTTACTTAGGAAAAGTACCGAAAAATTTTGTACCCCGTTCTTCCGGGGTAGAGCTGCCTTTAATTCACCAGTTGCAACATGAAATTACTTGCTTAGAACAACAGCAGCTGGGCTTACAACAACAGTTGTATAATTACCAACAATTGTTAGATTTAGCACCCATAGCATATTTGCATGTAGATGAAGAAAATCAACTTCTATGGTGCAATCAGCAAGCCAAGCAAATGCTAAGTCTACAAAGATGGCAGCCTGGTCAGTTACGATTGTTATTAGAGTTAGTTCGTTCCTACGAATTAGATCGGTTAATTGAACAAACCCGCGATCGCCAAGAGTTACAATCTGAGGAATGGGTGTATCACCCATCTTGCGATCACGAGGCATCTGTGTCTAATATAGAGTCTTTAACCGTAAGAGGCTCTGGTTTACCCTTGGTGAATGGAGAAGTGGCAGTTTTTCTAGAGAATCGCCAACCCTTATTGGATGTTAATAAAGCTCGCGATCGCGCTTTTTCGGACTTAGCTCACGAGCTGAGGACTCCCCTGACATCCATTCGTTTGGTGGTGGAAACTTTACAAAATCGCCTAGATGCTCCATTCGATCGTCTAGTGAATCGGCTATTGCAAGAAGTGGATCGGCTAATTAATTTGGTACAAAGCTGGCTAAAATTGACCCAACTCGAAACCAATGCCAGCATTACCTTACACCGTCAGTCCCTTGAATTGCGATCGCTAATTCTCTCTGTGTGGGAAACCTTGGAGCCATTAGCAGAACGCCGTCAAATTCACATATCTTACGCTAATTGTGAAGAGATATTAATTAATGTTGATCGATCCCAAATGTATCAGGTGTTTCTGAATTTACTAGATAATGCCATAAAATATACTCCTAATGGAGGAACCATTCAGATCAATACCGAGACTATCATCAGAAATGAACAATCATTAATAGGAGTTAATATTATCGATTCTGGAAAAGGTTTTGCAGATAAGGATTTACCCAATGTGTTTGAAAGATTTTATCGGGGGGACGAGTCCCGTAGTCGTTCGCAATCAAACGATGAGAGTGGGAACGCAGTTGTGGAGGGGAGTGGCTTAGGTTTAGCGATCGCTCGCCAAATTATTTTAGCCCACGGAGGCTCGATTCAAGCCATGAACGACCGCCAGACTGGTGGAGCAAAGTTACAAATCTTACTCCCTCAAAGTGAAGTGGCAAATCCCCTTACCTAGAACTATATTTAAAAAAGTTTAATATTTTTGATTTATGTTTGAAATTGCCAGTGTGAAATCACTCCTTTATGATGACAGTTCTGGGAGACCCCAGTTAACAAAAAAAATTAGAGCTATAGAGCAGGACATTTTACGGATGGGGGCGTTGGTGGAGCGTTCTTTTCGCCTAAGTCACCAAGCTCTATTCGACCGAGATTTACAAGCAGCTGAACAACTCCCTTTATTAGATAAACAAATCGATCGCTTTTATAAGCAAATAGAGATTGATTGCGCTGCTATTATGACATTACAAGCACCAGTAGCCCATGATTTGCGCTGTCTGAATGCTTTTACACAGTTAGTGCGGGACTTGGAAAGGATTGGTGATTATGCCAAGGATATTGGTGAAATTGCGGTGAAGAATTTCCCCTATCCTCCCCATCCCTGTTTACCAGATGTGGCGATTATGTCACAGCAAGCCCAAAGTATGCTGGCTACTAGTCTGGTATCATTAGCGGAATTGGATGAGGTTAGTGGCAAAAGGATGAAGGAGTTGGATGATGATGTAGACGATTCTTACGAGCGTTTATATCAAATCTTAGCCTCTCAGAGGGATATCCAAGGTGTGGTGGAACCAATTCTGTTGCTGGGGTTGGCAATTCGCTGTTTAGAAAGAATGGCAGACCATGCGACAAATATTGGCCAACGAGTAGCATATATAGTGACTGGTCAGCGTTCTTGATTGAATTGAATAATAATCAAATTTTTGTCAAATTAAGAAACCGTAATCATAAATAGGGCGCAATGCCTTTGATCACAATTCACTCAACTTTAGTATTTTACCAGCAGTTGATACATACCACATCTTTAAGTTTAAATATTCGTAATCATTGCGATGGGCAACAATGGAATATCCGCAAATTACACTTACATCGTAAGTGTTTTTTTGTTACTTATAGCACTAGTTAATTATTTCTTAATAGTAGTACTAATCTTAAATGAATGCAATACAAAAAAACATGGAAATGATCACGAACTGAGGGCTGGGTGTTATCTCACCTAAAGGCGCACAGAAGAGGAGATACGAGCCGATTTCTCTAGAGCAAGCTTTGAAACTGGCGAAACGTAACAATCCGAAGTTACAGGTGGGGTTACACCAAATTGCAAACAATTATGATGTATTATCCAACAATGCCAACACCATAATGTAGTATATTACCTATCACTCAATTGGTTCTGATGGGGAACAGCCATCAGAGGTAATGGGGAAAGTTCGGTGTAAATCCGACGCTGTCCCGCAACTGTGATGAGATAAATAGGATTTATCTCTTAGTCAGGATGCCCGCCAATTGTTAATTAAAAAACATCTATCTGCGAGGCACAGATGATCAATATTCTTAGTAATTCCCATTGGGGAATTCAATTCATCGTAATTAATGTTGCTATAGGAACTGCGTTAATTACAGAGGGTTTTGCTGTATATGGGAATGAAATTTCCCAGTCTGAATCGCCACAAGAAGAAGCAGACATAGAACTAACAGTCATTGAAAAATTACTGAATCAGCCTGTTTACTCCCCATTCCGCACAGAAGGTACAGTTAAAGATGCAACCCGTCCTGTGTACGTAATTACGGCGGAAGAAATTGAAGCGCAAGGTGCGCGGAATGTCAGAGAAGCGATGCGATTTCTTCCAGGAATCCTCCCTGATGGTACGACGGGAACGGAATTTCAAGGATTGAGTGGACAATTTATCCGGGGTTCCAACAGCAATCAGGTGTTGATTTTGCTCGATGGAAAACCAATTAATAATTTGGGTTCGGGAGGGTTTGATTTATCGGAGATACCCAGTAACAACGTAGAACGCATAGAAGTGTTACCAGGAGGTGGTTCTACCCTGTATGGTTCCGGTGCAATTGGGGGAGTAATTAATATTATTACCCGTCGTCCCACAGAGAAGCCAACCACAGAAGTTAAGGGTAGTATTGGTTCCTATGGATTGAATCAGCAGAGTATTCAAACTAGCGGAAAGTCGGGAAATATTGGTTGGGTGTTGGGATATAATCGCACCCAAGCAGAATATGATTATCCGTTTTCGATTCCTGAAGCTAATTTTGAAGGAACCAGAGAAAACAATGATGTTATTGCTAACAATTTTAATTTTAAACTCCAAGCAGATATAAATCAGCGCAATAGCATTATTTTTTCAGCACTTTATCTGAGTAAAGAACAAGGAGTACCGGGAGGAGTTCCCATTCCTGAACCTGAATTTGGTCAAGGTTTTTTTAATCGTTTAACTGACAATGATCGCAAATATACCGACCAAGTTTTAACTGATATAACTTGGAATGCCAAACTTGGGAATGGGGAAGATTCTTTAGTAACAGCAAAAGTTTATGCTGATTTTTTGAACACTCGTTTTGAGAATTTAACCTTGCCAGTTTCTTCTCAGCAGAGGTTTGATAACCAGCAAAATTCCTATGGAACCCAGGTGAATCACAGTTGGAAATTTGCTGAGAATCAAGCTTTAGTTTACGGCTTTGATTATCGTTATGTTGAAGCTAAAGATAGTACTTTTACTTTTTCGACTAATGAAAATACTGTGAATTACGATGATAGTATTAGTCAAGGGGCAATTTTCGCCAGATATGAAATTGATGTTACCCCTAGTTTTCATATGAATTTTGGCTTACGTCAGGATTTTAATAGTTTAAGTAATAGTTCATTTACCTCACCCTCTGTAGGTGCAAAGTTAGCAGTTTCTAACTCTACTACCATTCGTGCTAACTATATGAGAAACTTTCAAGCACCCACCCTATCCAATCTATTTTTTACGAGTAGTACTTTTGTTGGTAATCCTGACTTAAAACCAGAAAAAGGTAATAGTTTTGATATTGGAATTGACCAGAAATTAGGTAAATTTGGATTATTGCGTTTGACATATTTCAATAATCTAATTTCCGATTTAATTTCTTTTAAATTTGCAAGTCCTGTTTCTACATTGGAAAATATTGGTTTAGTCCGAACACAAGGTTTGGAAGCTTCCTTAAATTTACAATTAGCAAAAAATTTCTATTGTTTTGTAAATTATACTCTCAATGATCCGCGTATTTTAGAAAGTACCAATCCTGAGGAAGAAGGTAATGAATTACGATTTGCAGGTGCAGATAGTTTAAATTTGGGAATTTCTTATGAAACCCCCCAAGGTTTATATGCAGGAATTCTCATGCACTCCCTTGGTGAGTATCCAACTAACAATAGTAATACAGAGTCTTTACCTGGATACACAACTTTTGACTTTAAAATCCGAGTCCCTTTGAGTAATACATTTGTTGTGACTGGAAATTTAGATAATATCTTTAACCAGAGATATCAATTATTTCCTGGTTTTCCTGATGCAGGTAGGGTTTTTCAGGTAGGTGTAAATGCTAAATTTTAGGTAACATGATGAAATAAACGTATCACCTATATTGGTACGTTTTTACTAACTAGTAACTGTAAGTTCAAAATTATCATGAGTGAATTTAATTCTTGGGTAACACCATTAAATCGTACTATCACCGAACATCTATCAACAGGAGGATATATAGAATATGAATATTTTGATAGTAGTTGTGACGTTTTATCATCACTTACTTACACATTATTTCAACAAAATTGGCAGCAAGTAGGGGTAGGACATATTGTTCAAGGTGGTGTATTAGAATTAGAATTTAATGCTGCACCTAAAATTTGTATTTTATATGATGGATATCTTACTGTAGTCACGGAAGGTTGGCATCTTCACCTATGTATTGAAGCAAATTTAGGCGGTCCCCATTGTA
>JASJCX010000152.1 GCA_030065255.1 Calothrix sp. MO_167.B42 | reverse complement strand
GGTTAGATGCTGCAAGGGGTCTAATCTAAGTGGGCTCGTTGAACCAAGAATCTCCTCGCCTTTAGGCAGGAGAGTGTCAACTACACCATAATTGCAGGCCTCCAATTTTCTTCTTCAGTTCCCCGATTTCTTAAAGAATTCGGGGAACTGCGGTTCCCGAGCAAAATTAACTTTTTGCCTGTGGCTGTGGTGGAGTGGGAATTGTTACATCTATTGGTGTTACCTGGGCAGATAATTGTGTGAGAGGCGGGTTAATATCTTTTTGATTACCTACAATTAATGTGACTAACTTATCTGGTTGCAGATATTTTCTGGCTACTCGCTGCACATCAGCCACTGTAGTTGCTTCCACTGCGCGACGATAGCGGAACAAGAAATCAGCAGGGTAACCATAATATTCATATCGCATCAGCCGGGAAAGGGTTTGTGCAGGATCTTGGAAATTAAATACAAAAGAATTGAGGGTGGATTCCTTGGCAAAAGCCAATTCCTGGGAACTTATAGGTTGAGCTTGAATGCGCTGAATTTCCCCTTGAATTGCCTTAACAAATTGTACCGTGGCATCAGAACGGGTTTGTCCCCCAGCAACGAATACCCCTGGGTAATCATAGCGGGGACTCCAGAAACCATATACAGAGTATGCTAAACCTTGGCGGCTTCTAACTTCATTAAATAAACGTCCCCCAAAACCATTTAAAACTCCGTTTAATACATCCAGTGCTGGATAATCAGCACTGTTGAATTTTCCACCCAAATGTCCTATGAGGATACTACTTTGAGTTAGCTGGGGTTGATTAACAAAAAATACACCATTGGACTTTGCTTGGGACACCTGTGGTAAACTAGGTTGAGAAAATTGGGGATTCTTTTCCCAGTCACCAAATTTGCTTTGAATCAGAGATTTCATTTTCTGGGAATCAAAATCTCCCACAATTCCCAAAATCATATTATTGGGGTGAAAATATTTCTGGTAAAACCCAAGCAAATCCTTACGGGAAATATTATTTAAGGTTGCGTATTCAACAGTGCGGGCATATGGACTCTCCTCACCGTAGATTAACTTCCTAAATTCCCGACTGGCAATACTGTCTGGTTTATCATTGCGTCGAGCAATTGCTCCTCTTTGTTGGGTTTTAGCTAAATCTAGCTTATCTTGGGCAAATGCTGGTTCCCGGATGACTTCTGCAAATAAGCCAAACACCGTATCCAAATCTTCACTCAGAGTGCTAAAACTAGCACCACCAGAAGTTCCGCCAATGGCAGTTTCCACACCAGCTGCCCTTTGTTCTAAAATTTGGTTAATTTGATCTGGAGAATGTTCCTTAGTTCCTCCAGTTCGCATCACAACACCCGTCAAACCACTTAAACCCACCTGACTTGAGGGTTCCCAGCGATCGCCTGTGCGAATAATTACCGAACCACTGACCAAGGGTAGTTGATGGTCTTCCATCAAGTATACCACCATACCATTTTTTAGTACATACCGTTCATATTTGGGTAATTTTACCTCCGAAAGTGGCGGGAATTGTAAATCTGTATAGTGTTTTGCTTCTGTTGCAGCCCAGGAAAAGTTAAAAGTCAAACATAAACAAGCGATCGCAATTATCAATGCATAAGCAAACCTTTTGCCATGAAAAATGGTGGATTTGAGATTTTTGAGTGCCATTAGCCTTTTATCCTGTTCCTGATACCTATATCTACGCATATATCTCTCTTTTTCTGTGCTTAGACTAATTTCGTTGAATTACCAATGAAAAAAAAGACTCTTTCCGAATCACACAAATCAGTGAAATTAGCGCCATCCTTACAATCCGCGCTCATCTTGTGATAGTAGTTTGCCCACAGTCCGATTTTCTGGGGTAAATGTCGCCTGAGCCACCCGTTGAATATCAGCCGCAGTTACCGCTTCCAATGCATCTACTTGTTTAAACAAATTCCGCCAAGAATCAGTTTTGATTTCATACTCCAATAGTTGCTGTGCCATACCCATATTAGAATCGAGGGTACGTAATAATCCTGCCCTAGCTTGGGTTTTTACTCGTTTTAACTCAGTTTCGGATACCAACTGTGTTTTTAACTTGTTAATTTGTTCGCGCAAAGCCACTGCGACTTTATCCACAGACTTACCAGGAGCAGTCAGGGCGTAAAATAACATTAAATTGGGATACTTATCACCGGGATAACCACTAAAACCCTGGGCTGTTAATGCTAATCGCTGTTCTGCTACCAAAGATTTATACAACCGGGAAGTACGCCCATCGCTGAGTAGCCTACCCATAATGTCATATACCGCTTCATCTGGGTGTTTAATGGATGGGCGATGGTAGCCTTCTAAATACCAGGGCTGGGATTTTAACCTTAAGCTTACTTCCTTCTCCTGGGTTTGTTGGGGTTCTGTATCAATTTTGGCTACGAATTTGGGCTTAGATTTGTAACGTCCGAAGTAAACCCGTGCCAGTTTTTTCACTTCATTTGGTTGGACATCACCCACAATGGCAATGGTAATATTACTGGGTACATAGTAATTATCAAAAAATTGCTGCACATCTTCCCTAGTTAAATTACGGATGTCTTGGTCATAACCAATCACAGGCCTTCTGTAGGGGTGGACAGTGTAAGCCGTATCCATAAGCTTTTCTAACATTTGCCCAATGGGAGAATTTTCCACCCGCAAACGCCGCTCTTCTAAGATGACATTTTTTTCTTTATAAAATTCTCGGAACACAGGTTCTAAAAATCGCTCTGATTCCAGGGACATCCATAATTCCAATTTATTAGAAGGGAAACTGTAGAAATAACGAGTCGCCTCGGTGGAAGTAGTAGCATTTAAACCTACCCCCCCAGACTGTTCGACAATTTGTCCTAATTTATTTTGTTCCACAAGTTTACTTGCCAAGGATTCAGTGGCATCAAATTTGCTTTGAAGTTGGGCAACTTCCTCTGTTTTACCAGCTGCCTTAGCTGCTTGAATTTCCTTATCCAACCGATCTAAACGATCCAGTAACGGTTTTTCCAACTTGTAGTTTTTAGAACCAATGCGGGTGGTACCTTTAAAAGCTAAATGCTCCAGAAAGTGTGCTACACCAGTTTTTCCATCTGGCTCATCTATACCACCCACATCTGTATAAGTGACAAAAGATACTACAGGTGCTTGATGATTTTCCAAGACAATGAACTTCATGCCATTATCTAGGCGAAACTCCGTCAAATTCCGAATCACCCGATCCAGATATGGTTTAATCGAACTACTGGCTTGTGTGGTTTGGGTTCTAGCAACTGCAACCCCTGGTATTAATACCCAAGAACAGAAAACTACCAGTAGCAAAGATGCTACCAGTTTCATGGTCATTTTTTTAACCACAGGTATTTTGAAGGAATGGAAGTAGCTCATAAGCAAGAACAAACGTAAATTTTCGTGAACAAATCAACAAGATTGACAGTAAACAGGTCGTTAATCTAGTGTTAAGCTTTCTAGGCTTTTTGTGTTGGACGTTAGACAATAATGCTACGGCTTCAGTTCCGCAGATATCACTATAACCAGTTATGCGAGTTTTTAATTCTTCCCCGCCTTCAGAAGCACAAACCCGCGATCGCATTTTACAAGCGGCGCAACGATTGTTTGCAGCTCAAGGATTTGATGGTACCACCACCCGTGATTTAGCTAAAGCTGCAAGTGTGGCAGAAGGAACACTTTTTCGTCATTTTCCCAATAAAAAGGCAATTTTGATCGAAGTGGCAACTGCCGGGTGGGTAGATATTCTCACCGATTTACTGACAGAATTGAGTGAAATGGCTAGTTACAAGGCCGTAGCTCAAGTCATGCGTCGCCGCATGTGGAATATGAAGAAAAATGCCGAAATGATGCGAGTTTGCTTTATGGAGGCACAATTTCATCCAGATTTGCGCGAACGCATCCAGTCGGAAGTCATTGATAAAATGACTGATGTGGCTGAGGCATTTTTCCAAACGGCCATGGATAGAGGAATCTATCGGCAGATGGATGCGAAATTAGTGGCAAAGGTGTTCTTGGGAATGTTTGCGATCGCAGGTTTTTCCCATGAGACATTAATCGATCCAGATGCTTCTGCCCAGGAAATGCAACAAATGGCGGAGGGATTGGCAGAAATTTTCCTGAATGGAGTGTTGGTTAAAGTTTAAAAATTGGAATTTATAACTCATAATTCATAATTCTTAACTCATAATTATTTGAGCTTGGTGAATCCATTGTTGTACTAATTCAACTGTAGGACACAAATCCCGTCGCTGCATGGTTGCTACTTGTAAGCGGAGGACTTGTTTGTGTAATCGATGGGTAGGAATATTCCCTAACTGGGCCACCGAAGCAACACCAGCATGGAGTAGTAAGCCGCAATATTGCACCCCCACACTGGGAATACGAGCTAAATCTGCCAATGCCATCCATTTATTGAGGTAGTTCAGATTCACCTTTAATTTATTGGACAGCGCCACCTTAGCTGCTGGATTATTTGCTTGGGTCATTAAGATACCCGTTGTGGTTATACCACAATTGAGTAATTGCGATCGTTCTTCTGGGCTTAACCCTGGTAATTCTTCAATAGACCAATCACAGGATTGAATTTTATTTGTACTCGCTTGTTGATGTTTAGGAGACATGGGAGATACTCAGACAAACAGTTTTGAAAAACAGATAATCCCTTATCCGTTGTTTATTTTGGATTGTTGATTTTAGATTGATTCCACAGCTAAATATTAAAGATTAATTATAAACAATTCTTCACCTCCCACACCTCCCACACCTCCCACACCTCCCACACTCCCCTCATCCTTCCCCCACTTCTGGTCTATGTGTGCCAAACACATCTACTTCCAACTCCTGGGAACTTTCCATATCGTGGACATAGCCACATTTTGCATCCATGAAAGCATCACAATAAGTAACATAAGGCTTGATATCTAAAACCGGGGTTTGATCGAGTAAATCAATCCCTTCCACATACAAAACCAAACCTTCTATCTTTAGCAGCTTGAGGGCACTCAAACCAATGGGATTAGGACGATGGGGTGCGCGAGTAGCCAAAGTACCCCGGCGAATCCGAGGACCTCGTGGGAGTATCACAGTCGGGTTCCAATGGTGATTCAAATGTAGCCAGGAAATCACCCAAATGCGATCGAACCCATCCATGTCTTTGAGAGCTGATTCTGGCACCATCTCAGAGAATAATTCAATTGTAGCGATCGCAGGCTGGTAATCTGGGGGAACTGTACGCAGGTGGGACTGTCGCGGTGTTCCATGTCGCTCTTTGTAGGGAGAATGTACCACACCAATGGGACGCAAACTAATTTCATCAGGGAAGGAAACTGTCTGAATATAGTCTTTTGGAGGTAATTTAGGCATAGTGTTCCCACAGTACCGTTAACTTGACAATTGATCGTCACATTAATGTTCCCATGTTTGGCCATTTCCTTTCATCCATGACTAAAATCAACCAAAAGAACTATTTTAATATTTTTCAGCAAAACCCTTGCTATTTAAAATACTTGTGCTATGATTGATAATCGTGGATGCCAAGGGTCGGTGTCCGAGTGGTTAATGGAGACGGACTGTAAATCCGTTGGCTAGCGCCTACACTGGTTCAAATCCAGTCCGGCCCACCTTTAAAAAGTTATGAGTTATGAGTATTTTACTCTTAACTCTTAACTTAAAACCCCATTCCGCCCATGTAGCTCAGGGGTAGAGCACACCCTTGGTAAGGGTGAGGTCACGAGTTCAAATCCCGTCATGGGCTTTATTATTTTTGGAATATTCAGCACTCATTGAAACTATGGGTGATGCATTTGACTATTGTGGGGTAGGCATCCTTGCCTGCCTGCTGAAATGGACGGGCTAGAAGCCCATCCCACAATCAATTTAGGGGATACTTGAAAAATTGTCAGTCCCTAAGTTTAAGTTATGAAGCACGAAGTCCTTACCTTAATAGGCAAAAACTGCATTACACCGGGCGATGGTCAGAAGGTGTATGATTTGGTATATTCAGAATTATTAGCAGAGCATCAGGTTGAGCTAGACTTTGCAGGAGTGGAAATCTTTGCTTCCCCCTTCTTTAATTTTGCGATTGGACAATTACTCCGGGATATTCAGCCAGAAAAGTTAAATCGTCTGCTGAAGTTCTCTAATCTGAATGCGGTTGGTAAGCAGATACTCAAGTTAGTAATCGAAAACTCAAAGCGGTATTATTCCGAACCTGATTTTCGTAACCGTTTAGATCAAGTTATCAGCGAACAAGCAAATACATAGATAATGGCTGTCAACTATACAGTTCAGGCTGAGGTAGTTGATATCCGGTCTGATAGTCCCCAGAAAGATGATATTTTCTTGGTAGATACAAATGTCTGGTATTGGTATACCTATACTAGTGCCAGTGTTTCATCTCGTCGTTATCAAACTCATGAATATCCTTCTTACTTAGCTAAGGCTATTTCTGTTGACTCGTCACTTTTATATTGTGGTCTTTCCCTTGCAGAATTAGCACATAATATTGAACAGACAGAAAGAAAAATATTTGATACTGATATCAAAACAAAAGAATACCGTCATAACTACCCAAGGGAAAGAATGAAGGTAGTTGCGGAGGTAGAAACAGCTTGGGAACAAGTTAAATCAATTGCTGCTTGTACTGAGATATTGATAGACGAAACTAAAACCAATACTGCGCTTATTAGATTTCAAACTCAGTTGCTTGATGGTTACGATTTGTTGATATTAGAAGCTATGGATAAAGCGGGTGTTAAGCAAATAATCACAGATGATGGTGATTATGTCACTGTTTCAGGAATTAGAGTTTTTACTGCTAATGGTGGTGCAATTTCCGCAGCCAGAAATCAAGGTAAGTTGTTGATAAGGTAGAAATTTATAAGTATTTAGGACTTACGCAACTGGCAGATTTTTTGGCGTAGGGGAGGCAAAATGCGGTGTAGATGTTCTTGTGGTGCATTATTGCCGTTGCGTGAGATGCGAAAATATTTGAACGTAGCAATAAGACTTATAACGTCACGCATCAACCACCGGTTGTGACAATTGCGTAAGTCCTGGTATTTTTTTTGCTTGAAAAACTACGTTAACCCACAGCATAATCGGTAAATTGACGCTTGAATGGAGAATGAAAACCGATAACTATATCCTGTTGGGGAATTCCCAAATTGACTAAATCTTCTCCTACTTCATTTTCTGTTCCATTATGTTGTACCCAAACTTTACCATCTTTGATATCTAAGTGTAAAAAACAGCCATAAATACGACGTTCATTTTTCCAACCAACGTTAACGAGTTGGTAGTGATGACGTTCTGTGTCAAAAATAAATTGGGTTTCAATATCTGATTCTTGACTGGAAATTGCAGCATATTCCTGGAGAAGTTGTTGAATTATTTGTTGGTATTTTGCTATTTTATCCATTCGACTATCTCCTCTGTTACAGGCGTATAAGTAATTAGCTTAAGTTGATATGTATTGATAATATTTTGTACAAGTCTGATGGTAAAAAATGAGGTATATGTATCAAGAGGAACTGCTAAATACAATGTACGATCTGGTTCTTGTTCAAATAATGCTAGTCGATAGTTAATAAATTGTCCTAAAGCGGTGTGAAATTCAGAAATTGCAGATGTTTTAAAAAAGCTTTTAACTTCAACTGCGATTTTTTCACCTTCTCTTTCTGCTGCTAAGATTTTTTCTGCACCTAAGTCTATGTACATATCCCCTAACTCGAAACTGACAGTTAAGGGATCATGGGTAATTTTCCATCCTTCTTTTTCTAACCCATGTTTAACTGCGTTATGAAAGATATCTCTAGCTGGCATAATTTAGTATTTTGACGCTATTCATGGCTAGAAGCCGGGAGATGACAACGTGAAATAACAACTTGGCTCTCAAAGAATTACAGGCACTGAATTATTCAATTTCAATGCTCGTCAGCTTACTATCTATTGAACCACAAATCCCATCATCCCAAAAACAGTGGAAAATTTATTGGGCGTTATATAGCAATGGACATATTGGTTAGTACAATATTGTTCTACTCAAAAACTGTCAACTATCAACTATCAACTGTCAACACCCAAAAAAAGAGCTAGATTAAATTAACATCTAGCTCACAAAATGATATTGGTATAAAGATGAATGGTAAAACAACTAGATTTTACCGATGCTATGTAACCCTAAAATTACACCCGCTCCCAAAACATGACCAAAGGATGTAGTAGCTAATAACCCTGGTAAGCCCATTCCACCAAAAAAGTTAGATGATGGCAAAGCTGGCTCTGAGCTGGGATACTTAACAGTGGATTTGGCAAAGGCAATGGCAATAATATTGCATGTGACCATAATTATCCCTATGGTAGGACTCCATGACAAGGGAGTGGTTGCAGCCGTTGCTAGCAAGGAGGATGTCAACACCAGATGTACTCCTAAAACTTGATTTTCATCGCAAACATGATGAGATGTTTGTACCAAAAAACGTCAACATAAAGTATGTTTGTGAATTGATAATTAACATTTGTTGGTAATACTTCATGAATTTATGTGTTGCAATGACAATATTGGGGTATAAAAACAGTCATCACTCTACAGAAACATTACTTGAGCCAAGTCTTGCTTGTTTCACCCAGCCATCAAACAAATCTTGATTGTTCTTAATCCACTCTTGGGCATGACGTTGAATATCTGCGATGGTGTTTTCACCTGCTTTGAACTGTTGGTTTTGGGCATTGATATCTTCCACGGGAATCTTAATCAGTTCAAATAAACGTTTAGCAGAGGGATTCTCACTCACAAACTTCTTGTTAGCCAAAATTTTCACATTATCAATGGCAAATCCGAGATTTTTGCCTTCAAATGAAGTATCTTTTTCTGTCAAGTCTTCCTGTTCTTTTGGTAGAGAAGTGAAGGGAACTTCTAGCCAATTTACATCTTTATCAACTTTTAAGACACTAGCTATCCACATAGGAGTCCAGGTGTAATAAAGAACTGGCTTTCCTTGTTTTTGGCGGGTAATGGTATTGACAATCAAAGCTGAGTAACTTCCTTGATCTTGCTCAACAGTGTCTTCTAATCCGTAAGCCTTAATATGATGGTTAATCACAAACTCACAAAACCAACCCGAATTGCATCCGGTCAAATTTGCTTTCCCATCTCCATCTGAGTCAAAAAGTTTGGCAATTTCTGGATCTTTGAGTTGTCCAAGGCTAGTAATATTGTATTTATCTGCGGTTTTTTTATCAATTTGATAACCTTGCAACAGATTGGGGGTAACAACTCCTAATCGCTCTAACTTCTTTTTCCCACCACCTTTTTCAAAAAATGATCTATGACCTTTCTCCCAATGGAAAGGCATATAATCTAAGTCACCTTGCCCTACAGCCAGGTGCATGGTGGTGTATTCAATTTGTTTTGGTTCTGGAGTCTTGTAACCAAGTTTTCTCAGACCAATGTTAATGATTTCGGTTTGGAATCTTTCTTCTTGTAAAGCGCTATGGGCAGCTTGCACCTCCACGCCAATACCTGGCATTACTTCTCCTGTGGATGTTGTGGAAGCGGGGGAAGTTTGTTGTCTGGTAATAGAAGTAACTAACAAGGCTAATATAATGCCTGCTCCAAAGATAGCTAAGGGAATTTTTTGTGCTTTTGATCCGGAAGTGAAGAAACCTATGGGACCCCGTTCCTTCCAGGAAATTTGACCATCG
This sequence comes from Calothrix sp. MO_167.B42, assembly GCA_030065255.1. GTDB lineage: Bacteria > Cyanobacteriota > Cyanobacteriia > Cyanobacteriales > Nostocaceae > Calothrix_A. The sequence goes on along the minus strand of JASJCX010000152.1, from coordinate 5,182 downwards.
GCTGTACCAAAAACATGGGTCATGCGATCGAGCATAATAGCAATGAGGACAATACTCAATCCCCCCACAGATGCCAGTCCCACATTTACCTGACCCAAACCCTGTAACACCATGCCTCCCAATCCTTCCACACCAATCATGGAGGTGACTACTGACATGGATAAAGCCAATAGAATAGCTTGGTTTACCCCGGCGAGAATAGTTGGCATAGCTAGGGGAATTTGTACTTCCCACAGCACTTGCCTGGGATTGGAACCAAAGGCGGTGGCTGCTTCCACCACTTCTGCCGATACTTGGCGAATTCCCAAATTGGTGAGGCGAATTAAGGGCGGTACGGCGAAGATGAACGTAGCAATTACCCCCGAAACTTCACCAATACCAAATAGCATCACCACCGGCACCAGATACACAAACGAGGGTAGGGTTTGCATGGCATCCAGCAGGGGCCTTAGCCATTTCTCCACGCGCTGATTACTAGCACTGAAGATGCCAATGGTAATACCAACTACCATGCAAAAAACCACAGCAGTTATTACCAGGGAAAGTGATACTATCGCTTCTTCCCAAGCCCCAATAAAGCCGATAAAACTTAAGGCAAGAACGCTATAAATGGCAATTCTCCCCCCTGCCAATTGCCAAGCCAGTAAGCCAAGGAAGATGAGAAAAATTAATGGCGGAATGGCAAGGAAAATCGATTGTATACCCTGTAGAGTAAAACCGATGGGAAGGCCAATGGCTTGGAAAACAGGGCGATAGTTATCAACAATGAAGTTAACACTGTCAGTGATCCACTGATCGAGGGGTAAGGTATAAAGTTCAAATGGATTGAGGATGTTATTTAAACCCCCTTGAGCAGTGGCGATGAAGTTAAAAATGAACACAATTAGGGTGTCTCCTGTCTATTGAAGATATTGTTCCTTAGATGTGGTTGATTCGATGGGAAAATTGTAGTGTATGTTATATTTTCTCAATTTAAGTATTTTTCCCTAATCGTCATTCTGATGTCCGCAATTATCTGCATTGCCAATGCTGGCAAGAACATCAGCCAACTCTACCAAGCCTTGGAATTTCCCCGCTCCATCAACTACCGTTACAGGTAGCCCTTGCTGGTAAAGAGGAAAAGTATCTTCTAGGCGTTTGTTAGCCTTGATTTGAGGAAAATCAGTTTGCATTACTTGGGAAATATCTGATTTTTCCTGTGCTAAAGCTGATTCAAGGCTTTGTTTATTAATTATACCCACGGGTGAACCTTGGGCATTGACAACGCACATATGTTCGACAACATGTTCTGATATTTTCCCTAGTGCTTCACTGGGTGAATCTTGATCGAGAATTACAGGAATAGTTTGACGAGCAATGGACCCTGCGGTGACAACTTGGGCGCGGTTAACATCTTGGATAAATGCCCGGATATACTCATCAGCAGGTTGGGTAATCATTTCCTCTGGAGTGCCAATTTGCACAATTGCACCATCCTTCATTACCGCGATGCGATCGCCAATTTTTAACGCTTCTTGAATATCATGACTGATAAATACAATAGTTTTGTGTAGTTCTTTTTGCAATCGGAGTAATTCATCTTGCATTTCCCGGCGAATTAAGGGATCTAGGGCGCTGAAGGCCTCATCCATGAGTAAAATATCTGCATCTGTGGCTAAGGCGCGGGCTAAACCTACCCTTTGCTGCATCCCGCCACTGAGGGAGGAGGGTAAATAATCTGCCCATTGATCCAAACCCACTATTTTTAGGGTGTCCAGGGCTTTTTGACGGCGTTCGTCTTTGTCTATCCCCTTTACTTTTAGACCATACTCCACGTTCTGAGCTACTGTTCTGTGGGGAAATAAACCAAATTTCTGAAACACCATGGATGCTTTGGTAAGGCGAATTTCTCGCATCCGTTGCTCGTTAACATGGGCAATGTCTTCGCCGTCTATGTAAATATGCCCACTAGTAGGATTAATCAGGCGATTAATACAGCGAACCAAGGTAGATTTACCCGAACCGGACAACCCCATGATGACAAACAATTCCTGTTGATTGATGTTCATGGATACATCCGCAATCCCTAAAACATTTCCTGTTTCCTTGAGGATTGATTCCCTAGTTCCACCTGAGCGGAATAACTTGAGAGCACCATGGGGTTTATCTCCATAAATTTTAATCAAATGCTCAATCACAATTTTAGGTTCTGGATTCTTCATTCTCATCAGTTATTTGGTTAACTATCCAACAAATATGTGGACGTACTGTCGAAGTTGGAAAGGATGTTTGTAACGTCAAAATCTTTACACAAGCACCTCTCTCCCGACATAAGAGAGGCTTTAAACCCCCCATTCCAACATAAAAGTTTTTCCGCTTCCCTTTCCTTGTAGGAAAGAGCTAGGGGGTTAGGTTTCAACAGGTTTTAATGTTAAACATAATACTTATCAAACATCCTCTTACTTACCCACACACAAGGGTTTACTATTGTTTAGAACACCATACTTGCTCTTTGTCAAGGTTTAGCAAAGATTATGACCACCATTGTCAGCTTTGTCAATGGAAACATGATTACGATACAAATGGTAAAAATTGTTTCCTGTTCCGGTGTAATCCCTTGGTTGTTTTTTGATTTGCCAAGCCATGAAGAGGCAGGGGAGCACTGGAGTGTGGGGAGTGTGGGGAGTGTGGGAAGTGTGGGGAAGTAATGAGTAATGAGTAAGTTTCCTTAATACCATCAACTGTCAACTGTCAACCGTCAACCGTCAACTGCCATATTACTTATTACTTATTACTTGCTTGCGCGTAGTCAGGTTTAGTCTCCAATACCTTACACTCAAGATAATAGCGTCAATTATATGCCTTCTTATGTCCTCAACCATAGATTCTTTACCGCCAGCCCTCGCCAAAATTGTGCAGCGTTTTCAACGGGCTACAGACCCCAAGCGACGCTACGAACAGCTAATTTGGTATGGTCAGCGTTTACATGAGTTTCCAGAAGAGGGAAAAATACCTGAAAATAAGGTTCCTGGATGTGTTTCTCAAGTTTATATCACCGCTTCTTTAAATTCAGGTAAAGTAATATATCAAGGGGATTCTGATTCCCAATTAACCAAAGGTCTGGTAGGACTTTTAATTGAGGGATTACAGGGATTATCACCCACAGAAATTGCCCAATTGGCTCCAGATTTTATTCAAGAAACTGGATTAAATGTTAGCCTCACACCTTCCCGCGCCAATGGTTTTTACAATATTTTTCAAACTATGCAAAAAAAGGCACTTGCCTGTATGGAAGAATAAAATCTAAAATCTAAAATCTAAAAATCTAAAATGGGGACAAAATGTCCCCACTACAATATTTAATATTTGGGATGCTCTGTTTTGGACTTGATGAGGATACAACACCAGCGTGAGTGCCTCAAAAGGTTCAGGGTTTAGCTAGGGTTACAGCAATGGACATATTGGTTAGAAAAGTATTGTTCGACTCAAAAAGAGGCAGGGGGGCAGGGGACAGGGAGCAGGGGGAGTGAGGGGAGTGTGGGAGGTGATGGGATGAGGAGGTGAGGAGGTGAGGGGGTGAGGGAAGGAGTTAAAATCTTCAACTATCAACTATGAACTCCTAACTCTTAACTCTGACCTATCAACTATCAACTCTTAACCGTCAACCATCAACTATCAACTATCAACTGAGTATTTAAGCAATACCCAAAACCTTACGTAACACTGCTTGATCTTCCACCTTAGCTTTGAGGCGGCCATTTTCGATATCTCGAATCCAGCTTTGGCTTTTCCCTGCCAATTTTGCTAACTCCCTCTGGGAAATATTCAGGTTTTTCCGTGCTTGGGAAATCTGTTCTCCTAACAAACCTCCAGTGGTTTTGGAATTTTTACGATACCTATTATCCCGTGATTTGCGATCGCTTTTCACCATTTGCTGTTCCCATTGTGGAGGTAATTCAAAAGATAAAATCCGCGCATTCATCAATTGATTCCACTTTCCACGGGGTCCCCTATCTGTCAAACGATTATTAGCGCCAGCATCATTGATCCAAAATTCTAATGCTTCATCGGGATCTTCGGGAATATCCATCAATTTGGCCCACAATGGTTGAATTTCCGGTGGATAAGTGACTGGATCAAATATGGCTTTGATGCCATGATGGTTGAGAACTTCTAAATCCTTCTCAAAGGTGCGTAGTAAGCGTTTGCGCTCCTGTCTGTGGGTAGCAGCCCTAACAACCTTTTCTTCACCATAGGCAACACGCATGAGGGTGGGGACTATAATTCGCTGTTCTTTACCCATTTTGGCTTTGAACAGCAACCATAGCATCAATCTGGCTGTTCCTTCATGTTGTTGCCAAATACTCATAACGGTGGTGAGCAAAGTTCTGGGCAAACTACCATATTGATAAAATGCTTTTGAGTCTTTGCATCCTTGCCTGTTGAGGAAATGTTTTGCCCAAATACCAGCTCTAATTTTAAAAGTAATACCCACTAAATATTGACAACCATTTTGATCTTCTTGAAAGTAATGTTGCATTCCTTGCAAATGCCATAGGGGAGTCTTGGCAAAGGAAAATTTCTGAATTCTACCTTGTTGAAACCACTGGACGGAAACCAATAGGGAACAAGCCTGTTGCACTAGGTTTTTAATCAGAGTTAACTTGACATTTTTGCTGAGATCCTTGCGTTTTTCCAATCCTAAATATTTCTCAATTTGGTGTTCGTCGATGGTAAATTCCTGTTCCCAAGGTTTATCTAGGGGGGTGGCATGAGCTGCTAAGATTAAATGCAGACAAGCTGCTCTAATATCAAAGTTTTCAATTACGCTTAAATCTGTGGTTTGATTCCCAGAATCAGTAATATGAAAAGCTATTTCTCCTCGGCCTTGATTCACTTGTCTACGGTAACAAATTTTACCCTCTTCATCTGTTTCCCAAGATAAGGAAGCTCTTTGTGCCAGAATATTACAAGCTTCCCAAATGACTATTGATGATGCAAAGGGGTTACTTTTACCATTAGCAAATAAATCTGGACTGGTGGCTTCCCTTGGTTCAACTTTACATCTCCCTCTTTTTGCTTGTAAGGGAATAGGGGAGTCGTTAGGACATACGGTTACACACTGTGGTTCGGGATAATAACCTTCACAGTTATTACAAAGTGAAGGATCTATCCAATATTTATCATTTTCTCTTCTAATCGC
>JASJCX010000151.1 GCA_030065255.1 Calothrix sp. MO_167.B42 | reverse complement strand
ATTGGCACCATCCATATACCAAATGGCGTTTTCCCCAGTGGCGTAGTTGCGCCAAACTATGTCAGTTTTGTCATCATTATTAAAGTCTCCCGCACCTTCAATCTGCCAATTAATATCTGCTAAGGGAGTATCGGTGAATACACCCTGTTGTACATTGGCACCATCCATATACCAAATGGCGTTTTCCCCAGTGGCGTAGTTGCGCCAAACTATGTCAGTTTTGTCATCATTATTAAAGTCTCCGGTAGCTTCTATATCCCAATTGGAATCTGGTAAAGAAGTATTTATGAAAACTCCTTGTTCTAGGTGAGCGCCATCCATATACCAAATAGCATTCTCTCCCGTTGTCTCATTACGCCAAACTAGGTCAGTTTTTTCGTCATTATTAAAGTCTCCAGTAGCTTCTATCTTCCAGTTGGGGTCTGGCAAATGAGTATCAATTAAAACCCCTTCGTCCAAGTTGGAGCCATTCATGAGCCAAACAGCATTCTCTCCTGTTTGTTGATTGCGCCAAAATATAAAATCATCAGTGTCTACATTCAAGCGTTCAACTTTTAGATAATCTACTTCGTAAGAAAAAGTCTGATTATTTGCTTCACTAGATGTGGGCTGTAGAGATGGATCAAATGCTTCTGGAAAGTCTTGAGTAGGAGCCCAGATGTTGAGACGGATATCCATATCTTCATCAGGGACAGTATCAAATTCTGTTCTTATTTCTACTCCGTTAACCAACCATCTGACTCTATCTGGCAGCCATTCGATACGGAAAGTATTGAAATTCCTTAAATCCTCATCAATGGGAATAAACTCTGCATCACCTGGTCCTAGGGGATCGTCGCTATAAGCGTTAGTCAATACCCGTTGTTTTACATTGGGATCTTGTAAAGCATTGTCAATATCGTTAGTTAATAGTTCAAAAGTAAGCTCATCATGAGGATCGGTTACATCAATTATTCCGTCACCATTTCCGTCCCGAATCGTAAAAGAAAAGAAGCCAGCAACTATACCTCTTGGTATAGGACCAGTCCAAGCAATCCTTGCTTCAAAGGCTAGTCCACTGTTTTGACTGAAAGTTTGCGCGGTTATAATCTCAGAACCTAAGAATGAATCACCCGGAACCGATGCTGATGGGTTATGTGTATCGAGCTGGAGACTTACTGAGCCATTACTTACAGTTGGTTCCTCATCAAGACGTAGCTGAGTGCGTCCTAAAAAAGAGCTGTCTCCTGGCTCTGGTAGTTTCCATTTATATGTATCTAAAGAATTACCTTCAAAGTCATCACGAAATAAGGTAAAAGTACTCATTTTTTCTAGGGATACAAGGGTGTGTGTCTAAAAAAAGGCTATCACACCGATGGTATCCAATATAACTACTTTCTTTACTCTCCTTGCTCTCTTGGCAACGGATGGTGGCAACGGATGTCAGGTTGGCTATGAATAGGGGTTTTTGAGTGGAGGTAATGGATAACGGATGTCGGGTTGGCGATGGATAATATCATGTCTGGGAATTAGTTATGATAAAAGCTCTTTATTCTCTGTTGCGTCTGGTGCGCCTGGAGCGTGAGTTTTAGCGTGAGCTTTAATGATAAGTGTTCAAGCGGACATGATATGACAGGTTCTTGAGTGGAAATAGTGGATAAGTTAGGTTCGATTATCTATCTGTGCCCGTTGTAAGCTTCCAGAAAAATCAACGTACACAGTTTTCCATTCTGTAAATACGTCTAATACAGCTGTTCCTGCTTCCCGGTGTCCGTTTCCGGTGGTTTTTACACCTCCAAAGGGTAAATGCACTTCCGCTCCAATTGTGGGACCATTAATGTAGGTAATTCCGGCTTCAATGTCTCGCATGGCTGCAAAAGCTCGGTTCACGTCGCGGGTATATATGGAGGAAGAAAGGCCGTAGTTAGTGTTATTCAAAACTGCGATCGCATTTTCAAAGGAATCCACTTCTATTAGGGCTACCACTGGACCAAATATCTCTTCGGTTGCTACTCGCATTTGGGGAGTAACTTCGTCCAGAATGGTGGGTTGGAAAAAGTAACCATGTTGCAATTCTCCTTCGGTAGCAATTTCCCCACCGATTAAGATTTTCGCCCCTTCTTCCCTGGCAATATCTAAATATTTCCCAACCCGTTGCAATTGCTTCTCGTTAATAATTGGGCCGATGTCTGTTTGGGATTCATAACCGGCACCTAAGCGTAACTGACTAGTCCGCTCTTGCAACATGGTAGTAAATTTATCCTTAATATCCCTGTGTAAAATGAGACGACTAGTAGCAGTGCAACGCTGTCCAGTGGTACCAAATGCTCCCCACACAGCCCCTTCTAATGCCAAATCCAAGTCGGCATCTTCCATTACCACCTGGGCATTTTTTCCGCCCATTTCCAAACAAACCCGTTTATGGGTGCGCCCGCAAATTTCCCCCACTTGGGAACCTGTTTCTGAAGAGCCGGTAAAGGATACCAAGTTGATATCGGGATGTTCTACTAAAGCCTTTCCTGCTTCTTCCCCCACCCCATGTACCAAATTTATCACCCCTGGTGGTAAACCAGCAGCTTGGAAAATTTCCACTAATTTTGTGGCGCAAGCCGGGGTATCTTCCGCCGGTTTGAGAATCACGGTATTACCGCAAATTAATGCTGGCATGGATTTCCAACAAGGGATAGCCACGGGGAAATTCCACGGAGTAATTAAAGCACATACACCAATGGGCATACGCATTGTCATGGCAAATTTATTAGGCATTTCCGAAGGGGTGGTTTGCCCAAATAACCTCCGTCCTTCTCCTGCAATGTAGAAAGCCCAATCAATCCCTTCCTGTACGTCTCCCCGGGCTTCTGTCAAACACTTACCCATCTCTCTACTCATCAACAGGGCAATTTCTTCTTTCTGCTGGGATAGGAGTTCCCCCACCTTAAAAATGTATTCTGCCCTAGCGGGAGCGGGAACTAGTCGCCAACTGCGGTAAGCTTGACGAGCCGAAGAGACAGCACTATCCACATCGATTTTACCGGAACGGGGGAAAGTTGCCACAACCTCCCGGCGATCGCTGGGGTTGCGACTTTCTAGTATGGCTCCTCCTGTGGCTTTTACCCATGCACCGTTGATAAAATTACTACAAACTAGAGGGGTAGTCATTTGGGTACCTCTAACTGGTGTGGACTGTAACTATTTTATCTAATTGATTTGGCGTTGCTGATTGAAAATATGAATTTGCCTCACGCAAAGGCGCAAAGGCGCAAAGTTACAAAGAAAAATAAAGATTATTTTGACATTTTATATCCTGATTCAGCAACGCCATTGATTTAGTTTCTTCCCTGCAAATCTAAGGGGGTATTACAATTGTGCAACATTGCACTGACAAGGGAGTCCACTGGTAAAGCCTTTACGGGAATGGAGTTGAGCCATCTTTGAAATGAGCGATCGCCTGTTTGCAAAAAATCGGCCAAATTGTCCCGTATTTGGGGGCGATAAAAAGCACACATGGGTTGCCAATAATCCGATTGTTTGGGAACTACGACCATAATCGATGGAGGAACCTGCTCTAGTTGAGTCATCCAGTTTTGGATAATTTCCACATTCAACAAAGGTAAGTCGCAGGCCAGTAATAATACCCAATCAGCGGTAATTTCTGTTAGTCCTTGCTTTAAACCTACCATTGCTCCTTCCCCGGGGTGACTTTCCGGCAAATATTGACAATTCCCTGGCAAAATATGTTGATAGCGTTCTATCCAAGGGGTTAATACGTACACTTGCTTGCTACAAGCCGCAGCAACTTCGTAGACACGCTGTAACATCGGCACGCCTTGATATGGTACCAATGCTTTGTCTTGCCCCATGCGAGAACTTTTACCCCCAGCTAAAATTAGTACAACCATTTGATTTTAGATTTTAGATTTTAGATTTTGGATTTTGGATGTTGAAAAACAGATAAGTCAGTGAACAAAAATATTTACCATTATTAAGAGCTAAGTCAATTAATCAAAATCTTTGGGATTGCTAAGTCCTGGCGGGCACGCTGCGCGTTAAGCGTAAAGCCTACCGTCCGTTCCGGACATGCTGTGCAAACGTAATGACGACTTAATTAGACTGCTTTTGCGTAAGTCCTAATTTATTACTCATTACTTATTACTTGTTAGATTTTTGTATGGAACTGGTTCTATTTAACATAGGTTGTGTGGGTGCACGCATTTTCAGCTGACTAGTCCTCTCCAAGATTTCTTCAATTTCCTCCTCTGATAACCGTTGTACGTAATTGAGCTTGACTTCTTCTAGGAAATCTATGAACAAATCTTGAATTTCTGAGAGTACGTGTTTTTTCTGCATTTCTGCTCCCAGTGCTGCGATGAAGCTTTCTACCAATTGAGTGGAAAGTTGAGCTGACTTAGGATCTTCTACACCAGTAACCACAGCATTATAAACATTGGTGGCGATTCGGGTAGCAAGTTCCTCACTCAATTGAGTCTGCATTTTTTCTACCCCCGGAAAGTTTTGCAAATTCTTATAAATTGGTACTTGGTTGAATGCAGCATCGATGTTGTACTGCAAGATTGCAACCAGCTCCGGCTGAATTTTGGGAACTACTTGATAAATTAAAGCTTGGATAAAAATTCCAGCGATCGCTTCTACTTCATTAATGTTATTAATATCTACATAGGGGCGTAATTTATCCCCTTGTAACAACCACTGAGTTAACTCTCCCCGACGAATAGAAATTTGGAGCTGGTTAATTACCCTGACTACCACCATCTCCGTAATTTCTTCCGCAAAATTAGCTATAATCAGCTGTTGGGTTTGTCGCCGTAATTGATATATACCCCAGAGGTTGGCTTTTTCTAAACGAAATAATACTGGTACGAAGCGCGTCCACCGCCAAAATGGCAATATTAACCACAAATCATACCAATGCCATAACATCACATTCAAGTAACTAAAATTAGGATGACGACGCTTTAACCAGAAACTACGCAATAAAAACTCTAAAGCGAATAAAGCGACGAAAGGTAAATCTAAAATCCAAAATTTATCTCTAAAATCACCATTTTCTCCAATGCGGCGAAAATAATTACTAGCAATTAAAGGACGGATTTGTTCATCGAAAAAAATATTTTCTTCCTCCCATCCTTGTGATACCAAGTAATCTCGCGACCAAAATATCTGAAAAGCTTGTTTGGCAGAATCCCTATTCATGTACAGGCGCATAATTCTTTTGATTTTTTCCAAGCTTCCACTTTTCCCCACCCCAGCAAATGGATTATCTTCAATCATTTCCACACTGAGACTACGTAATTTGGCCAGCTTGTTTTCTACGGCCTGGGACTGTAAACCAGAAGGAATTGCAGCTTGCAATTCATCGACTGTTGTTAAATATTTTTGCGTATCTCTGTGAGGCTCAATATATTTAATTGGGTCATATTTCTGGGTAATCATGGGAACATTCTTAAAGTAAAAATCACGCCAAGGAATATAACTTAAGTCAAAAATGACTAAGGCTAAATTGGCTGTAGCAATTATTGCCATTACTATCTCAAAAAATATGACGATTCTGTTAGGCTTACCTTTAGACTTATAATTGTTCATTATTCTTGGTGATTTTACAGATAACAGATAATTCAATCCACTTTTGCTGTGTTCCCAATTCCCAACTATCAAATCTAGGAATCAATTTTTACTACTTTGAAATATACCCCTTGGGAGTGATGACACAAATAGTTAATCTTTTATGTAAAAATTAATCAAAAATCATGAATTATCTGACACAAAAGTATTAAAAAAACTTACAATATGTAGCTATTCATCATAACTAGATGTTACCAATTAGATTTCAAGGAGATTTATGCATGTGGTGTGGGTTCCAAAAAACTAGCTTTAGTGTGGTTGCAACTTGTTTAGTCACAACTACCATGACAATTGCGGCTCCAGCAAATACCGAAACCGAGTCAATTTACACTCAAAGGCAATTTTGCTCTGTATTACGGGGATTGGGCTATAAAGTTACAGTATCAGAGACTTGCTTGAATGATGCAACAACTAAAAAATCTATCCAAGAATTTCAGAAAGGCTACAGGATGGATGTTGATGGCGTTGCTGGCTCCAAAACTCAAGTCTTCGCATCCCAGATAGTTAAAATCTTGCAAGCAAACTTAAATATGGCATTGAAGTTAGATCCTCCTTTGCCTAAAAATTCTTTTTATGGTCCTAAAACAACTGATGCTGTCAAGAAATATCAGAAAAAATTGGAGTTGAAAGAAACAGGAATTGCTGATCTCAAACTGCGACAGACTTTGGATAAAGAGGTAAGAGCAATGCTGCAAAAGCCAACGGCTACACCAACAGCTACACCAACTCCCAAACCAACAGCTACACCAACAGCTACACCAACAGCTACGCCAACAGCTACACCAACGGCTACACCAACAACTACACCATCACCTACACCAACGGCTACACCAACACCTACACCATAAACATCTATGTGGGGTGAACGAAATTTTGGGTGGGATTTCTAGCTAATACCAATTCAAGCAATGTTTGCGACACATAAATTCTTCGTCAGGGCACGGCACCAGTAAAATAATTTTATATATTATAAGGATTGTGGATGTTCCCTACCTATGTGTCCCATTCTTTTTTCAAAATGGTATAAGTTCCAAGAAATCACTCCCCATACCTCCCAGACTTCCCAGACTTCCCACACTTCCCACACTCCCATAATGGGGTGATATTCTCATCACCTCATCCCTTCATTTGATTAACTAAATCCGTTGCCAAATTTTAATTGTGTCATCATCACTACCGCTAACCAAAGTTTGTCCATCTGGACTAAAAGCGATCGCTCTGACATAATTAGTATGGCCTCCAAGGGTAGCAAGTTCTTTACCAGTTCTCACCTGCCAAATTTTGATACTTCGATCCCAACTAGCACTAGCTAGTAATTCTCCATCAGGACTAAAAGCAACTGACCAAACCGAGTCAGAATGTCCTGTAAGGGTGCGAATCTCTTGACCAGTGTTTACCTGCCAAAGTTTAATAGTGTAATCACTGCTACCACTAGCCAAAAGTTCTCCAGTGGGACTAAAAGCGACGGTATTCACAAAAAATGAATGTCCTGTAAGGGTGCGAATCTCTTGACCAGTGTTTACCTGCCAAAGTTTAATGGTATAATCACTGCTACCACTAGCCAGGAGTGCTCCATCGGGACTCAATGTCACTGACCAAACCGAGTCAGAATGCCCTGTAAGAGTGCGTAAAATTTTACCAGAACTAACTAACCATAATTTGATTGTACAGTCGCCACTGCTACTAGCAAGCAGTTGTCCATCCCGACTAAAACTCACAGCATTTACACCATTACTGTGACCAGTAAGAGTCCGAATTTCTTTACCAGAACTAACTAACCACAGTTTAATAGTCTCATCCCAACTGGCACTAGCAATAATTTCCCCGCTAGGACTAAAGGCTAAACTATGAATCATACTGGAGTGGCCAGCAAACCAACCACCTAATTTACGTAGTAATTTTCTATCCTTTAGCTGCCAAAGTTTGACCGTATTATCACTACTACCACTAGCAAAAATTTTTCCATCAGGACTCATAGCAACAGCATGAACCATACTTGCATGCCCCTTCAAGGTATGCAAACATTGCCAATAGTGAGTCCTGCCAATAACCGGTGGAGAAGATTGAGGGGTAGAACTAACTATTGTTGTAGGAGGTGGTTGAATAATTCTTGTGGGAGGAACTAAACTATAATCTTCTTCAATATCAGACTCAAATAAATTTAACCACTCCCTCACCGATTGGGGACGATTTTCTGGTTCTAGGGCCATACCGCCCATAATTGCCTGATTTACATTGTTACTAATATAAGGATTGAGTTGCTTTGGCTCTTGTAAGAGAATATTATGCCCCCTATCTTCCGCAGTAGTAGGGACAGCTCCAGTCAACAAACTATACAAAGTCGCAGCTAAACCATACACATCAATATATTCTCCCCGTGCTGCTTCAGTTTCATACTGTTCTGGGGGTGCAAAACCAGGTGTACGATACACAGTATGTTTTTGGACTACATTGGGAATAAAATCCCTAGCAATGCCAAAATCAATCAGTACTGCTTCTTGCTTACCGCTACGGAGCATAATATTACGAGGTTTAATATCCCTATGTAATAAACCTTTTTGGTGAATTACTATAACTGCTTGAGCAATTTGTTTAATATATAATAACGCTTCACTTTCGGGTAACTTATTGTGTCGTAGCAGATAATGGCCCAAATCTTCACCTTCGATATATTCCATAACGATACAAGGTATATTATGTTCATCAAAGATATTTTCTATCTGCACTATATGAGGGTGACGACATACCGCTAGCCTGACGGCTTCATCCCGGAAATCTTGCCTTAATTTAGTTTGCTGCGCTTTCCAGATTGGGTGATTGAGGATTTCTTCCTTGAGAGTTTTAATCACCCGCAGTTGTCCTTGTTGGTTTTTGGCCAGATAGGTAATACCAATTCCACCTTCACCAAGTTTTCTTTCAATCGTGTAACGATCCCCAAACAGCCTCTTTCCCCGATTCCAAAGCATTATTGATAATTGCCAAGTATTGTGATTTATTGTGACACAGCCCCAATTTACATTTTATGCAGAGAAGGTTTGATTTACACCCAGTTCCTGCAAAAAGATAATCATAAAGACTTCGCGGAAACAGGGTACAAGGTACAGGGAATAGGGAATAGGGTACAGGGTAGAGGGTACAGTTTGGGCTTCTTTTTTTCTATTCTTTTTATCATCAAAAATTAGAAATGCAAGAATTTTCAACCCTTTAATCCTAATTCCCTTGTACTTATTCCCCAAAAAATAGCCTAAAACCTCCCAAAATCTATTGTGTAACATTAGCTAAATTATTTTAATACTCCAGGGAGAATAATTTCATAAACATTTACATGAAGTTTATAGCCCATCAGGATTAAAATTATAAAGTGACAAAACCCTTTCTAAATTCTGGAATTGTACCAGTTTTATTTGTAGTTGTGTATATATTTGTAAAAATCAATAAATATCACAAACTTCATATAATGTTCAGTTCTTTGGCAAATAAACCTCAAATTCTCCGATTTATTAAGATATGTTGAAAAATTTAAATTTGAAAAAAAAATTTACAATTGTACTATTGCTCATCCTAGCATTTGCATTGAGCATAAGTGGATGGATTCTTTCTTCTATATTGATAGAACGTGCTGAAGATGAAATTGCTGCGAAAGCTTTGACTTTGATAGACACAATTAGTTCTGTCAGGGTTTATAGTGTGGATCAAATTACCCCAGAATTATCAGATAATCTGGATAATAGATTTTTACCACAAAGTATTTCTGCTTATGCCGCGAGGGAAGTATTTGAAATTTTGCGTAAGCAGCCTAAATATAATGATTATTTTTATAAAGAAGCGACTTTAAATCCCACAAATATTCGGGATAAAGCTGATGAATTTGAAACAAAAATTGTTGAAGAATTTCGGAGTAATAAAGAATTAAAACAGGTGAATGGATTTCGTTCCCTCGCCAGTGGAAATATTTTCTACATAGCTCGTCCTTTAAAAGTATCCCAAGAGGGTTGTCTAAAATGTCATAGTACCTATGATGTTGCCCCCAAAAGCATGATTGATATTTACGGTAAAAATAATGGATTTGGGTGGAAAATGAATGAAATTGTCGGGGCGCAAATAATTTCTATCCCGGGCAAGAGAGTAATTAATCAAGCAAGACAATCTGCGGTAATTATTATTTTAATTGTATTTATTGTTTTCATTGCCATTATTGTTTTAATCAATATATTTTTAAGAAACCAAATAGTAGCTCCTTTAAAACGTCTGACTCGTATAGCTGAAGAAGTCAGTACAGGACATTTAGACTTGCAATTTGAACCACCATCTAATGACGAAATTGGTAGTCTTTCTAAAGCATTTAAACGAATGCAATTAAGTTTAGCGATCGCCTTCAAAAAACTCAAAGAAAATCCTGACAGTAAATAACGTCAATTTTGACCGAAAAATAAACACAGATACAAGCCCCCGGATTTATCCGTGGAGAAAAAACAAAGGGTTTTATCACTATTAGGACTTACGCAACTGGCATATTTTTTGGTGTAGGGTGCGTGAGATGCGAACATATTTGAACGTAGTAATAAGACTTATAACGTCACGCACCAACCACCGATTGTGACAATTGCGTAAGTCCTGACTATTTCAAGCCCCTGGCTTTAGACATGAGGTTAATCTAAAATCCAAAATAGACAACGGATAACGGATTATCTGTTTTTCAAAATCCTTTCATTGAATGACTTTTAAGATAATTTAAAATTTCGGAGAAATGATTGTATTCACCTGAAAAAATAGTAATAATAATTCTACCCATGGAAGAACTCGAACCAAATCCAATAAGTTGCAACCTAGTCTAATAATTTAAGTTATGTAACGACAAACGGATTATGTAAATATCAATTAATATTTAGCTGATTTTTATGTAATTGATAGTTTGATTATAAAATTTTTCGGTGATAAGAATAATGATGACATTGAAACTAAAAAATTTACAATTAAGGCAAAAAGTGACAATTCTCCTGGCAATAATTCTGATAGCAGGTTTATGCTTGAGTGGATTTACCCTTTCTGCAGTACTGACAAGCAACGCCAAGTCAGAAATCTCTTCTACAGCTCTGGTGCTGATGGAAACCATGAAATCTGTGCGTGAATACACCAGCAAACAGATTACTCCAGAATTAAAAGATAAATTGGAAACTACGTTTTTACCCCAAAGTATACCAGCTTATTCAGCAAGGGAGGTATTTGAAATATTACGGAAAAAAACAAATTATGAAGATTTCTTTTACAAAGAAGCGACTCTCGATCCCACCAACCTGCGAGATAAAGCCGATGGATTTGAGAGAAAAATTGTTGAACGCTTCCGTAAGGAGTCAAATTTAACGGAATTAGAAGGCTTTCGCTCCCTTCCTGGGGGAGATATTTTCTATATTGCTCGTCCTCTTGCAGTTACGGAGCCACGATGTTTAGATTGCCATAGTACCCCAGAAAGAGCACCACAAAGTATGATAGATCGTTATGGTGCTACTAATGGATTTGGTTGGCAATTAAATGAGATTGTCGGCGCTCAAGTTATTTCCGTACCAGCCAGTAAAGTTATTCAAAAAGCAAATCAATCTTCCTTTTTGATTATTACTATTGTCTCCGTAGTATTCGCTGCCATTATTTTGTTAATTAACATCTTTTTAAATCGGCAAGTGGTTGTACCTTTAAAACGAATTACTCAGGTGGCTGAAGAAGTAAGTATGGGTCACACAAAAGTTGATTTTGAACAATTGTCTAATGATGAAATTGGTAGTTTGGCAAAGGCATTTAAACGCATGAAATTTAGTTTAGATAAGGCAATGGAAAGGTTGAAAAATACCGGACGCACTAGGGGGAATACTAGGGGAAATACAAATAGAGAAAATACAAATAGCTAATATTAGGAATCGGTTTGGTTTGCTACTACAAGATATGTAATGTGTATGAGAGACAGTGGATAAGGGTTTTAAAATGTGCAAGTTAGAAGAATAAGGCTACGGTGTACACACATCTCTACTAATCCAACAAAATCATTACCTCACCCTCGCTTTTTACGGAGTAAAAATCTTTCCCTCGATCTATTACCAGAGGGATGTCCGTAAGCATAGGGTGAGGTTCTATTTTGAACCCTTTGCTGTCACTCTGGAGAAAAAAATAAATGTAGGCATCTATCTTCAATTTGCCATCGCTACATTCGTAATGACAAGTGTTTATCCGGACATAATGTCATTCCTCAAAAGGTTGAAATTGGTTCCCTACAAGCAGTAATAGTCCCAATAACAATATGTCAATTGTGTAAGTACTACGTTATTTACACTGACATGAAATCTGAACGATCAATTATTTTCAGCATATTTACGTATTCACATAATTCTACAAAATACACATAATGTCTGCCTAATACCAGTTAGTTTGCAGATGGTCATTGACTATCTGAGACTCATATTTTGGTCATGGGGTAAGTAATGCATCTACATGGATTATGAATAAAAGTTTAGTTAATAAAGATTTAATAAATATTTCGGTATTTACTGACTAAATTTCACCCTACTAGCCAATTTGGTCACAGAAAAATTACAAAGGAACAAAAAATGCAAAGTAATGGACCTATGGCCTCCACAAGTAACGGAAGTGCCCATAATCATACGTCTGCCGATGTAGAACAATCTGAAAGTCATTCAGCTCCGATGCCATCCTTGAGTATGAATGATTCCTTACCCTTTCAACGGCAGATGCCTAGGGGTGACATGAACTCCAGTAGTCAAGGTAACTTGCAAAAAGTGCTTGTAGAATTGAGGGTTCCTAAAAGTATCGGCATATTGGGAGCAACCCAAGTAATTGCCAGAATGAATGTGTCTGGTTTTCAATTAGATACTAGTTATGAACCAATCGCAGTTCAACCCACAGCATCGCAAATCCCCAGTCTTCAGGCTGCTCAAGAACAAACAATAATTGTGCGTGGGGTAATAGAAGAACATCAGATCTCCCAACTGGAGGCAAGGAACAATGTCATTAAGGTGTATAGAGACACCCGTATTGCCCCTTTTGATATTGCGTTGTTGGAAAAAACCGAACCAACTTCCCTGAAATTAATGGACAGTACAAGTAATTGCCCCATTGGCACTTGTGACTGTGCACCAACAACGCCAAAGGGAGCGATGGCTGATGTGGCAAAATACCTGGGTATAGATCAAATCTGGTCTGCTGGTTACAAAGGTCAAGGTATTGTGGTAGGGATTGTGGATGGTGGTATTACCGCCAAAGATCGACCAGTAGCACCTTTGGAAACCCCACGGCGCATTCCCAACGTGATTGGCGGACCCAATACTGATTGGGGAACCACAGCCCGGGCTTGGGGCGAGCATGGTAATATGTGCGCCACCGATGTGTTAGGAATGGCACCAGAAGCTCAACTCTATGACTGTCGCCTGGCTGGTGGTGATGCCATCTCTAATGCCCTGAAAGCCTTTGATTGGTCAATTCAACGCCACAGAATTGATGGGACTCCCCACATTCTTACCAACAGTTGGGGTATCTATCAAAAAAGCTGGGATGAGTTTTATGCTACCAATCCGGACCATCCTTTTACCCGTAAGGTAGTAGAGGCAATTGAAGAAGGTATTCTGGTATTATTTGCTGCTGGTAACTGCGGTGAAAGTTGTCCCACAGATAGATGTGGTAGTGACGTGGGACCTGGTAAAAGTATTTGGGGTGCTAATGGACATCCCTTAGTTATGACCGTAGGGGCTGTGAATAAGGAAGAACAGTTTGTCGGTTATAGCAGCCAAGGACCAGCAGCTTTAGATCCGAATAAACCTGATTTTTGTTCCATTACCCATTTCCGTGGTTACTTTAGTAGTGACAATGGAACTTCCGCCGCCACGCCCATTGCTGCGGGGGCAATAGCTTTATTAAAACAAGCCAAATTATCTTTAACTCAAGAGGAAGCGAAAAATATCCTCAAGAGTACCGCTAAGGATATTGGCGAATCCGGTTTTGATACCCACGCCGGTGCGGGAATTATTCAAGTCAAACATGCCTTTGATTTATTGCAACCCCAAGGAGCAAAATGGTCCTCTTGGGAAACTTTGGGTGGAAACAGTTTCTCTGCACCAGCGGTAGCTTCCTGGGGTAAAAATCGGCTGGACACCTTTATCCTTGGTGGTGATAGTGCCATCTATCGCAAGTCTTGGTATCGTAAGTCCTTAGATGAGTCAGTCTGGACTGATTGGGAAAATTTGGGTGGCTTTAGCCTTTGTGCGCCAGCAGCCATCTCCCGTCAAGAGAACACCATTGATGTGTTTATTATCGGGCAAGAGCGGCAATTACTCCGTAAAACTTGGGATGGTTGCGCTTGGAGCGATTGGGAAGATTTGGGTGGTTTTTGTAAGCGGGGTGTTGCTGTTTCCTCCTGGGGTGAAAACAGATTAGATGTATTTACCATCGGTGCAGACAACGCCACATGGCATATTTCTTGGGATGGTGCTATGTGGAGCGAATGGGAAAGCTTAGGTGGCTTTAGCCTCTGTGCGCCAGCAGCCATATCCTGGGGAGAAAATCATATAGAAGTATTTGTCCGGGGTAATGACCATGCAGTATACCGCAAGTATTGGGATGGGATATCTTGGAATACTGAGTGGGAAAGTTTGGGTGGTTTGTGGCTTTACTCCCCTGCTGTAACATCTTGGGGTACTAACCGTCTGGATGTATTTGCTGTTGGTACTGATAACGCTGTCTATTGGAATTCTTGGAACGGTACATCTTGGAGTGATTGGCAGAGTTTATCAGGTTCGGCTATTTCCAGTCCTGCTGCTGTGTCTTGGGGTGAGAACCACATCGATACTTTTATAGTTGGTGGTGATAATGCTTTGTATCATAAGTCTTACGGTGAGATTTAGGGTAACAAATTAGATCCCCGACTTTTACAGAAAAGTGGGGGATCTGAGCTTCTCCGGTAACAGATCCCCGACTTGTTTAAGAAGTCGGGGATCTAAATTCCTAAAAACCATCAAAATTAATGTGGAGCACTAGTGGTTCATCGCATAAAATATGATGGGTTGGATGTAGGAACCGCAAAGGCGCAAAGGGCGCAAAGTCAGGAAAAAAGAAGAGAAATAGGGATATTCAATTTATCCATC
>JASJCX010000150.1 GCA_030065255.1 Calothrix sp. MO_167.B42 | reverse complement strand
ATCTGTTTGCTTTATTAGAACAGCAGGAAAACAGTTAAAATTCAAACTGAGATAATTGATTCCATATCTTTTTGTACTTGCTGAAGTTCCTGACGCTTTTGGGAAATCCAGATTTTATCAGCTTCACGTTCTTCAAGAGTTTCTTGATGAGCTTTTTCTTGCTGTTCTAGGAGATTTTCGTAAAGGGAAATTGCAGCTGCAATAACTTGACTTGCTGATTTTACTTTGCTATTTATCGCTGTATCAATAATTTCCTTTAATTTATTAGTACTTTCATCAATTGATTCGTCCAATTTTTGGAATCCTAATTCTAATACTTTCATCTTAATTTGGTCATGTATTCCATCAACATCTAACACACCTAAACCAAATGAACCTGCAATTGTAGCGACGACACTGGCAACAATTATGGCAATGAATCCAAGTCCTGTAAATGCTAATAATCCAGCCGCCAAAGCTCCACCTATGCCAATACCACCACCAAATCCTCCAAATCCTATAAAATCATCATTGATACCATTAATTGAGAGTTTAACTTGTTCACTAAAATGAGTGTTTATTTGTATATCTATATTTTGGAAATCTGCTTGAATTGCGTCTAATTCATACTCAATATTGTTATCCAAAATGTTCAGATATTCTTGCAGGATTATATCTTTCAGTATTTTATTCCCCCATTCATCTATTTCTCCAGATAAATCCCGAATAAATTGATTGGTATAATCTTTTATTAGTTGATCTTGACTCCAAATATGGCTGTGTTCTGAAGACCAAGATTCGCTTTTCTTAACAATGCGATCGCGTAAACCTCCATACCACTCATTCCAAGATTCAACCGCTTTTATCAATGCTTCTTGTTTGATCTGTTTTGCTAACAGATGAATTTTTACATTGCGTCCACTAGCTTCTCCAATTTTTTCTAAAATATTCTGTTTTTCCAAAGCGGATATTTTTATTTTACCTGCCAATGCATCTTGTGCTTGATTCAATGTACTACTACATTTTTGCATTAATGTATTGAGAATCAGATGTAAACGTTTCAACTTTAATGTACCACGTTCAAATCTTAAAAAGTTTTCTATTGATGAAATAAAATTTGTAAAATGTTCTAAGTATTCATTTTTATTATCTGTTAAAATAGCATCAAGTGCAGCTTGAGCAGAAATAAAATGAATACGGTTGTTGCCTGAGATTATTGGAGTTTCACCCTGCACAAAATTTGTAATTCGTTTTTTGATTTGCTCCTTACCTTTTTCAGTGCGGATTAAATCCATGAAATTACATACAACAAATAAATTATTTGCAGGTTCATCATCTTGTCCACTATTAATATGAATTTTTAATTCTTGCAGTAAATCCCGTTCTCCTTGGGTTAAAGGACGGGAAGCATTAGTAAGGAAAATGACTGCATCAGTATCCTCAAGCAATTGTTGAGTAATCGCAGTACGTTCGGGATGTTCATTTAATCCAGGAGAATCTACAATTTCTACTCCATTCCTACATAATTCCAAATCAGGATGTTCAAAAATAATTTCTGCAATTTCAGATTGAGCTAACTCATCACTCAGAGAACCAATGGCTGCATCTTCAGAAATACTTGCTTTTTGTTGATATTCTGCAAATGGAATTTCCTCTTCCCTACCATTTTTATAATGACAGATTACCCGCTTTTGCTTACCATATTTCAAAACCGTTACTGCACCACTACAGGGAATCTCTCGTGCTGGTTGAATTTCTGCACCAAGTAAAGCATTGAGTAGAGTTGATTTCCCTTGACTAAATTCACCAACAACCGCTAAACGGAATCGCTGTGATTGATTTTTTCCCCATATTTTTTGCACTTCATCTATAAAAGTATAGGACAAGAAACCCTGTTTTTGACAATCTTGAAGTATCTGAAAAATTCGATGAAAAATATTCTCTAATTGTTGGCGATTCTCTTGAAACTTCTTTAACTCATCATACGATGTAGGTATGGGTTGTTGAGTACCTTGAGTTGCAGGTATAGCTGGTAAAATTGCCAACATATCCCGCGCCGCTTTGACAAATACAGCATCCAATTCCTGAAAGCGTAAAGGATTGAGCAAAAAGCGGACTTCTTCTACAGCAGTTGAATCTAGGTTTTCTTGATGAGTAAATACAGCCTCGAAAACTTCTAAATACTGGGATTTAATACCTAAACCCTTGGCTAATATCTGCAAATACTGTTTCTCACGGGAATCCATTTCTCCATCAGCAGCAGACATTTCATAGCCAAAACCAATTAACAAAAGCCGTTGAGATTCTGTCAGTGTAGCCGTTAGTGTTAAGACATCATCACTTTTTCCATAAAGTTGATTTTCCTTAACTCCTTTAATCATTAAATGGGTTAATCTACGCACATCACTTTCTGGCATACTGAAGCGATATAGAGTTGTAAGTAGTCTTTTTTTCTCTGATTCCGCTACTTTACCATCGACAAATATTATACTCAGTAATACTGTTACTAAACTTGCCAAAAATATCACTGGTGGTGTTATATCTCTTTGGTTGAGGTTTTTTCCAGTAATCAGTGACAATAAATCAACTGCTTCTTTCTTAACTAGTAGTGTATCCATAAATACTAATGCGTGATAGATGTACCCGTACTTAGTATGCCCAGTCTTTAGTCAAAATTTATCCATACATAGAGTAATTACGGTTCCTATCTGTTTTCCGTAATAGCTAGGCTGAAAACATTAGTGCTTTATATAACCTTAAAGAATATGTTGTTTACGTTTCCTCCTGCTATTCAAGCTGGTATTGCAGCTGGTAAATACTTACAAGTTATTAGTAATGGAGTCCCCATTGGTATGGCTAGGGATTCTGTAACTGGAAAATTTGTGAGCCATGCGATAGGTGCAATAATTCAAAGCAATCCTGTAGCACCCCTAGTTTCACCTTTACACTTTCTGACTCAAACAGCAGGTATGGTGCAAAACCACATGGGTTTTCAAGGTACTTACCAACGAATTGATGCAGTCAAATCGGGAGTACAGCTGATACAGCAAGGTGTAGATGCTCTCCAAGCAACTTCGGGAGTTGGAATTGCTATGCAGGGAGCAAGTATGGTACAAAACCACATGGGTTTCCAAGAAACCTATCGCCAAATTGATATGGTAAAAGCTGGATTACAATCCCTACAAGCAAGCGTAGGAGTCTTACAAGCAACCACCGCATTGATTGGTGTCGGAACTGTAGCTAGTGTAGCCTTGGGTGCAGTCAACTTACACCAAACCCTCAAACTTCGCAAAGAAGTTGAGCAAATGCGCTTGGAGGTCAAAAATGGCTTTATTGACTTAAAACAGGCACTCAAAGACCAAGGAGCAGAAATTCGGCAGATAATTGAACAGGTAGCCCAAGACATTAAATTTGAACAACATCGCATAGTATTAATACGGGCTTATGGACTATTTACCCAAGCACTAAACCGCTTTTGTTCAGCCATGCAATTGCAAGATCCTCATCGCAGAAATGCAGAAATTGATGGCTCGCGGGAAATGTTATTTACAGCCTTAGCAGATTATACCAATCCCCACCTATTAGGAGAAACCTCTGCCCCCGGACAGCTACGCAGGTTAGAATGTGCTTGGGCAATAGAACAGGCTATTGTTGCTACCTATCAAGCCCAAAATGAGATGTCAGCTGCTAGTGACAGACTTTACCAACTGAAAAATACCATCAGTGAAAATGCTTGCATGGTAATTGACTCCTGTGATGCAGAAGATGAACTCGATTTCCTCTTCCCAGAAATGAGCCGTATTTATAATCATGATGTCGCAGTTGTGGAGACATGGCAAAATAAAGTTGATTGGATGCGTTCCCTCCCTCCTTCAGAACTTGAACTTTTAAATAGTGCTGATTTTCCAGCTCCAGAATTTGATCACACCCCAGACATAAACGAAACCTCAACAGCTTTAGCAGCACCACCAGAACAACTTGTATATGAAAGTATCAGCGAAAAATCCCATTTCTTTTCCCTACGGGATCAATTAAGATTAATGTTCAAACCAGCACTACGCCAAGACTATGAAACCTACGTAAATCAACAGGCTGGGTTTGCTGGTTACAGAACATTGGTTTCCCAGAACTTACAACAAGCTTCTGATTTAACCGTTGCAAACCTCTATTACTACTTTAAAATTAGGGATGAATCGGAGGAAACACAACTATTAGAGGCTATGGCAATATAAGTAATTTGGTTTAACAATCGGCATTGTATAAATGCGACATAAATTGAGATTTTTATCCAGACTCAAAATAGTCGATTGGCATGTTGGGTTAAGGTACAAGATATGATTACTTTATAACAACAATGGGATCAAAAAATGATTATAGAGAGTGCCGATATCTTCCTTTTTGAGTTGCCTTTAATCAAGACTTACACAACTAGTTTTGCACAGATCAAAAGTAAAAGGAGTATTATTGTTAAATTAACTGCTTCTAGTCTTGTGGGTTATGGAGAGGGATCAACTTTACCTTTTCCATTTTATATACCAGACTATGCCGATGTTTCGTTTTTGGTTCTCAAAAAATATATACTCCCCCGTATTATTGGGGTAGATGTGGACAATCCGGCTAGTTTATGCAACTTAATGTCTCATATCAAAGGCTATTCATTTGCCAAAACAGCTGTTGAGACTGCCTTTTGGGATATTTACTCCCAAATGCTAGATAAACCCCTGCGAGAAATATTAGGTGGAGATAAAAATGAGGTTGAGGTTGGTGGTGCCATAGGCATCATCAAAAATAGAGATCAGTTTCTCAAAGAAGTTGACGCTAATGTTAACAAGAACGTACCCAGATTAAAAATTAAAGTTGAGCCGGGATGGGATTTAGAACCTGTTAAGTTGATTAGAGACAGATATCCCCACCTTCCTCTCCTGGTTGATGCAAATTCTGCTTATACCCTTGATGACATTACTCTTTTTAAAAATCTTGATGAATATAACTTAATGATGTTAGAGCAGCCCCTAGCCTGGAATGATATTATTGATCACGCCGAGCTGCAAACACAAATTGAGACTCCAATTTGTCTCGATGAGAGTATTCTCTCCGCAGAAGATGCCCGTAAAGCATTGAAAATTGGAGCTTGTAAAATTATCAATATCAAACCTGGGAGAGTCGGAGGGCTGACTGAAGCCAAAAAAATTCACGATCTTTGCAGGCAACACAATGTAGGTGTATGGTGTGGAGGAATGATTGAATGTTCTGTTGGCAGATTTTTTAATCTTTCAATAGCTAGTTTGCCAGGTTATATTTATCCAGCAGATATGGCTTCTAGCGAGCATTATTTTGCTGATGATATTGTGGTTAATAAATATATTGTGCAGGGAAAAACCGCAAAAGTCCCAGATTTTTTAAGTGAGTTTTGCGTAGACGAAGATAAACTTTGTAAGTACACTGTTGAATCAGCAAGTGCTTAAGTAATAAGTAATAAGTAATAAGTAACAAGTAATGCTTGAGCCCGAAAATGGTATAAAGCCTCTTCATTCATAAATAAAAATAATTCAGATTAACCCTCTTTAAATCCTCTGGCTTGAGACAGAGTTTAAAATGTTTGCGACACATCCATTCTTTGTAAGGGCACGGCATCAGTAAGATAATTTTATATATTAAAGAATTATAGATGCTGTGCCCCTACTCCTAACTTGCACCTGGGCTGTCAGCCCCCCAGCCAGGGATTTAAATCCCTGGCTAATAGCTAAAGTCCTCTCAAGAGGACTAAGAAAGAATTTCATGTCATGTCCGTTAGCATGACCATTTATATCATGTCCGTTTAAATAACCGTCATTGCGACCGAAGGGAAGCAATCCCAAAGACCTTGTGATTGCGTCGTTTCACTTCGTTACACTCGCAATGACATACTATGGGTATGCCCCCGGACATAATATTACTTATTACTTATTACTTATTACTTGTGAAGATTACCCCATCACAACCGAGGATCTACCGCTTCGCTCTCCAAGGCCAAAATCCCAAACACGCACTCATGCACCCGACGCAGGGGAGAATGGGCCACAAAACGCTCCAAAGCCTCCACACCCAATGCAAATTCCCGCATAGCTAAGGAACGCTTCAAGGATAAACCCCGTTGACGTAAACGTTGCAAATTATCAGGACTAGAATATTCCGGCCCATAGATAATACGCAGATATTCCTGTCCGCGACACTTCACCGCAGGTTGAATAATCCCCTTATTACCTTGGACAATGAAATCCATCGGTTTCACTACCATTCCCTCACCTCCAGCCGTTGTTAATTCATTCCACCAGTGAATACCACTAGTTTTGCTACTGACATCAGTTAAATCTATCACCTGATAGTTAGTTGCCATTAATATTTGAGAGTCCCACCGAGCAACTTTAGCAATTTGTTCCATATGCCAACGATGGTCTTTATCTGTATGCACAACCCCTTCTGTGGCTAGGATATGGAAAGGAGCCAGTTTCAAGTCAGAGATATCATTCACCAACCAACAATAGCGGCGATAAGCACTGACATAATCCTGTGCCATATCTAACCGTTGTTGGTAATTAACAATTTGGTTACTAACATCAACACCGCGATCGCTCGCCTGGTGTAATAAATTTAACGCATCTGTCAGGCCAACCCGGGAGGTAACTCCCACGGGTGCGTATTGTTGTTTTAATAATCCTTGGGCTTTCGCGGACCAAGGCATGAGTTCGCAATCCAGGCACACCCAATCCGTATTAAATTCTGACCAAAAACCGCTTTCTGTTAGGGCTGTACTCACCCGTTCTAACAGTTGGGCTTCCACCTCCCAGTTCTCAAAAAATCGCCTTCCCGTGCGGGTATAGCAAATACCAATGCCTTCATTTACCACCCCAAAACGTTCCCTTGCAGCTGCTTCATGCCGACAGACTATTACCATTACCCGGGAACCCATGTGTTTTTCTTCACAAATTACTTCCGTAATTCCTTGGTTTTTATAATAATCAAAGGCTTGCTGGGGATGTTCCAAATATCCTGAAGTTTGGCAAGTCTCCACCGGGGACATGGTGGGAGGGAGATAAATTAACCACTTGGGATTAGCAGCAAAACGACTCATTACCTCCAAAGCCGCGATCGCATTTTCTTCCCGAATGGTAATATTGTTTTTGAGTCGAGTGCTGACAATGCGTTTACCCAATACATCCTCGATGTACAGTACATCATCTAGTTGTTGTTGGGCTGTAAGTGCAGAATTGTTACCACCAATGGGCTTTGCTGGTTCAGCATAGGTGCGAAGAGCAGGAGTGCTAACTATCTCCCTTTCTGGGTAACGCAGTGCCGTTAGTTTGCCACCAAATACGCAACCAGTATCAATATCAATGGTATTATTTAACCACTCTGCTTCTGGTACGGGGGTATGTCCGTAAACAACCATAGCATTACCCCGATACTCCGCCGCCCAGTTGTAGCGGATAGGTAAACCAAATTCATCAATTTCCCCAGTGGTTTCACCGTAGAGAGCAAAGGCACGAATTTTACCAGAACCCCTTCCTTGATACTCTTGTTTCATCCCCGCATGGGCCACCACTAACCGCCCATCATCCAAGACGTAATGACTGACTAGGGTATCGAGAAAGTCCTTCAGTTCCTGGGTAAAGGGTTGGCTAACCTCTGATGGTAATGCGGCGATTTCTGCCAATGTTT
Source organism: Calothrix sp. MO_167.B42 (assembly GCA_030065255.1). Classification (GTDB taxonomy): domain Bacteria; phylum Cyanobacteriota; class Cyanobacteriia; order Cyanobacteriales; family Nostocaceae; genus Calothrix_A. The sequence continues at coordinate 7,025 of JASJCX010000150.1, read as the reverse complement.
GGGCCAAACCATGATTAACTTTGATATTTTTACCCCGTAATTTCCGCAATAATTTATTTTCATGGTTTCCAGGAACACACATACCAGTGCCAGCTTTGACCATATTGCGGACTAACTTGACTGTATCTAAAATTCGCGGCCCCCTATCGACTAAATCTCCTAAAAATACAGCTTTGCGTCCTTGGGGATGGTGGTATGTGGGAAAGTTCCAAAACTCAGATGTCTCCGGTTCTCCCTCATTTGGGGGGAATTGCACATATCCCAATTTTTGCAGTAAAACTTCCAACTCATCACAACAGCCATGGATATCGCCAATAATATCAAAAGGACCATGTTCATACTTGCGGTTATTCCACAGGGGTTGGCGTTCAATTTCCACAGCGTTAATTTCTGCTACGGAATTGAGGATATACACATAACGAAAACCCTCCCTTTCCAAGCCACGTAAAGAACGTTTTAAACTCTGGGTATGGCGACGTACCACATGGAGTCCAAAATTGCGATCGCTTCTTTTTTGATTGCGATCGTGACATAATTGTTCTGGTAAGTTGAGGACGATTGCTGTGGGGAAGTAATGGTATTTACGAGCAATTTGGATTAAGGATTTGCGGTCCTCTGGCTGTACATTTGTGGCATCAATTACTGTTAGTTTACCTGCTTCTAACCGTTTAGCAGTAATAAAATGCAGTACTTCAAAAGCATCTTTAGAAACTGCTTGATTATTCTCATCGTCCGATACCAAACCCCGACAAAAATCTGAAGATATGACTTCAAAAGGTTGGAAATGTCGGCGAGCAAAAGTTGATTTTCCAGAGCCGGAGGCACCAATTAAAAGGACTAGGGATAATTCGGGTATAGTTAGTTTCATAATGTATATTTTTTAGAGTTGGCAATAATATTTTCAGTAATTTGCAGGTAAATTAAGTACAAGACTGCATACTAAAACTAAGAGTGGGATGGGCATCCCTGCCCGTCCAAATTTACGAAGATGGTAAATTTTTTTTTGGATACTTTAACCTCATCCCCCTACCTTAATGTCGTTTTAATTAAAGCTAGAGCTGCAAAATGCAAGGGATAAACTGCATATAACCATCTAGTTGCAGCACCTCGTTGTTCGTTGTATAAAATAATGAATAGAGGCGCAAAAATCCCCATTAATTCTATGGTTGGATATTGAAAAACATACCAATAAAATAAATTAATTGCAGCATATACTATCCACCAGTTTATATCTATAATTTTATAATTGAAAATAGACATTAAATAAATAATTGTTAAACCATATGCTCCTCCTTCCAAACAGGGAATGTTAGTCCAATAGCAGGCAAAGATAAAGAATAAAATAGTAAATGCGATCGCTACTTTGTACAAAACATGAACCGTTGGTTTGGCAGCTCGAATCATCAATATTCCTCCTGCCAAAGTAAATAAAATATTTAACTGCTTTGCCTCGGTGTCAAACATCAAATAATAAATGTACCCATATATAGGTTGGGAGATAATTCCTAGCAAAATTAATCTAGCGACATATTTTTTAAAATCTGAAGTATATTTTTCTCCCATAGCTGCTAACCACGCAAATAGAGGAAAGCTCAAACGCCCTAAACCAACCATGAAAGTTGTATCAGGAAAAAATAATCGCCCAATATGGTCTATAAACATAAATATGAAGGCAATTATTTTAATATCAAATGATGTCAGACTAATAGGTTTGGGATTTATCTGCATAAATTAATTGTCGGTAGAATTAACTTTCATCAAGTAGGTAGACATCACTAAATATAATACTGAACCTCATCCCCAGTTTCTCTAATTAATAAGGCTACGGTGTGTGATGAAATTTATCTACAAAACCTCACCCTGTTTTATCGGACATTCTTCTCCTTAGTAAGGAAAGGGAAAGATTTGTGTATAGCAAAAATAGAGGGTGAGGTGATGATTTTGTAGATTAATAGATATATGTTCACAATGTAGCATTAATCAGAAAATGAGTTAGATTTTATGCTTATTTTTTCAAAATTAAATGAATTATTGGCACATATTTTGACTATATAAATATCATCAAAACCTTCTTGAAAAGTTGGAAAAACTAGCTTTTTGTGGGTTGCTAAAAGTCCAGCCATGGGCACTACTTGTTTTTTAGGACGTTGACTATTTCTGACCTTACACTCTGCTAATGATGACTGAAAGTAGTAAGCTAAGACTCGAAAGCCTTTTGCCTTAGCTGGTTGAATATAGCGACTTCTATCTTCTATGGTTGGATTTGTGTTATCCACAACTAAACGCTGTTTAGCTTCTAAACAAGCTTGAAAAATAATTTTTTCTCGATGGCGAGTTTTCAGCATATCTAAATTAATCCGGATATGGGTATCTAAAAAGTATTGGCGGTAACATGAGGATTTACCTGCACCTTGGATACCAATGAAAATAATTGCTTCCATGATGTCAAGGGAAGGAGTGGGGGAGTGAAGGAGTGAGGGAGTGAAGGAAAGACTTTTCACTAACAACCGTCAACTAACAACTGTCAACTAACAACCGTCAACTAACAACCTCATCACTCTTTGCGAGAAAATATTCCCATTTGGGTTGGGGAACCTACTTCTGGTTCCTCATCTCCCACAGATTGAAATTCCACAGAATAACTAAACTTTTCTCCCACTTCCTTGGCCCAATTTTGAAATTCTTCCCTAGTCCATTCAAAACGATGATCTTGATGGCGCAATTTACCAGGGGTAAGGCTGGGAAATTTGACGTTGTATTCTATGTTAGGGGTGGTAAGAACTACCGTTTGGGGCTGGGCGAATTCAAATAATACCCGTTCAAAGGCTGATAATCGTGATAAATCCAGATGCTCAATTACTTCAATGACTGCGGCTGCATCATATCCCATGAACCGTTTATCTTTGTAAGTGAGCGCCCCTTGTATCAATTGTACGCTGCGATAGGAAGGTAACCGTTCTAATCTTTCATCTGCTATTTCTAAAGCCCGGTAGGAAACATCAACGCCAGTAATTTTCTGAAAATAGTCATCTTTGGCCAGTTTCTTTAATAAATTACCTTGACCACAGCCCAAATCAACTACTCTTTTCGCACCTTTACGTTTCAACACTGCAACCACAGCATCTAAACGTTGCTGATTTAAACTCAGGGGCTTTTCGACTGCTGCTTCCTCTTGAGCTTGCTTTTCTGCGGCTCCATCGGGATCTGGTTCATCTTCCTCTGCGAGTTGAGCTAGGGCGATGCGAGTCAGTTTTTGCTGTCTTTTGAGATAACGTTTAATAATTTGTTCCTGGGCTGGGTGTTCGCTCAACCAACCTTCCCCATGACGTAACAATTTCTCAACTTCGTCATCACCGACAAAGTAATGTTTATCATCATCCAATACTGGTATAAGTACGTAGAGATGACTCAGTAAATCAGAAAGGGTAATGGTGTGCTGTAACTCCACCGTGTAATATGGGCTTTCTCCCCAGTCGGGAAACTTTTCATCCAAAATATAACCTTGGGCGCTGACACAATAACCCAAAGGCTCAAACAATTGTCTGAGAAACCCTTCACCACCGCGACAGGGTAACACAGATACCTTGGCGATTAACGGGATTGGTGTTTGGGCTAATTCTGGTAATTCCTTACAGCGTCCATTTAAAGCAGTACTAAATACTTGAGCGATCGCAACACTTAAAAATGAAGAAGCAACATAGGGGCGATCGCTTACATACTGTGCTAAATTGTTACCCCTTCCCCGGACTAATTTTACGGGATCAACATCTAACAGTAATGCCACGGTGCATTTATTTATACTGGCTTCTGGATAAAATATATGTGCTTGTCCAAAGGATAGAGGAAAAGATTGACAACGTTCTGGATGCTTATGCAGTAAGTAACCCAGGTCAGTTCCAGGCTGGTGTGTTGTGGTAATTGTTAGTAGCATTCACTTTCAAAAAGGTGAACATGGGTAAGAATAGTGAATACTACCTTAGCAAAACTGATGATTACGGAGAAGTTGGTTGTTTAATTGCTCGTAACCAACAGATCCGATAATGCTTGAACTGCTGCATTATCTGCTGGAGGAGATGTTTCAGCTAAAATATCTTCGACGCTCAGTGCCAGCTTTAAAGGAAAATTCGTCAAGTTTCTGCTCCAAGTATCTTTTATAGAATCCATTTGGGATCTATTTACCAACGTACAAGTCCAATACCCACTCCTGAACTCCCATAGTTACTATGCTGTTTAAAACGGTTTTCCTAAAGCCAAGGCATTTCAAGAAAAGATAACAAATGGGTTCTATAAGGGATATCCATGATAAATAAGTTTGAATTATGAGATATTCACTCTAATTCTCTCATAGAAGCGATTGAAAGCGATCGCACCTCCAAAACTTGATTGTCTCAAACTGACTTTGTGATCTACTGAGCATATTTGATTTATCCAAGTTGAGCAGATAACCAGGGGTTGGCAGAGCGGACTTCATTGTAGAATGAATCAAGTTTCCAGCCTTCCTCTGCATTAGTTCCCAGATATTTTGTGAGAAACTCCAGACGCTTTGCTTGATAAAAATCTAGATATTGTAAACCCAGTCGATCCAAAGCCTCTAACTCAGACAAGATTATCCGGTCAGATTTCAGGCAAGCTTGATAGTCAAGGTAATAGAGAACTTGGTTTCTCGATTGAGTTTGTTTTAATGCTCCGTGACGACGAAGTGCATTAAGTCTAATTTGTCCTGCCGCCGCATCATGATGAGAAATTATCAACCCACCTAGATTTTGACTCGGTAAAGAAAGCGTATACTTGAAAGCTCGATCCAAGATATCCATAAAAGTTACAGCCTGAATGAGTTGATCGCTGAACAAATGACAACCTAAAGCACTCAAACCAATATTACTGCCACTATCAGCTCGCAATTCTTCATCAACACCTCTCATGAACACCGCAGATTTTTTGTTCTTATGAGTCATAGGCTGGCTGCCGAGAAAATGAGTCATATTGTGCAACCCAATCAGAGCTGCTTGAACTTCATTGGCATCCGATATCTCAAACAGTTGACGAATTTCAGCTAACTGCTCAGGTAGCCAAAATGGCTCTAAGGCTGCTAGAGTGAGGTTTTGTGACTGTGCAGTGTAAGTATTTAGCAAATAACCAACACTTTCGATACAAGTGTCTGGCGGATTTGGTAAATATTCAGGAATGAAGTAGAGAGGGTGATGGATGTTGGTTGTCTTCACTATGTGTGCGCCGACAAAACGAGTTCTCACCATTCCAATTGGACAATCTGGGTAGAGCATAGAGTTAAGACGAGTCAATTGACTAGGATCATTAATAGCTAAGCCAGATGCCATTGAATTTTCGCTGACCAAAGCCACAAAACCTGACCATAAAACAGGATAGTTGTGTATGGAAGTGACAGGCGCGATAATAATTGGCTGTCTAATCTGTTCAAAGTTTTGCAAGTAGAGTTTCTTCAGAGGCTCCCAATTATTGCTTCTCAGAGCATTTGCATTTTCTCGACAAACCTGACCATTACAGAAAGCATCCCGATCTATATTGAAGTAATGAACTGCTTGATCTAAGTAATTAGCAATTTTTCTACATAGAAGCAACTCTGATGTGCTGTTTAAACATCCATTTAATTGGATCATTTGAAGCTGATTAGCCAGGCTTACCGCCTTAACTTGGTACCTGAGGGCAAGACAGCGATGGAGAGATAAATTTTCCAAAATAGTAGAACTTTTCATCAACCTTATAACTCTTAATTTCTAATAATTAGTGCATCGATGCGCTCTTTCAATTCTCTGCAAAAATATTCACTATTTAGTTCGCCTGTTTTAAGTCTTGGAACTATCAATATGCGATCCGAAGCCAAATCAAAAGGAATACGAAGTCCTTCTTTTTCTCGGATAGGAATCCATCCAAATACAGGGCTACTTGGTTCGTTACTTAAAGCTTGAAACATTCCAGATTCAAACAGTGTATTTGGATTATCTTGATAGTCATGATTCATATTGGGTTCTGATAAATAAACAATCCCAAAAGACGAACTGTTAATTGCATTAATTATTTGTTCATTTATGTTGCCGCTATCTGATATTTCCTTCCAATAAACAATTTTATAAGAAGAAAATTGATCTAATACATTACGAATGGCTCCTATTACATCTCTCTTTGCTTTACTTGATGAAGCAAGAAAAATTGTATTATTCTCACTAAATTTTAGTGGTAATCTCTCAGAAGATATTTTTAGATTTTCAACTGCTTCTTTCGTACATTTAAGACGTCGTTCAGTACTGTTGTATAGATTTAGCAAAAGCGCAAGTGATTTCGCTATAAGAAGAAGTTCTTCAGTTATTTTTTTATCAAACTCTAGATGGGTAACAGATTCTAAATTCCATATTCCATATATGCTTTGAGATATTTTTAATGGAATCATTATTGAGGTTTTTGTCTCATGCTCATGAAATTTCCAATACTTTGGTATGTCAGTAGATTTAGACCAATAATCTTCATAATTTTCTGTCTGATATAAAGGAGAAGAATTGCCATCAACAATCCACATTGGCTTATTATAAGCATAGGCATAGGAGGCTTGCCCATAATAGCTCCCATCAGGTTTCTTTAATACATTCGAATAACCTTTTTGATCTGTCCCTTTACCCCAGATTATAGTCAAACCTGGTTCGTTGTTAACCTTTGTTGGATGTAATTCTTCTGTAAAGCATAAACCAAGAGGTTTGTTTAGATATTGCCATATAATTTCTCTAATATTGTCAATGATTTCTTGATTTACAAGATCTACTGACAGTGCGAATTGGTATAAATATTGACTAAAACTGCTGATCATCAAAAATTACCTTTAAATTTCTACGATACTTTAAATACCACTCACGGTTCGCCCATTTTAAATTGAGTTAGAAAAAAGCTGGACGATTTAATCGGGGTTCTAGCCTGTAATTCAAATGTACTCTCGTTTCACCTTTGTGCGATCGCATAAAAATACAGTTTTAAAAGGGGGATGGTAGTTCAAGTTCAAT
>JASJCX010000149.1 GCA_030065255.1 Calothrix sp. MO_167.B42 | reverse complement strand
TTTTACACTCTAACTGACATAAAAACTAGCAAAACCGAACATAGGAGAAACAATGCGACTGTCAAAAATGTTATTTGTCACACTCAGAGACGACCCTGCGGATGCAGAAATCCCCAGTCATAAACTACTTGTAAGAGCAGGTTATATTCGTCGCATTGGCAGTGGTATTTATGCGTATTTACCCTTAATGTGGCGGGTATTGCAAAAGGTATCCCAGATAGTCAGGGAGGAAATGAATGCCACTGGTGCCCAGGAATGTCTTTTACCCCAATTACAACCCGCAGAATTATGGAAAGAATCGGGACGGTGGGATACCTATACTAAAGCTGAGGGTATCATGTTTGCCTTGGAAGATCGTCGGGAACAACAGTTGGCCCTTGGACCTACCCATGAGGAGGTAATTACCACGGTAGCTAGGGATATGATTCGTTCCTACCGTCAGTTACCTATAAATTTATATCAAATTCAAACTAAATTCCGAGATGAAATTCGCCCCCGGTTTGGATTGATGCGGGGACGGGAATTTATTATGAAGGATGGCTATTCTTTCCATGCTGACGAGGAAAGTCTGAAGGCGACTTATCAAGATATGAATGTTGCTTACAGTAATATGTTACGGCGTAGTGGTTTAGCTTTCCGTGCCGTGCAAGCTGATTCCGGTGCCATTGGCGGTTCTGGTTCCCAGGAATTTATGGTGTTAGCAGACGCAGGGGAAGATGAAGTTCTTTATACAGAAGATGGTCAATATGCTGCTAACGTGGAAAAGGCAGTTTCCTTACCTGTAGATGCGGAGACTTCACGGTTTACCAGTTACGAAAAGCGATCGACTCCAAGCACACAAACCATTGAACAACTGTGTAATTTCCTCAAGTGTTCCCCTACCCAGGTAGTGAAAAATGTTCTCTATGAAGCTATTTATGACAACGGCATCACAGTATTAGTACTGGTAAATATCCGTGGAGATCAAGAAGTTAATGATGTGAAATTGCAGAATGAATTAACTAAACTTGCTCCTGAATACAAAGCGACAACAGCCCTCACAGTTACCATACCCGATGGCGAATCCCAGTCAAAATGGGCGGCTAAATCCTTACCTGTGGGTTATATAGGTCCAGATGTGGAGGACGCATACATTGATACCAAAAAACAGGTGCATGGAAAATTTTTACGCCTAGTGGATAAAACCGCCATTGACCTGAAAAACTTTGTCACAGGTGCCAATGAGTCCGATTATCACGTAGTTGGGGCAAACTGGGGCGAGCAATTTAAAGTACCAGAGACAATAGTAGATGTACGTAAATCCCAAGCAGGCGATCGCGCCATGCATAATCCCGAACAAAAACTACAAAGTGCCCGGGGAATTGAAGTAGGGCATATCTTCCAGTTAGGTATAAAATATTCCCAAGCCATGGGAGCAACTTATACCACCCCAGAAGGGAAAGAAGAACCCCTATGGATGGGTTGCTATGGTGTGGGAGTTTCTCGATTGGCACAGTCGGCTGTGGAGCAATCCTACGACAAGGATGGCATAATTTGGCCTGTTGCGATCGCACCTTACCATGCAATAGTTTGTATTCCCAATATTAATGATGAAAAGCAGGTGGAAGTTGGCGAACAGCTTTATACGGAACTAAATAAAGCCGGGGTGGAAACCTTACTGGATGACCGTAAGGAGCGAGCGGGAGTTAAATTTAAAGATGCAGACTTGGTGGGTATTCCTTACCGGATTGTCACAGGGAAAGCGTTGGCTAACGGCAAAGTTGAGGTGGTAAAAAGGGCGAGTAAGGAATCTTGTGAAATTGCGATCGAGGAAGTTGTTTCTACTTTGAAAAGTTGGATTGAGGAGGAATTGAAGGTTTAGGTATTAAGGGGGTGGATAGGTATTTCCACCCCAAGAAAAAAATATAATATATTTTGAAAAATGAATGGGACAAATGGGTAGGGAACATCCACAGTCTCTCAAGATATAAAACTATTGCCATGCTCCCTACATATTTTCCTGACGTAGTGCTTTTATCTCCTCAGGGGTGAAAGGATTTCCCTCTGCCCGTAGCACCTCAAGCCAACGCTGTCGTCTCTGCTTCTTTGATTCCGAGTCATCAAGATACGCGCTATCTAAAACCTGTTGAAAATCAGACACAGCTCCGGTAAGATTGCCAGTTAGTGCCCTAGCTAGTCCACGGGTATCTAGATAGTTTGGATGATCGGGTTCAAGTTCCACCGCCTTTTCTCCAGCGTATAGAACTTCCACTGCATGACCATACAAGCTACCCCTCCAACACAGAAGATGCAAAAAATAAGCGGATATTTCTATTTGAGAGTCAAGCTTTTGGGCTTGATTGTAAGCTGTGATCGCTTTTTTTATCTGATGTTGTTTGATTAAACTTATTCCCTGACTCAACGCTACAGCAGCAGTAAACTTTAGTTCCTGTTTCAAAGTTTTGGGAACTTCTTTCGCTTCATGTAATCTTGTAGCATTAGCCCATTTTGTCTCGCTATCCGATTTAATATTTAGGAGGTCTGTGCGACTAAGATTTGCGCCACTGAGGTTTGCGCCACTGAGTTCTACGCGACTGAGATATGCGCCATTGAGGTTTGCGCCACTGAGGTCTGTGCGACTGAGATTTGCGCCACTGAGGTCTGCACGAATGAGGTCTGACCGTCTGAGGTCTGCACGAATGAGGTATGCCCGTCTGAGGTATGCGCCACTGAGATCTGCATCACTGAGGTCTACGTCACGGAGGTATGCGTCACTGAGGTCTGCATCACTGAGGTCTGCATCACTGAGGTCTGCGTCACTAAGGTATGCGCTTCTGAGGTTTGCGCCACTGAGGTGTGCGCCACTGAGGTTTGCGCCACTGAGGTTTGCGCCACTGAGGTGTGCATGAATGAGGTTGACTCCAGCCAAATGAATGGAAGAAGCCCATACTTCAGTGGGAAAATAGCCTTCTGGTCGCCAGCCAAAGGCATTAATTCGGCTACAAAAGTTCAAAAAATAGTTGCTGTTCTCTCCACTGGGGGAAAACCTAACTAAGAAAATGTCATCTACTTGCTGTGATGTTTGATAGCGTCGCCGCTGAGTAGGCTCAATTTGATTAATTTCTATTGTTTGGGGTAGCTGTTGGTGGGCACAATTATGGAGTTCACTGTGAACCAAAGCCGTAAGGTGAAAAAAAGCTTCTCCTAGTCTGGCATCTACCGTATTCACTCGAACTACCTCTGGAAGAGAAGATTTCCAAGCTTCCCGGTCAAGAGGACAACACAATTCTGCCAGTTCCACCACATAGGGAGCATCAAAACTAGTATTTTTTTGTCTTCCACTTATTTTAGGTTGGGGACGAAGTAATACACCCTCTCCCCACCAATCCCAAACATCAGCTAAACCATCCCGAATATAAGTCCACTGCTCTACTGAAATCGATTCATTGGAGAAGTCAAATTCAAGTAATCCTGTTTTACCTTGGGAACGTTGAATTTCCCAAGTCAATAGTTGCTGGAGATGATTTTTGATCTCTGGAGTAATCCAACGCACACCAAATAACTCTGACAAATCACGAGTTAGTTTATACCTGGGATCTTCTGGCTTAAAATCCTGCCAATATGTGTTTCTTTCGGCAAAACCCGATTGAGGATTTTGGCTGTATACTTCTTGGACTTTAATATCTCTACCATATTGCTTGAGTAGCTCAACTACCCCCTCAGCAAATAAATATTCCCGAAAAGATTTATGTAAAAATTCACAACCCTGTCCCGCGGCACTTTCTTTAAAGTAATAACTAATGATCAAATTGCTCAGAATATTATCTTCAGTCGCTGTTACAATTCTCTGCTCAAAGCCTTCATCTTCTTCATCTTGGGGAAATAAGCGTAACTTTAATTCTTCCCGAGAAATTGCTTCTTTGCCGATGGCAGTCATTGCTTGTGCGGTTTGCCAAAGTAATGTTCTCAGCTTACTACCATGAATGCGATAACGTTTTTTAATAGAAAGCTCCAGAGCAGGAGCAGAAATAGGATTTCCTGAATCTTTACAGGTTATATCTACTAAAGCCCGATACAAAGTAGTAGGGTTAGCAATCAGGGCTTTTAGCTGTTCCTCCGACTTCAAATCAAACATCAGTCGCAGGGAGAAATAAGTCAGCAAAGGTAGACCTAACACAGCCATATTCCCCTTGAGTTCGGAAACATTTCCTTTACTATGGGCTTGCTGCAACTGCTCAAATTCTTGCTCATAGAGCTTCTTAACACCATCAAAATTAAAGTTAATGGTTTGTCCAGCTATTGTTAATTGTGGTTGGGAAACACCAGCTAATGTCAGGGGTTTTGTTTGACGATTCCGTTGAAAATTATTGATGAAAGTATCTAGTTGTTCGGGGGTTAAAGGTCTCATGGTTAAGACAGGAGTTTTGTCTTTGAGCAATCGAGTTTTGGTGACATCTACACTAGGACGGCCAGTTACAATAACTCTAATTGGGGGTCTGCCCGCACGTTGTTCAATGAAAGTACTCCTAATCTCCCCTAAAACCTTGTCAATACTGTCTTGAAAACCTGTAGTTGCTGCGGTGCTAATTTCATCCCAACCATCGAAAATAAATACATAGGGTGAAATTTGATGTTTTTTAGCCCCAAAAGTGATATTTTCATTAGCACCCAGAAGTTTAGACAACCAATCAGAATTAAATTCTGGTTTCCAGGGATAAGGGTTGAAAGCTTTTTCAGTAAACTCAAGGGCATCAGGGATAGCTTCTGTGATATTTTTGTTTAGATTTAAGTTTCGCAGCAAAACCCTAATGGGAGTAAATCCCTCTTCCAAGAGTTCACTAACTAAACGCAGAGTAAAAGATGATTTTCCCGCCCCAGCAATCCCTTGAATAATAATGGGTTCATTGAAATCTGGGTCGCCGATATACTCCTTGACTTTATCTAATAAATTTACCCGTGGACTATCTGATTCGGAAAAAGGATTAAGCAGTTTTTGCTCTACTTCTTCATTTAGAAAACTGGAATATTTTGGCCAATGATTTGATACCTTATCTGCTCCTTTTATTTGTTGCCATTGCAATACTCCACATTCAGTATCAAGATAGATATGAGCTAAAGCAAAGGGCTCTTCACGGAAAATAGGAGCTTCCTGAAATAGCCAAGATTGATATACTAAATGCTGATTCAAAATTATTTGAGTTTGATAGCTAGTATCATCAAGCCCCATTAAAGTTTTGAAAGCTGCAAATTCTTTTTCTGTATGGGGATGAGCTAAAAGTAAGCGTAAGTTTCTCAGAAAACTCTGACGAATAATCTTTAATAGCTGGGTGGTAATTTTTTGTTCAAGGCCAATAAAATTGGCGAATTCTTGAAAAACCTGATTCGCTTCCTGGGTAAACCGATGGGAATCAGCATTCTTAAAATTAAAACTCTCCATATCTTGTTCCAGATTATCAGGTATGCGATCGCTAAGTAATGGTGCATCTCCTAAGTTCTGCATATGCAATTTTTTCAACTGCATACTTTTAGCCAAGAAAGCTTCTTCCACTGCACGGTTATAGGCCAAAGTACAGGCTTTATAGCCCTGTTTACCCGGCTCGGTTTCCTGGGTTACACGTTGAGCATACTTCAAGAAAAATGCCACTAAAGGCAAAGTATCACCAGCAGCATCGATTAAATGTTTTGCCCACGGAGTAGCTTCAGAGATGGCTTTAATGATATTATTATTGCCTTTTAATAAATATGAAATATCTTTGAGAAATTCAGGCACACTTTTAAACTTAGACATCTCTGCTGTATCCCGATTAACTTAGATATTTCTGTTGTATTCCGAAAAATCTAAATTGTAATCAAATTTAGCCAAGCCCTCTGACGAAATGCCCCCTAACCCCCAATTTTGGGGGAACAAGAATTTTCAAAGTTCCTCACAATTGAGCCAAACCCTTTCACGAAACGCCCCCGAACCCCCAAAATTGCGGTAACAAGAATTTTCAAAGTCCCCCAGGTACCCCCAGGTACCCCCAGAATTGGGGGTCACGGGGGCAGGGGTACCTGGGGCAGGGGATTTAGGGGGCTAAAACGGCAATAAAACCGAAAAGCAAGTTTTTCCCGGTACAGACTCAATCATCAGACTACCGCGGTGACGCTTTTCCACTATTTGCCGCACCACATCAAGGCCCAACCCAGAACCCTTACCCATAGGCTTAGTGGTAAAAAAAGGCTCCAAAATCCGATTTTTTATCTCCGGGGGAATACCCGGGCCATTATCCTCCAATTCAACCCGGAGATAATTGCCCTTTTGACAAGTACGAATATTAATCTGGGGGGGCTTACCATCCCCAGTTCCTTCACTCAGAGCATCGATCGCATTATCAATTAAGTTAGTCCATACCTGGTTTAATTCGCTACCGAAGGCCATAATTTCCGGTAAATCCGGGGCATAGTGGCGCTCAACTTTGATACCATGTTTGAGTTTGAAATCCAATAGACGCAGGGTATCTTCAATGCCATCATGGATATTTACTTGCTGTTGGGCTGCACGGTCCATGTATGAGTACGACTTCATGGACTGTACCAACGTAGAAATGCGCTCGGCTCCATCCAGGCCACTTTCAATCATACCCATGACATCAAAGGATAGTGCCAACCAGCGTAAACCCATGTCCCGCAGTTCTGTGGTATTATCTTGCCAACGAGCTGTGAGTAAATCCAGATCCGCCGGATCGACTTCTCCAGCAGCTAGGGGTTCGGCCAGCTGCCAAGCATTTTCCACCCCATAGTCTTCTAACCAATCCAGGAGGGCATCTTCTCGATCGCCCTGAGCCAAAGGATCATTTTTTGGGTTGTTGATAGCCTCAAAACCACGATCGCGCAGGTCTAACCATTGTTGCGTATGGGCATCATCTACCTGTTGCTGGCCATATACCAGGTTCATTCGCTGGAGTTCCAACATCGCCGGTCCCACATCCTTAAGTACCCGCACAAGGGCCGCAGCCGGGTTATTCAGTTCGTGGGCCAATCCAGCAGCCAGGGTACCCAGGGCTGCCATTTTTTCCCGGGATTGAATGAAGGATTCTAGGCCGCGCAGGCGTTTACCCAAGGTGCGGAAGATGTCCCTTTCAAATTCCCGACAACTGTGGAGTACTTCTAGAAAATCCACACAGTTGAGGCGGTAGAGGTCGGTATTGCTTTCGGCTGTGAGGGTAACAGGGACTAAATCTTCTGTGAGCGCCTGAATTTCCCCGAAAAAGGACGGGCTTTCATGGCGGCCCACAGGTATATCAACACCATTGCTGCGGCGAGTCACCACAATTTGACCGCTGAGTTGGATAAAAAAGCCCCGGGGACGATCCCCTTCACGCACCAGGATTTCCCCGGCAGCCAGGTGAATATGTTCGGCGCGATCGCATATCCACTCTAGTCTTTCGGGGGGTAGGGCCTGAAAGGGTTTCATCTGCAATAGGGATTGGGAACACACCATAATTTAACCACAGGGGACAGGGGGAAGTAATGAGTAATGAGTAATGAGTAATGAGTAATGAGTAATGAGTAATGAGTAATAAGTAATAAGTAATGAGTAATGAGTAATAAGTAATAAGTAATAAGTAATGAGTAATGAGTAATGAGTAATAAGTAATAAGTAATAAGTAATGAGTAATGAGTAATGAGTAATAAGTAATGAGTAATGAGTAATGAGTAAGTTTCCCTAATACTCTTAACTCTTAACTCTTAACTCTTAACTCTTAACTCTTAACTCCTAACTGTCAACTATCAACTACCAACTATCAACTATCAACTATCAACCCTAAACATTCGCTAAATGGCGATGGACAAATTGCACACAAATGGAACCTTCTCCCACCCCGGAGGCCACCCGCTTAACTGAACCGTGGCGCACATCTCCCACGGCGAGGATTCCTGGTACATTGGTTTCCAGCAAGAAGCGATCGCGTTGCAATGGCCAGGGGATACCCTGGGGAATATCTGCCCCTGTGTAAATAAAGCCCCGTTCATCCCGTTGCACCACACCATCTAACCAATCCGTACTGGGGCTAGCACCGATGAAAATAAATAGGGAATTAGTCTCAAAGGTTTTCACTTCTCCAGTTTGACTATCTTTAACCAGGATTTTTTCCAAACGGTCGTTCCCTTGGGCTTCAATCACACTGTGGAAGGGTAACACTTCAATGTTGCCAGTGCCTTCAATTTGTTCGATCAGATATTGGGACATGCTCTTGGTGAGGGACTCCCCCCGCACCAGCATCCGCACCTTACTGGCATACTTGGAAAAGTACATGGCTGCCTGGCCGGCTGAGTTTGCCCCTCCCACAACATAAACATCTTCATTTTCGCAGGCCGCTGCCTCAGTTTGAGCCGCTCCGTAATACACCCCCGCGCCGGTAAACTGCTCTATTCCCGGTACATTCAATCTCCGCCAAGCTACCCCCATGGCGAGAATCAGGGCATGACAGCTAATTTTGCTACCATCTGCCAGGGTAATAATACGGTAGTCATTTTCTAGTCGAATGGACTTAGCCTCTTGGGGAGTAAGGATTTCCACGCCAAAGCGTTTTGCCTGGGTAACGGCGCGCCTGGCTAAATCGCTACCACTCAGTCCTACGGGAAAACCCAGGTAATTCTCAATACGGGAGCTGGTACCCGCCTGTCCCCCCGGAGCCTCCCGTTCAATCATCACCGTGCGTAGGCCCTCCGAGGCTCCATAGACGGCCGCAGCCAGTCCAGCCGGGCCACCCCCGACTATGACTAAATCGTAAAAAGGGTTGGTAGCCTCGGTTTGCATACCTACTTGTTGGGCCAATTCTGCGGTGCTGGGCTGGACTAATTTCTCACCACTGGGCAATAATACCAATGGTAAACAGGGATTATTTTGTTGTTTAGCGCAGGATACCAACTTCTGGGCCTCAAGGTCATTCTCAATATCAAGCCAGCGATAGGGTATTTGGTTGCGGGCTAAAAAATCCCGTAGATCGTGGGAGTCGGGGGACCAGCGATCGCTAATTACCTTTACCCCTTGGAACTCTGGTTTAAAATTGGCCTGCCAATCCTCAATTAAATCATCCAACACTGGATAAAGTTTTTCTTCCGGTGGGTCCCAGGGCTTGAGCAGGTAGTAGTCGAGCTGGGCTTGATTAATGGCATCAATGGCTGCATTAGTATCAGCATAGGCAGTTAGCAAGGCTCGTTTTGCCTGGGGGAAAATTTCGCTGGCTTGTTGCAGAAACTCTACACCGCTCATTTCCGGCATGCGCTGATCTGCCAGAAATAGGACTACCGTATCACCCCGCAATTTGAGTTCCTGTAAAACTTCCATCGCCTTGGCACCGGATTCAGCTCGGACAATGCGGAAGCGATCGCCATATTGTTTGCGTAGATCCCGAGCAATGGCTTTAAGTACCACTGGATCGTCATCAATGCTCAGAATAATAGGCTTATCCATATAATGCCCTTTGCAGCAAACACCGTGGTTGATTTTACCACCTTCTCCAATCAATTTATCATTTCGGGTTCATTGAAATCAGACTCGTATGCATACCACTCATACTTTCCCTGGTGAAGATATTGTAAATTAATATGCCAGTGACTTCTAATTTTTTGGGGATATTCACGTAGGGGAAATTCTGAATTATGGGGGACTTTACAGATTAAATTGTCTTTTTCTAAAGCTTTTACAGTGTTTTCATCTTTACCCGAAACCTGCAAATCTGGAGAAGATTTAAAATATGTATGGTTCTTGCTCACTAATATGTATTGATGATTTTGTGGTGGATCAATAGGTGATGTCTGATGATTAATTAAAACGCAAACGGGAGTTCCCACTGGCAAATCCCTAGATTCGGCCTTCGTGAAAGGTTGGCCAGTTTTGGGATTCAAGGTTACTTCTTGCCATGAAGTTGGCTCATATCCCTCATTTTCCGCAATGTGTGAAAGATAGTAATTTGGAGCGATTGTATCTTCACGATAACCATCTGGACATGTCATTCAAGAACCTCCAACAACGAATTATAGGCAACGGATTAGGCAACGGATTAGTTAACGGATTAACGGATTATATGAGTGATATAACTAAAGTTTTACGTATTTACAATTTTCTAACGACCCCAACCGGTACATCATCTTCCCCTAGGTATAAATATTGGACAAGGAGACAAGGGAATAAGGAGACAAACAGAAGATAAATCAATCATCACTCCTTCCCTCTGGGCGGGGAAACCCCGTCCCTACTTTTTCCTTCCCTCCTCCCCACACTTCCCTCCTCCCCACACTTCCCACACTCCCCACACTCCCTGCCCCTTCTTGGAGATTATCAATCTAAAGGTACCCTGACTAATTGATAGGCTCCTTGTTTGAGTAAAATTTGATAATCACTAGGCTGTAAACCCATTTTGGGAAATTTTTTCGGTTGGGCAATTAATAATAGGGATTGGGGTTTTGTAGCTTGTAATTTTTGTTTTTGTACATATTCTCCCCCCGCCTGGTTACTCTTAAAATAAGTTACCGGACGTTGAGTATAAAACACCACCGTCGGCTTTTTAAAGCCAACCATGACAATTTCTTCATTTGGTTGTTGTTTTTGTGTTTGTACTATTATTTGAGAAATTTGCCGCAAAGGTAACTGACGCTGACTATCCATCAAGAATAATGCCGGGGTGAGGACGAATAGTAAAAATGCGGTGAATGTCAGTAAATTTACGCTAATCAATGGTAGCCAAAATCGACGCAAAATCATTACCGCTAATAATAATGCACAAACCAACCAAATTACACCACCCACCACCGTTAATCCAGACTGTTGCAAAACTAAGCGGAAATCTGGAGCTGCGGGATCTTTACCAATAATTTGGGTCACGTAAAATAGGATAATTGCGATCGCACTTACTAAGGATACATTTACCCATGCACTGACTCGCAGGAACATCCCAGGGGCAGTTGATTTTGAGAGAAAATCGCTCCACAATAAGGCTACAAGTATGGCAGCAGCAGGCATTAAGGGCAATACGTAACTGGGAAGTTTGGTGACAGCAATGGTAAAAAAACCAAAAACCACAATAAACCAGATACAGGTAAATAAACCTAATTGCTGGGAACGTTCCTGGGTAAGCCAATACTGACGCTGCCAAAATTTCTGTTTAGCGATCGCCAATGGTAGGTAAACTGAATAGGGAGCAAAGCCTAATAATACTACCAGAAAATAGAAATACCAGGGAGCAGAGTGGCCATTAACAACATCTGTAAACCGTTCCAAGTTATGGTATCCAAAAAAGGAGTCAATATAGTTTTGACCATTGCGTAAAAAAACTAATATATACCAGGGTATAGATAAAACCAGGATAATTGGCAATCCCACGAATAAACGCATTTCCCGGACTATCTGCCAAAATTTACCTATATATAGTAGAAATGCAAAAACAACTAACCCAGGGAGAACAAAACCGATGGGACCTTTAGTCAAAACTCCCCCAGCAGCACACAAATAACAAGCCGTATACCATCGGCAGGGGAAAATATTTGTCGATTGATGGGAACTGCTATAACCGAGGAAAAAGCACAACAGGGTACAAGTAATAAAACCCGTGAGCAACATATCAGATACCCCGGTTCTTCCCCAAACAATCATTTGTGGAGATAATGCCATCATCCCTGTTGCTAAAGCTGCAACTATCCAGGTTCGTTGGGGACGGTAAACATTTTCTAACCTATCTGCCGCAGTCAAATGCCAGTGTATGGTATAAAAAGCTAAACCGATTAACCCCATAGCTGCCATGGCAGATGGTAAACGTACAGCCCATTCATTTACACCTATAATCGCATAAGCGATCGCTTGACACCAATAAATTAAAGCAGGTTTATCAAAACGGGTTTCGCCATTGAAAAATGGTGTAATCCAATCCCCTGTCACCAACATTTGGCGAGAAGCTTCCGCAAATAGGGGTTCGGTTTCATCAATTAAGCCAATGGTACCCAAATGCCAAAAAAAGCCGAGCCCACAAATCAACAGTACCCACAAAACTGACAGAGCAACCCCTAAACTGGGACGCTTATCTAGATTGTGCAACCACTTCTCACAAGTACGGGCAAAAGTCAATTTCATTCTCCTGGGTTAATTCGCAGATAAATAGGGATTGTAGCAGTTCAAAATTTGGCGTTAGTGAATTGGAGTATGAATTTCCATTATTTGCGTCTTTGCGCCTATCCTTCGGAAAGCCGCTGTTGCGTCTAATGCGTGAGACTCATTCATACCGTTGATTCAGCAATGCCCAAAATTTAGTATTGTCTTGGATTTAGAGGTTTAAATCTATTAAGTAGGTAGGCGTAATTAACCCTCTTTTATCACTTTTGGAAGAGAATAATCTAGGATGCTTACAGAATAAGACTTTTACGAAAAATCTTTATTCCAAGCATTCTGTTTCAAAATAAACGCTCAAATGCCCGACTTATATACAGTTGAAAATTTGGCTTTTATTTTTATTTTCCCAGAGTGACAGAACAGGGTTAAATATAATTGAACCAGGAAAAATGACTCCTACTTTAGGGATCGGTTCCTAAATAAATCCTCACAGAGCAAAATTCGCCCCATCCACAGAGCATCTCATTTTTTTCAAGCCCCCAGGTTAGAAGAACCAAGTTTGGGGTTTCTATCACGTTAATTCTGAGGGGTAGAGGAAAAAACCGCAGAGGCGCAGAGGGCGCAGAGGAGGAGAAAGAGAGGACAAGTCTATTGTGCTCAACTTAGTACCAATGACAATGGTTAACTTGGAGAGGAGCCGTGTGACGTGAAAGGGTGCGCCGTGGTACGCACTGATTGAATTGCCAACACAGTTGGCTGGAGTTCGGGGTAATCGACTCCAAGGCGAACAACTAACCTAGACCCGAAAGGGCGAGGGGACAAGAGCATGTTCGTAAAGCGGAGAATAACACATGCTTAGGTTAACGGAGTGTCAAGAAAATCCTTAACCGAGCAGTATTGCCATCACTCCTGTTTTCTTCCGGAATCCTATCACCAATGGTTGTTACTACTTTTAGCCTAAAATTAACAAGCACACATTACCATAACAAGGGGAGAGGGAAAATTTGACCAATAATTTTTTGATGGTAAAGGTTCCTCCAGATTTATCCGTGAGATCAATCTAAAATCTAAAATCTAAAATCCAAAATCCAAAATTCAGAATTGTTTGACTACCAAAGATGAATTAATAACGGATATATTGTATTAGTTTACTATTTTGTTGTATTTACTACAGAGATATTTACGTGAAAGATAACCTTTCTTTAATCGCTGCCGCCGCCGGTGGATTTATGCTTTCAGTCACTTTAGCTAGTATTTTACATGGTGCGCCTGTATCAGCTTGGCAGGGAAAAGCTAATGTGCATTCATCTTCTACGAATTATGCCAGCTCCAAGGCAGTTGATACCAACCAACAGGATTGAGGGGACAAATAATTGGTTATTGGTATTGATTTGGGGGGAACTGGAATTAAGCTGGGGTGTTTTGCAGCTGATGGTACTTGTATAAAATCTTTAACTGTGCCTACACCCCAACCTGCTATACCAAAGGCCGTGTTGGCAGTTATGCTAGATGCGATCGCTCAATTAGATCCGGATAATCAAGCTATAGCTATAGGTATTGGTACCCCTGGTCCTGCGGATGCAGAGGGGCGGATTGCCAAGATTGCCATAAATCTCCCACAATGGCAGGATGTGCCCCTAGCTGACTGGTTAGAAGCCGCAACGGGAAAACCCACAGTTGTAGCTAATGATGCCAATTGCGCGGGGTTAGGGGAAGCTTGGTTAGGTGCGGGTCGTCACTGGCAAAATTTTATACTTCTGACTTTGGGCACCGGGGTTGGTGGGGCAATTATCCAAGATGGGGAGCTATTTACTGGAATTGGAGGTGCGGCCGGTGAGTTGGGATTAATTACCCTCTATCCTGATGGTCCAATGTGTAATAGTGGTAACCAAGGTTCCTTGGAACAATATGTATCTGCGATCGCAATTCGTCGTAGCACAGGTAAAGAACCATGGGAGTTAGGGGCTTTGGCACAACGGGGGGATGCTGAAGCCTTACTTTTTTGGCAAGAATACGGACGATATTTAGGTATTGGTTTAACAAGTTTAATTTACGTACTGACACCCCAAGCGATTGTCATTGGCGGTGGTGTCAGTGGCAGTGCAGAGTTTTTTCTTCCCACTGCCCGGGCAGAAATTCATCAGCGAGTTATGGCCACATCTCGCTCTGGCTTACAAATTATACCGGCAGAATTAGGAAATGCGGCGGGAATGTTGGGTGCGGCAAAGTTGGCTTTGGGGAAGAGTTAAGAGTTAAGAGTTAAGAGTTAAGAGTTAAGAGTTAAGAGTTAAGAGTTAAGAGTTAAGAGTTAGGAGTTATATCATGTCCGGGAGCATACCCATAGTATGTCATTGCGAGTGGAACGAAGTGAAACGACGCAATCACAAGGTCTTTGGGATTGCTTCCCTACTCTGCGAGAACGCTTTCAGCGAACGGTCGCAATGACGGTTA
>JASJCX010000148.1 GCA_030065255.1 Calothrix sp. MO_167.B42 | reverse complement strand
ATATCAAATCCGCTCATTTACTTACCATATTGTCGTCACCTCACCCCGTCCTCTGGACACCCCTCTCCTTAATAAGTCGAGGGGAAGGGGGTGAGGTTTTTGCGGTAACTAATCATCCGGATTTCATATCAGGGATAGGCGGCAAAGAAAATTAAGATAACCTTAGTCCTTAAGTATATCTTGATATCTGTAAATCTTATCCTTAGGACGTGTTGCTAAACCCCTAAAACCCAACAAAAGTTTGGTGATGTTGGGTTTCGTTCCTCAACCCAACCTACACCTGCTGTCAGCTGTCAACTGTCAACCGTCAACTGTCAACTATCAACTGCTATACTCCCAAACCCCGCAATACACCATCTACCCGATTTGCACTACTTGCTTTACCTTGACGTTCGTATAAATCCCTGGCTTTTCTTAATTGAGCGATCGCATCTTGACGGCGGCCGCGCTTTTTCATTTCTGCACCCATTAATTCATAAGCACGGGCGTTTCTGGGGTCGATTTCTAGTAATCTTTGATATGCCCACCGAACTGCGCCATAATTTCCCAGACGGGATTGAGTTACCATCAGACCTAAATAGGCATTTTTATTATTACGGTTGAGTTGAATTGCTTTACGATAAGCTTCCTTGGCAGATTTCATGTCTCCCAAATTACCGTGGACATAGGCCACTGCATAGTAATAATCGCTACTGTTTTGATTGAGAGCAATGGCTCGACGGTAAGAAATCAGGGCGTTACGGAAATCTCCTTTTTGAGCCTGGAGAAAACCAATACCAGCAGGAATTGTATGATTTTTGGGTTCTAAAACAGCAGCTCTTTTATAAATGGCGAGCGCCCGATCGTAATTTCGACTATTCACCAGTCTTCGCCCTTCTTGCAATAGCCTAACTACCTCTGGGCTGCTTTTTTGTGCGATCAGTATTTGAGCGCGAGCTATTGAAGGCATTGTTAAACCAATGCTTCCCACTAAAAGAACACTAATTATCGAAGATATCTTTCTGTACACAGCAAATTACCTGAAAGCTTTTGCAACTTTTTCCACGTTTTTGGGAATTGCTTGTCTATTAAAACAAAAATATTCTCATTTGCAAACTATTATGAGCTAATTTTTGTAAAACATTGTTCATAAATTAACTAACTTATGGTATGGCAATTCAAACATGGCAGCAATAATTAAAAATAGTACTAATTTATATGCTACATTTAATGGCTTTCTGGGTCATACAAAAGTTCCCTTAGATACAAATTTTGTGGAAAAACAAGAATTGATATCATGTCCGCCTGATTACTTATGATATTGCCATCTGTGCAAAAATCACCAAAATTCTTTTTCCCTCTGCCCCCTGCCCCCTGCCCCCTTGCAGTCCTAATGATAAGTCTTTAACCGGACATGATATGAATACCTATTTGCTCGGTGTTACCAATTGAAATAGCACCACCATGGTAAGCTCGAATTTTCTTGAGGTTTATTTATGCTTTTAACTACAACTGATGTAATTCAAGGATCTATTATTCAATCATATTTGGGAATTGTCACAGCAGAAGTTGTTTATGGGAGTAATTTTCTGCGGGACTTTTTTGCTGGCATTCGCGATATTATTGGTGGACGGACTGGTAGTTATGAGCGACTATTTCAAGAAGGACAAAAAAAAGCGATCGCAGAATTGGAGCAAAGAGCACAACGTTTGGGTGCGGATGCGGTGATTGGGATTGAAATTGATACGGGAACCATTAATGTTGATGAATCCGGTGTATTAATACTAATTACTGCTACTGGTACGGCGGTAAAGATCCAACAATAATACTTATTTAGGGCTTGCTGAATAACCAGAAAAGATTAATTTATCAATGCTTTGAGGCTATTTATTGGGTAAGGAAATGGTATCGTATTAGGATTTTAGGTTGAGAATTCTTGCATCTATAAATTTTTGATGACAAAAGAATAAACAATAAAGAAGCTAAAACTGTTCCCACCTCCCCACCTCCCCTGTTCCCTACCCTCACCCAAAGACTTTTTGTTGCAACCCCTATTTAGGATAACCCTTGTTAATCACTCTCAAAAATTTCACAGCCAAGATGGCTGTGCCACAACCTCTCACAATTAATTAAAAGTACTAATAACACTCCACCACATTAACTTTGACAAGTCGTGGGTGTGAGCGATCCCCGACTTCTTTAAGAAGTCGGGGATCTGGCGAACTACAAAATTTGTTTCTGGAGTTGATTTCTAGATAGTGATCGAGTTAAGGGTTGTCCGCAAACAGTTATTAGTTGCTGAAAAATGACTGAAAACGAGCAAAAATGAAGTAGGTTACATCTGTTTTTGTGATCCAAAAACTCGTATCTTAAAGATTACTGTCAAAAATTTTCCACTGATATGGCTACTAAATTCTCCCAGGTGCTTGTGTTCGCAACTATTCTTGCCTTCATTCTCTGCTTTCCCAAAATGACTGTAGCAGCACCAGCCATATTTGATGCTAACTCTACTGTAATAATTGCCCAAGGGAGTAGAACATTTTCAGAATATGATTTGACTCCCCAATTTCGCCAAAAACTCCAAGGTGTCCGTCAACGGCGTAACCGTGAGATTCAGAAGGTTTTGAGCCAGTCCGAGCGTACTCAACTAATTCACAATTTACGTGCAGGCGATCGCTTCCCCCAAGCTTTAGATAAACTACAATTATCATCAGATAAACGAGAAATGATTAAAGCGATTGTCAAAATTAGCGAACTAAAAACCAAATCGATCTTATCTGGCTATCCCCTTCATTGACTTTAAAAGGGATGTGCAGTTAACTGTACATCCCTTGAACAATAAGAACTATTTAATGGCTGAAATCAGGTTTAGGTCAGCAATAAGCTTTTTTTCTGCTGCTCTTGCTTATATAGCAATGGACATATAGGAATCCGGTTTGAATATTGAAAAAATTAGGTATTCGTAGGGTGCGTTATGACGCTAGTCTAACGCACCTAAATCCTTATATAATGGTGCGTTACGCTCTGCGACAACACACCCTACGTATATTTCAAAAATCAATTAGGATTCCTATATTAGTTAGGACAGTATTGTTCAATTCAATAACTGTCAACTGTCAACTGTCAACTATCAACTGCTAGAATTTTGGATTATTGGCATTGCCAAATCTTGACAGCACCATCCTCACCACCACTGACTAAAATCTTGTTATCGGGACTAAAGGCAAGAGATTTAACCCCATATAAATGTCCGGTAAGGGTACTAATCAATTCTCCATTATCAAGGTTCCAAAGTTTAATAGTTTTGTCTGCACTGCCACTAGCCAGGGTTTTACCGTCGGGACTAATGGATACAGCATAAACTTCATCACTGTGTCCCCGGAGAGTCCAAATTACCTCTTGGGTATTCAAGTTCCATAACTTAATGGTTTCATCTGCACTACCACTAGCAAGTATCTTACCGTTGGGACTAATAGCTAAACCATTGACAATAGATGAATGTGCTTTGAGAGAAACAATTTCTTCTTTGGTCTGGAGATTCCAGAGTTTGATCGTTTTATCGTAGCTACCACTGGCAACTATTTTACCATTGGGGCTGATAGCTAGGGAATTCACCCAATCTCCATGTTCCATCTGCGGTATAGCACCACCGGGAGTCAGGACTAGTTTACCTGTAGCTACATCCCATAATTGAACAGTTTTACCACGATCGCCACTAATTAGTATCTCACCATCTGTACTAAAGACCAGACTATTTATTCCATTAACATGTCCAGTAAATTGACGAATTAGTTTACCTGTTGCTAACTCCCATAATTCAATTGTTCCACCCACACGGCCACTGGCAATAATTTTATTATCTGGACTGATGGCAACCGATTGAACAATACTGGAAATCGCAGCAAATGTGCGAACTAACTCTCCTGTTTGCAAGTCCCAAAGTTTAATATATAACCTTCCCGTAACCAAAAATTGTCCGTTGCTACTTAGGGCGATGGCTGGGGAGTTGTGGTTTAATGTACGGGTACAGCTCAATTTTGCTGCTCCAATCCATACATCATCTGGATATTTATATTGAACCTGTTCGCTTGCCTGATCTAATACTTCTAAATAAGGAATATTATCTTTAGTTGAGGTTAAAATGCTGCCGTTATTATTAACTGTTCCATCAATTGTTATTTTATGCATTATTCAATCCAGTATTGTAGTAAAGTTAGTTTTTGTCTAATGTAATAGCGCAAAAAATTCATACATTCCCACAGGTTCGAGTCCCGATAATTGTTGAGGAAAGTAAAGTTGACGGCATAGCTACCCGTTTAGGGTAACTAGTCCCATTGCAATTTAACAATCGCAACATATATTTGATTTTGCACAACTACTTATTACTTATAGTCGCGTTTTTTTGCGAGATGCGCCACTATTGTTGGACATAAATTTGGACATAACTTTCGATTATGAATAGTTCTGACTCAAGCCAGTATTTTTAATTGAATACTTTCTGTGGAATAATTGGAATTTTTTGATACAGATCAAGTATAGATTTTCTAATACAAAGTATAGAAAAAACTAATTGAAAAAAATTACATAGCGATCGCTAGTATTATGACTGACTATTCGCCGAAAATTTGACATCAACAAAATAAGATTATTTTGTTACACTGTAACCCTCAGTATTTTTCATTCATTGAGAGTTAATGATTCAAAAATCAAGAGTTAAGCAAAGGTTAAAGTTAAATGAGTTGAGATAATGTAAAAATTCAGATAGTATAAAATCATCAACTTACACCCCAGAATATTGCTGATTAATTTAATTGGGTGGGTACACTAATACTCTGATGAAATTGATATTAATTCACTCAGTAGTTATCAGATTTTGGTAACTATTTTTAAACTGTGCCTCACTATTTTTAGCTATGCAAGAGTCCATAAAAGAAACACTTACGTATGCATATTTTCTCGGTTATAACCATTAAATACAACTAAGTCACTAGTGATTATACTGAGATACTTGTACCAATTCAAATAATGTTTACGACACATACATTCTTCGTCAGGGCACGACACCAGTAAGATAGTTTTATATATAGCAATCCTCAATCATAAGCCCTGCAGGCAAGCTATGCCAACGTGAAAAGTTAGATCCCCAACTTTTCTGTAAAAGTCGGGGATCTGGGCATCTCCATTTTTACCAATCAAATAGGATTGCTATAGAGAAGAAAAAAGTTTCAAAAATTTTGTAAAGAACGTTGAGCTTCCCCTGATACTGCTTCTACTTCATCTTGAGCCAGGTTTTCTAAGATGGATTTTGCTTGTGTACCTCCCAAACGGTTCAAAGCCTGTACTAGTCGGAAGCGTAATTGCCAATCTGGATCTTTAGCATAATTCACCAATAGGGGAATTGCTTGCATATTGCCTAAATCTCCCAAGGAGCTAATAGCAGCAGTTTTAATTAACTCATTGTCTGATGCCAATGCTTCTTGTAACAATTCAAAAGCGCAATTATCTCCCAATTCTCCCAAAGCCGCAATTATGCTAAATTGGACAATCCATTCAGTAGTAGTCTGGTAGACATGGCGTAAATCATCAAACGCTGTAGTTAATTTGAGAGCACCCAAGCAGTCAGCAGCAGCAGCTTGGACATCTGGTTCTGGATCATTGAGTAAGCGATCGCGTAATATATTTAAAGATAATTCTAAATCTTGCCCCCCCAAGGTATCTAATTGACTAACGGCCGAATAACGAACGCGAGAGTTTGAATCGTTAATGGCACTTTGAATTAACTCGAAACCAACTTTCGGTTCTAGTTGGCGAATTTGATTAACTGCTCGCAAGCGTGCGCCTAAGTCGTCAGAACTTAGTAACTCCTGGACAGATTGGGGGGTAATACTCATTTAAATTATCCTAGCGCATGAAAATTGGGAGTAGGGAGTCCTGAATGTTGGCTGTTACTCAAGATATAGCCATACGTGCCAGTAAACTTCCCTTGTATCCCCCCTTGGGGGGAAGTAATATAGCACTACATGTGTTAAAGCGCGGACATTTCTAAATCCAAAAAACCCTTTGACAGCCTGCTGTTCCCACCTCCTCTGTTCCCTGTTCATAGGTTTGGGAATTCAAGAATGTCCTCACCTAATTGCGTAGTGATATATCTTATTAGATACAACAAATCAAATTTATCTATGATTGATAATAAATCTTTCCTAGGTTCAATTCCTTTAATTTAGGTTTTTGATATATTCAGAAAAATTCAACATCGAATAACTAATTTTGATCTGTTGCCATGGCACGAATAATATCGCCACGGGTGAGGATACCGACTACCTTACCCTCGGTATCAAGTACTGGTAATCGGTGAACATTGCGATCGCTCATTATTTTTGCCGCTTCCTTAAGAAGTAGATCGCTGTTGGTGGTAATAGGGTTCTTACTCATAACCTCCCCCACGGTTTGTCCTAGGGCCTTATGTAAATCCCGATCGTAGGTTGCAGGATTTTTTAAATAAATTACACTATCGAGAAACATAATGTATGCAGGTGGAGTTACACCAGTTTCTTGCCACATTAAGTCTGCTTCGGAAATAATACCTACCAATTTACCCGTATCATCGACCACAGGTAATCCACTAATACGTTTTTCCGCCAAAATTTGAATGGCTTCCTTGAGGGGTGTTTCACCCCGAACAACAATTGGATCCCTACTCATTACATCGGCAACGGTTTTCGGCATTTTTTTTGCTCAGACCTTTGATCAACCACTTTGACATTATTATTGTAAAGAATTACTGCCTTTTACCAAATTTAGTGCAATAGATTGTTACCAGAATGTAACCAGAGGGTTAATTTTGACGAATCGCGGTATGAGCGATCCCCGACTTCTTAAAGAAGTCGGGGATCTGTTACCCCCCATAACTAATGTGATGAAGTATTAGTTTTATAGTCATATTTATTATGACGAATGACTATTAGACACCGGACTTATAGTCCCAGGTGGCTAAAACTTGGCTTGTTTGCGTAAGAGTTCAGGAATCGTTAGATTAAATTCGGATTTTCCATCAAATACAGTTCCTGCTTTCCCTTTATGAAAAGCGACTTTGCGAATATGATAAGCTTCTTGGGGTAAAGGAACATAGCCAACACCTTTGACAACCTCTGGTACTTGCTCTAGATAATAATCAAGGAATTTTCTTAAACTGGAATTTTTCTGTGCGGAAGTAGCATTAATGTAGATAAAAAGCGGACGAGCTAGGGGTTGATATTCTCCTTTTTCTACTGTTTCTTGGTCAGGCATAATTGCCCCAGAACCACTATCAATGGCTATAGCTTTCATTTGATTAGCACGTTGCTGGTAATAGGCTAAACCAAAGTAACCAAGAGCATTGGGGTCTTGACTGACACCCTGTACTAAGATATTGTCATCTTCACTGGCAACATAGTCAGTACGACTGGTTCCCGCTTCCCCTACTACCGCTTCCGTGAAATAATCAAAGGTTCCTGAATCTGCTCCCGGACCAAACAGGTTTAGGGGTTTATCTGGTAAATCTGGGCGAATTTGATTCCAACGAGTAATTTTATTTTGTGCCTTTGGCGACCAAATCTTTTTTAATTCCTCAATGGTGATACTCTTGAGCCAATCATTTTTGGGATTGACTACTACTGTTAAAGCGTCGAAAGCTACAGGTAACTCAATATAGCGAATTTTGGCTTGATCGCAAGCTTTCATTTCCTTAACTTGAATCGGGCGAGAAGCATTATTAATATCTGTTTCTCCCCGACAAAACTTTTCAAAGCCCCCACCCGTACCTGAAAAGGCAACATTAATATCCGTTGGCGCTTTTGCACTAGCTTTATATTTATCAACTATGGCGTTGGTAATTGGATATACAGTACTAGAACCATCAATTCTGATTGATTGCTTTTCCTGGGAAGCACTAGGGCTACAGGCAGCTATAATTACTACCCCTAACCCCATAACTAACATTCTCATGGAACGGAAAGGAATTTTAACTAGAGCATTCATCTCTGCCTCTGCAAATAGTATTGTTAGAGCAGTGTAGTCATACACTAAAATTATTTTCACCCATCAACTTTATTTGTTATGTTTAGAATTGTTACCAGTTCTGGGCATATCACTGCAAAGTTTGGTTGGTCAAATATTGTTCGAGGACAACTCTCTGCGGTAAGATTAAACGTTTTAAGATGACATTTAAAACCATTTTCAAATGAGCGAACTTCCCAATAGCCTTGAAGATGCCATCGCCCAAGCAGGTACAGCAATCCAAGCAGCCTTAGCTGATGGACAAACTAAATTACAAGTTGAGTTACTGTTCCCAGAACTGAAACTAATGACCTTAGCAGAGCAGTTTTTGCCATTCTTTGGGGAATATGGGGACAAACTCAAAGTCTTTTTTGCTGATGCTGGTGCGGCTGGTCTTGCCCGTTATGATTGGCCAGATGTACAATTTAAAATTGAAGACATTGGTACGGGTAGAGGCTCTAGCGCCGAATCGAAAATTCAGCCAGAGGATGAAATCTTTTTATTTATCACCCCTACTTCGGTAGAAGTAAACCAATTAGAAAAGTTGTGTGAAATAATAGGCGATCGCCCCTTAGTTCTGATAAATCCCCGTTTGGAAGATTCTGGAGTCGTGGGCATTGGTTATGCAGCCAGACAAACCCGTGATCGCTTTCTTAGTACCATTGAATCTAGTTACTATCTACGCCCCATCTTTGACGAAGCTGCTGTTTTGCGCTCCTATCCTGGGTTATGGGAAATATGGCAAGCAAAAGGTGTTGAATATGAAAAAATTGCCGAATTACCGAAAAAGCCGTCTGGTGATGAAATAGATGTGATTCTAGCTGCACAAAGACAAACAACAGCACCAGGGTCAGAAAAACCTGCAAATAAGCCTAGTGTCTTCCGAGGCTTACAACGATTCATTCGAGCTTTACGCAATTAGGCTCAGATTCAACAAATCTTCTTGTTACAATCTGCTGCAAAAGCTTTAGTCTGATTGGAAACAATGGTACAAATGGATTACTTGGTAATTTTTTGTCTACCGGAAACAATCCCCCGCCTTATAGGCGTGGGGAGTGTCAACGAATCGCTCACACCAAATCTACTGAATCAGCACAACATTCTTGTTTGCCTAATTGAAAGATGAAAGCATCTGCAAAATTCGACTTTGAGGATGAGAAGTTCAATGCACCACCTTCTCAGGTTATCCCCTGGTGTCAGATAATTAATCCCCGTTACGGAGATGATGGCATCCAATCCTATGGTTTAGCAATTAAACTAGATAATGCCCATGTTGTTGGGTTTCAACCCGATGAAAATTGGCGACAGGTGGATCATGCATTTAGTTCTGGTGTGGAGACTGTTTATATTACCACTACTCCCCAAATAGCGATCGTGCGTAGGGGTCCCCTTTCTGTTAAAGATCGGGAAACGGGACTCAAATTAGGCACCTTGAGAGATAATTATGATGCTTTTTTAGCAGACAAACTTAAATTTAAAACCTTTACCCGTTACTTGATTTTTTTAGTTGGTAATAGTAAAAAGTTTTTGCACGATTTACCTTTACAATTAACCGTCAATGGTGCCGCAGGAGCCAGTTTTAGTAAGGGTTACTGTGAATATCAACAAGGCAGGGTAATTGGCGGGTTCATGGGTGAATTAGAAAAGGCTTATGCCGGATATCGCCGACAAGCTGTCACCCCCAAAGGCCCATTATTCCACGCCCACGGCATTTTTTGCCCCATCATTGAATGTGAAGAACGGGGAATCGACCCCAATACGGTATTGGTGGCTTCCACTGTTGATTATCAGCATCCTACTGCTGGGACATTGACAGAATATATGATTGCTTCGGATTCCCCTGAGTCGGAAATCATCTCTAAATATTTTGAAGAATATAAGGAGTTTGGTAAGGAGAGTATTAAGGTAGATACGCCGAAAGTCCCAGCAAACGTATCTAGTTCTTATATCTATGCTGATGAAGATGATTTTGGTTATCCTCCCTATTAGTTGGAAAATCGGCGTTGCTGCTGAATCAGGATGAGAATTTATCTCACCCAGTGAGCCACTTGCGGTGGACAGGTTCCTCGATATAAGCAAAGTAATGCTCCCCCGCAAGATGCCTGCACCACAAGAAATTTGGGAATCTTTTTTTATGAATGAAAACTCTAAATGAACCACATTTTTTAATCTCACGCATTAGACGCAACAGCGGCTTTCCGAAGGATAGGCGCAAAGTCAGAAAAAAATAATGTTAAACATAATCCTCTAAATACTTTTACTTAACTCATTAATTTGTAACAAATATTAGTTTAACTTTAGTTGAACATATTGTATAAATCGTACTATCATATTAGGTGAGAGCTCTTAAGGGAAGTCAAAAATAAATTACTCTCAACCTTATCCATATTGAAAGCTGGAGTTCACAATTGTTCTTATGGGTTGTTTTGGCGTAAAGAGCTAATCCCAGATTTGTGTTATGAGACTACAGTTTTCAAGGGAGATGAGCCTGAAGTCGGTCGGTGCAATCAGGCCAAACGATGTGAGGGGAAGTAAATAACACTAAAACTCTTTTTCGTCAGGGTTACCTGATTTAAACGATAATTATTTACGCCGATGTACTTAGATATATAAAATCGATTAATATTTTTGATTTCCCTGGTTCCTTGGTTGTCTTAGTTATGTAGAGTTTTATATCTTATTGTCATCAATACATGATTTTTAAATTATAGAACTTCTGGCAGATGTAGGCAAGCAAATTGATTAACTGTACTTCAATATCGATATTTTTTAACCTAGCCAGCCATTATTTTCCATTTATTTTCCATAATAAAACGCAAGATTTTAGCCTGAAAATAATGGTAATTATTCACTATATGTATTAATTACTGAAATTGAGTTTGGAAAAGACTTATGCTGAAAAAAATGCACTTCCAATCGTTCACAAAAAGGTTACAAAAGTCACTGTTAATTCTGGGAATTGCTGGTGCTGCAACTTTAACGGCTATTCCTGTCCTAGCTAAATACTATGGACCATATTCCTTGTTCCAACCTACCGCTTCTGGTGGTCATCCATACCGTAATTCTAAAATCAGTATTGCTGATACTTTAGCTAAAGATACTAAATATGCAAACTTGGTGCATGAATTAAAGAAAGCTGGTCTGTTTGACACTTTGAAGCAAGAAAACGCTAAATTTACCCTTTTTGCTCCTACAAATAAAGCGTTTAATGCTTTACCAGCAGCTCAGTTTAAGGAATATAGCAAACCAGAGAATCGCCGCAAGACTTTAGCTTATCACATTGTGCCTGGTGAGATTACCAAGAAAGACGTGGATAGTGGTTCAAAAATTACCCTGGAAGGTAGTGCAGTGAAAATCACTGTCAGTCCCGATGGCAATGTTATGATAAATAAAGCTAAGGGAATGCATCCTTCAATTGAAACCAGTAACGGTGTAATAGTTGAAATTAGTAATGTATTGAAGACTCCTAATTAATAGTCAACCAATTTGTAAAATACATCTAATGAAATTTAATTTTTTCAATCGGACGGGTATATATTAAATATCCGTCTTTTGCATTTATGAGGGGTCACAGGGTCACAGATTCCCGGCTTCTTTAAGAAGTCGGGGATCTAATTGCCATGCTCCCCTCGATTTTATTGCCAATTACCTACCATCACAAATGGTCCCCAAAAATGGGGGTGACGGAATTCTTTATTCTTACCTTTAATTAAAGCTAATTGTGCTTTTCTTAGTGCCTGTGCTTTATTTATTTTCGTCTTTTTGGCTGTTTTTAACTGCTGATAGAATTCACCCATTAATTCAGCAGTACTAGTATCTACCACGGACCACAGAGTTGCTAGGGTACTCCGGGTACCAGCTCTAACCGCAACTCCCGCTAGTCCTAAAGTGGCTCTATTATCTCCACTTGCTGTTTCACAAGCACTCAAAACTAATAACTCTATAGGTTTAGGGGGAATTAAACTCTTATCTTGTAGTAAGCTATTTAATTCCATGACATCAATACGTTTATCCCAAGAAAGGATAAAAGTGTTCTCTTCCTTAGAGCTAAATTGGCCATGGGTAGCTAGGTGAACGATGGGAAGACGAGAAGCAACGATCGCTTTTTGCAGGGATTGAGTGGTAAATTTATTGTTGAGTAATGGTTGTTTTGTCAACCCTAATTCCTTGATTGCGTCTAGTTCTTTGGGTACATTGGGCAATGTTGGGAAACCTTCATGGATATCCAAATCAGGGCGAGTTTCACTCAGTCCAGCTGTTAAAACATTAAAATCAACCTGGGAAACTGGTGTGGGGTTCACTAGTCTTAAACCAGGAGCTAGAGCGATCGCATACTTTTCTATGAGATACTGATTACCATCATGTAACACAGCCATTGGTATATTTCTCAGTTCCCCGTCTAACACAAAGACTAAGGTTTCAATATCTGCTGTGGCTAGTTGTGGTTCTAGGGGTTTGATTAACCAATTGTAAAGTTGTTGGTATATGGGTAAAAATCCCGCTTCATTACTCTCTGCGTTGAGTAAGGAACGACGTAATCTATCTACGGTACCTTGAAAGTCCTTCCCTGTAACATCTTGGGAATATAGTTCGACTATGGGTTCTTGCTTGGTTATTTTGGCTTTTTTAGATTTTTGAGATTGATGGGGTAAACTCAGCAGAATATCTAATGTGTCTTTTTTGTTTTTTTGATCCGTTAAGATAATGGGATAAATTACTGCTGCTTTTTTGTCGAGGGCATCAATTTCTTGGGGTTGTTCGTCCGCACAAACTTCTCGGAAAAAGTTATTAATTTCGGATAATTGTAAGGATTCAGTGACATCACGAGCCTGAATCAGGATGCCTTTAAGTTCTTGATCTGGATTTTTACTTGCTTTATTTTTAGCCTTCTTTAAGGAATTAGCATATGTCAAATCTAGCTCTACTAATTGTCTATATACTGGTTCCACTGTATCCCGAAAAGAAAACTGTAATTCTGGATTAACTGCAACTAAATCTCCCCGCAATACTTGCAAGTCATTGTAAGCTTTTGTATAAGCAGAAATTGCACTTTTTATATCTCCTTGTTCCTTACGTATTCTGCCCAATTGCCAGAAAAATAGGTAAGATACTTCGGGAGCATCAAGGGATGAAATGATGGCTAAAGATTGCTGAGTAAATTTTTCAGCTTCAGGTAAGTTTTGATTACTTCCTTTCAATTCATACAATTCACCACGATATCCCCATCCATAAGCTTCTGCTCTTTGATCGCCGATTAATTTAGCTTGATTGATGGCGCGGATGAGGATTTTATCGGTTTGTTCAAAGGTAGGTAGTTGAGAAATTTGTTTGAGTTGGGAGTTCTTATTATCTAATAGTTTAACTAAACTACGGGCAAGATTAATTTGTAGATAAACTCCGGTATGACTGGGAGGTAAATTATCCAGTTGGGGTTGTACTGATGTCCAGATTTTGTCTACTGCGGCTACATTTTCCGGTGATAATTCTTTCTTTCTCAGAAACAAACTCAGTTTATTTGACTGTGCTTGTTGTCGCATCATGGATGGGGGAGATAATTGAATGACTTGGTTATAAGCTGCTATTGCTTGTGATTCATAGTTTTCTCGTAGGTCACGCACTGGTTCTGAATCTGCTAAGGTTTTGAAGGTATTACCTAAACTCAGATAGGTGGCAATTTGTTCTGGGGAATTATTTAATTTTTCAAATATATCTAAGCTAGCTTTTAATACTAGTTGGGATTGTTTTAAACCACCAATAAAGCGGAGGTTTTGTCCTAAGCTTCTTAAACCTAGGGCAGTTGTGTATGGTGTGGTAGAATTTGTCGTGGCTTTTAATTTTTGATTGAGAGTATCTGCATTTAATTTACTTAATTCCTCACAGCTTTCAAGTTGTAAATAGTTGTCTAAAACACCCAATATAGTTTTGCAAGCACGGGGATATAAACCCAAATCTTGCATTGCTTGGGATTGGTTAATTTGACTCTGGGCAGCTTTTTCCGAGTCTTTGAGTTGGCTATATATTTTTGTGGATTGCTGCCAACTTTGGAGGGCATCTGATGATTGTCCTGTTTCCCTTTGCAACAAACCTTGAATATCTAAACTTTCAGCGAGTATTTTCTGTTTTCCTTTACTTGCAGGTTGAGCTTTTAGTATTTGGATACCATCATTAATCGTTTTTTTGGCTGATTCCCATTGTTGCAATTTTTGATAGCTTAAGGACAAGTTACTTAAGGCCATCGCTTGATTTAGTGTATCTTTCTCATTAGCAAATAATTTTGCTATTGTTTTCCATGCCGTTACAGCTTCTGGATATTTTCCTGAACGATACAGTTGAATTGCTCGGTTAATTCGTTGTTCGTTGCTAGCTTGAATTTGTTCCGTAGGAGTAGGTGTGGAATTTTTGGCGATTACAGGTAAGGTACTAGAAATAATGAATAGGCAAATAAGGAGAATAGCTCCACTTTGTTTGGCAATTTTTTGTAAAAATCGCTTAATTTTTCGAGGAATTTTCATCTTTTGAAACAGCATTTTTCATGTC
>JASJCX010000147.1 GCA_030065255.1 Calothrix sp. MO_167.B42 | reverse complement strand
AAGAAATTCTCGCTTTCCGTCCCACTGCTGAAATGCAGTCAAGATTGCAAATTCTATTGAATCGGAATCAAGCAGGAGAAATAACTACTACGGAACAAAAAGAATTAGATGAGTATGAACGTATTGAAAATTTGATGGTTATGCTCAAAGCAGGCAATTTGCCTTACTTGAAGGAACATGAGTAGCACTTATATTCCGGCTGCACTACGTCGCTTGGTGGAAGAACGAGCTAACTATAGATGTGAGTATTGCTTACTTCCTAACAAAGTGTCCTTTTTTCCCCACGAAATCGACCACATAATCGCAGAAAAACATGGTGGTAAAACTGATGAGGATAATTTAGCTTTCACATGTTGGCGATGTAATCGTCATAAAGGAACCGACCTTGGTTCATTTGACCTTCACACAAGAGAATTCAGTTTTCTTTTTCATCCACGCCAACAAAAATGGTCAGACCACTTTGCTTTTGAAGAAGCTGTGATTGTTGGGCTAACAAATGAAGGAAGAACAACTGCCAAGTTACTCCAGTTTAACAGTGATGAGCGGTTAGCCGAAAGAAAGAGATTAAGCAGATAGTGGGGGAATGTTTATTACAAGCAATTCAAACTATTTTGGGAGATGTTGCATTACCCATACTTTTTCATCCCCTCATCCCATCATGCCTCGAATGTTTAGACAATAACCGCATCCGTAGATTAGCGATCGCAATATATAATACAGGCACAACGAATAAACTCAAAAATGTAGCGACAAACATTCCCCCAAATACCGCCGTACCCAGGGACTGACGACTACCAGAACCCGCACCCGTGGCAATTACTAGGGGAAAAATTCCTAATAAGGTAGAAAAGGCTGTCATCAAAATCGGTCTTAACCTTTCCCGTGCTGCTTCCACAGCAGCTTTGGCAATGGGTAAACCTTCATCCCGCAGTTGATTGGCAAACTCCACAATCAGAATGGCATTCTTACTCGCCAAACCAATTAACATGACTAAACCCACCTGACAAAATATATCGTTGCTTAAACCCCGCAATGACTGGGCCATTAATGCCCCTAAAATAGCCAGGGGAACTGATAATAGGATAATTAAGGGGTCAAAGTAGTTCTCATACTGAGCCGCTAGTACTAAGAAGACAAATAATAACCCCAAGGCAAAGATTAAGGGAGCTTGACCCCCAGATGTTTGTTCTTCCGCTGAAATTCCCGACCATTCGTAGCCAAAACTAGCTGGTAATACTTCACTTGCTAATTTGTCCATCGCTTG
Source organism: Calothrix sp. MO_167.B42 (assembly GCA_030065255.1). Classification (GTDB taxonomy): domain Bacteria; phylum Cyanobacteriota; class Cyanobacteriia; order Cyanobacteriales; family Nostocaceae; genus Calothrix_A. The sequence continues at coordinate 13,163 of JASJCX010000147.1, read as the reverse complement.
TATGGCTTCCCCAGAACTAGAGCCGGGAGCAGCTACGCCATTAATTTCAATGGAACGGAACATATTGTAGTGATTGATGGTTTGGGCTCCGGTGGTGGGGGTAAGTTTCACCAAATTGCCCAGGGGAATCATGCGATCGTTTTGGGAACGGACGTACAATTTGCTGATATCATTAGGGTTGGAACGAAACTGGGCATCCGCTTGTATATATACCCGGTAGGTACGCTGTTCAAAGTTAAAGTCATTGACATATCTCGAACCAAGATAACTTTCCAAGGTCTCGAAAATATCATCAACATTTATTTGTAATGCCTTAGCTTTGTTACGATCAACTTCTATTAATATTTGGGGTGTGTTGGCAGAAAATGTACTGAATACTGCTTGCAGTCCTGGTGTTTGATTACCCCGTTGCAGTAGCTGTCCCGTAACCTGCAACATGGCATCTAAACCACTATTTCTCCGGTCCTGGAGTTGGAATTGAAAGCCACCAAAACTACCTAAACCCTGAATAGATGGAGGATTAACCGGAAATACTCTTGCTTCGGTTATCTGAGAAAATGTACCCCGTAATTGATTAATAGTTGCCTGGGCAGAATTCAGAACACCCTGGCGTTCTTTCCAAGGCTTCATTGGTGTAAAAATTACACCTGTATTTGACGTATTTCCACTGAAACTAAAGCCTCCTACGGCGAAAGTACCCTCCACTTGGGGTAATTTGAGAATTTCTTCCTCAACCTGGCGCATCACATTGCTGGTATAATTCAAAGATACTCCTTCAGGGGCGCGGACGAGGGTGATAAAGAAACCTTGGTCTTCCTCGGGGAGAAAGGCTGTGGGCACTTGTAGGTACAGCCAACCTGTTAATCCTAAGGACAAGACGAATAATCCCAAGACTACTGCTTGATTACGGATGAGTAAATTTAGCGATCGCCTGTATCCCGAATTCAGGGCATCCAATAACCAGTTAATTCGCCCAAATACCCAACCTAAAGGTCCGGTTATTTGGGGGTTTATACGTAACAGCAAGGCAGACAGGGCAGGGGTGAGGGAAAGAGCTAAAAAGGTGGAAATGGTAATTGAGAAGGCAATTGTCAGGGCAAATTGGCGATAAATTTTCCCTGTGGTTCCCGGAAAAAAGGCAACGGGAACAAACACGGCCATCAGTACCAAGGATGTAGCAATTACTGCCCCCGTTAGTTCTCTCATGGCTTGGGAAGCAGCTTGACGAGGGGAAATTCTCCCTTGCTGAATCAGGCGAGAAATATTCTCCACCACTACAATGGCATCATCAACTACCATGCCCGTTGCTAGGGTTAAACCAAACAGGGTCAAGGTATTAATGGAAAATCCAAAGGCTTTAACAAAGGCAAAGGTACCAATTAAAGCTAAGGGAATTACCACCACTGGAATCAGGGTTGTTCGCCAGTCCTGCAAAAACAGGAAAATCACCAGCACTACCAAGGCGATGGCTAACATCAAAGTTTTCACCACTTCTGAGAGGGATTCTTCAATAAACATGGTGGTGTCAAAAGCTACCCGATATTGCATTCCTGGGGGAAAGCTGGTAGCTAGTTGTGCCATTTCCTGCTTCACAGCCTTGGCAACGTCTAAAACATTACTTCCTGGTGTAGGGAAAATACCAATACCAACCCCATCCTGTCCATTAAATCGGAGGAAAGAAGTGTAGTTTTCTGCACCTAGTTCTGCCCGACCCACATCCTTAAGCCTAATCAAAGCTCCATTATTGGCGGTTTTCAGAATAACTTGATTAAATTCCGATGCTTCCTTGAGGCGACTAATAGCTTGCAAGTCAATTTGATACATTTGACTGGATGGTGCTGGTTGCTCGCCAATTTTTCCTGCTCCCACCTGGATATTCTGTTCTTCTAGGGCATCAACCACATCTTCAGGGGTCAGATTGCGGCTAGCTAGGCGATTGGGGTCAAGCCACAGACGCATAGCATAACGGCGTTCTCCAAAAATCCGTGCCTCACTCACGCCTCTGAGTCTTTGCAGGGCATCAACTATATATAAATCAGTATAATTACTTAAAAAGATGTTATCGTATTCTTGATTCTCACTGTACAGCCCAATGCCCAGGAGGATATTGTTTGATTGTTTGCTCACAGTCACCCCAGTTCGTTGCACTGCTTCTGGTAACCTTGGCTCGGCCAAAGATACCCGATTCTGTACATCCACCGCCGCCACATCTTTATTGCGATCGGCATCAAATGTGACTGTAATCTGACTAGTACCACTATTACTACTGCTGGAAGTCATATACTTCATGCCTTCCACACCGTTAATTTGTCGTTCTAATATATTAGTAACGGTATTTTCTACTACTTCCGCAGTGGCACCAATGTAGTTAGCTGTGACACTAATTTGAGTGGGGCTAATTTGGGGATACTGAGCTGTTGGTAGGGTGGGAATACTAATCGCACCTACCAGAAAAATGATGATGGCGCAAACACTGGTAAATACAGGTCGCCGAATGAAGAAATCAACAAACATAAATTAAGTTTGATGTGTGTGTTATCCAAATGCGGACGAGATAGGGTACAGGGTACAGGGAATAGGAAGACAATCTGTGTAATTAATTCTGTGGTGGATACTTAAGGGAGAGGGAGAGAAATATAATCATCATCACTGTTTCCTTCATTCTGATGACAAAATGCGATCGCCATTTCTCAAATTCAGTATCCCCGAAACCACTATCTTGTCTCCTGGTTCTAACCCTGATAGAACTTGGTAATTATTACCCGTAATGCTACCCAATTTCACCTGTTTTTGCGTCGCGATCGTTTCTGTATTACCTTGGGGGGATTCCTTAGTTTGCGCCACATAGACAAAATTTTCCCCAGCTATACGAGATACGGCAAATGTGGGCACTAAAACCCCCGGACGCTGGTTCCAAATCACCCTCGCACGCACCAATTGATCTGCGCGCAATCTGCCTTGAGAATTATTCAATAATGCCTTAACTAATATCGTTTGAGTATTATTACTGGCACTAGGAGCAATAAAAGAGACTCGACTACTTGCTAAAACCTGGCCTCCCGTATCCAGTATTTCCACAGGTATTCCCTTCCTTAATTCCCTTTGTTTTTCTATGGGTACGGAAATTTCCACCTCTAGGGGTCGATTTTGGGTAATGCTAGCTAATGGTGAGGAAGTATTGACAAAATCTCCTTCTTTGACAGGAATATCCCCCACAATACCTGTAAAGGGTGCTGTAATCCTGTAGTACTGGAGCTGGACTTTTTGCTCTTGAATATTTGCTTGACTTTGTTTTAGTGTTTTCTCTGCTTGGGATACAGTCGCTTTTTGTGCTTTAATTCTTGCTTCTATTGCTCTTAAGCTAGCCCTAGCAGTGGCTAACTTATTTGCATCTTGGTCTTTAGTTTGTCGAGAAATTGCTCCCTCTGCTTCCAAGGTAGTAGATCTTTGATATTCTCGTTCGTTGAGCCTCACATCAGCAATATTAGATAGACGATCGGCTTCTAAGGAACTGAGGGTGGCTTTGGCATTTTCTAATTGCGATCGCGCCCCATCAGCCGCCGCCCTCACACTATTAACCGATGCTTGCTGCTCCCGGGAGTCTACTTGGATAATTGCTTCTCCTTGTTTAACAATATCCCCTGATTTGACAAAAATCTTAGTTACTTGACCCTGTATTCTTGGCTGTAGGGTTACAGAGCGGCGAGACTCCAGAGTACCGATGAATTCAGAGCTATCACTAATTTTACCTACTTGTACCTGTGATAACTTGACCTTTTTTGGTGGCATTTGAGCTTGGGCTGGGGCTTCTGAAGTTGCTGGATTCAGAAAATGCCATATTCCTACACCTCCACCCGTCAGCATTAGCAAAGCCAAAAATAACCACAACCGTGGCTGTTTTCTTGGCAATTGTAATGATTTACGCGGTAGATTATCCTCAGAATCATGTTGAATTTCAGGAGATTCCATATTTTACAGGGATAATTCAAATAAATGAACCAAATCTGGTGAAAATTACAGCTTAAAAACAGAAACTTACCAATATAAAAGCTGCTAATTTAACAAGTGCTTTGCATATTGTTATCACACAATTATAATATCTTTATACTACAAGTTTTAATTTATTTGCGTGAAAAAACAAATAAATTAAATTCTCAATTGTAAGTATACCGATTGATATATATATTAAGTCTGTGAGCTATTTATAAGTCTTATGCATACTCAAAATAATTGTTTATAGAACAAATCGGGCAAAGTATAAAGACCTATTTTATCGAAGTGAGAAATTATAAATATTTGAAGTATTTGTATTTGAAAATCTGCTCAACTATGGAGATAAAATAACTACCGGAGACTATAAGAGCATGAGAATCAGTCCCCTCACAAAGTGTGGAAGAGAATGTAACCATGAGATGATAACCTTATGACCATATTCTAGAGTGTTTGAGGTTATTCCATGGTTTGGCAACGTCCAGATGGTCGTGAATCAGATAAACTACGTCCTATTACCTTTGAGCAAGGATTTACTCATTTTGCTCCTGGCTCCGTACTGGCAAAATGTGGAAATACTCAAGTACTGTGCACAGTTAGTATTGAGGAAAGAGTACCCAGATTTTTATTAGACAGTGGTAAAGGTTGGTTAACTGCTGAGTATCGAATGTTACCATCAGCCACCCAGCAGCGACAACAAAGGGAATTATTAAAATTATCTGGAAGAACCCAAGAGATTCAGCGATTAATTGGACGGAGTTTGAGAGCCGCCCTAGATTTAGATTTATTAGGGGAACGAACCCTGACTGTAGATGCAGATGTGTTGCAAGCCGATGCGGGGACTAGAACAACCGCCATTACAGGGGGATTTGTTGCCTTAGCAGGGGCAATTGAGCGATTATTACACCAAGGTATTATAGAGCGATCGCCCCTTGTGGGACAAATAGCAGCGATTTCCGTGGGTTTATTACATGGGCAGCCCTATTTAGATTTAAACTATGACGAAGATGTGGCTGCATCTGTAGATTTTAATGTGGTGATGAATCAGGACTTAGGCATTATTGAGGTGCAGGGAACCGCAGAAGAAGGTAGTTTTAGTCGTTCCCAGTTAAATCAACTTTTAGATTACGCCGAAAAAGGTATTCAAGAATTATTATTGGCACAGCAAGCAGCCATGAAGGAATGGAAGGAATATATTGCCACAAAATAAGTTATGGCAGTTGACGGTTGACAGTTGATAGTTGATAGTTGATAGTTGACGGTTAACCGAAAAATACACACAGATACAAGCCTTCCGGATTTATCTGTGGAAAAAACAAGCAATTCTGTGATTATTTCCAGCCCCTCGATTCATCGATGGGGTAATAATTCTAAATTCTAAATTCTAAATTCTAAATTCTGCATTCTTTTAATTCAGTTGATCTACCCTTAGGAGTCACGAATGTCAAAATATCTGGGAAAAAAGATCGCACCAGCACCCATAACACCAAACCTAGGGGTAGTTGACTTAATTGATAATTATTTTACAGCCTATAATTCAGCACGGTTGCGGGAAGCCTGTCAGCTAATTAGCCAAGACATATTCCAACCAGGGGTAACAGTGGGAGTTAGTCTTTCCGGTGCCATGACACCAGCAGGTTTTGGGGTGTCGGCTTTAGCACCATTGATACGCCATGGCTTCATTGACTGGATGGTAAGTACTGGTGCTAATCTTTACCACGACTTACACTACGGCTTGGGTTTTGAGCTATTTGCTGGTAGTCCATTTGTAGATGATGTCAAGTTACGCCAGGAAAGCACAATTCGGATTTACGATATTGTGTTTGGTTATGATGTACTGTTGGAAACAGATGCTTTCATCCGCAAAATTCTCCAAGCAGAACCATTTCAAAAGACTATGGGAACTGCTGAGTTTCACTACCTACTGGGTAAGTATGCCCGGGAAGTAGAAAAACAACTGGGAGTAAAACATTCTTGCTTGCTGGCTACTGCCTATGAATGTGGGGTACCAATTTACACTTCATCCCCAGGGGATAGCTCCATTGGCATGAACGTTGCGGCTTTATCCTTGGCAGGTTCTCAATTAGTATTAGATCCAGCAATTGACGTGAATGAAACTGCTGCGATCGCTTACAATGCCCGTGAGGAGAATGGCAAGAGTGCGGCTATTATTATTGGTGGTGGTAGTCCCAAGAATTTTTTGTTACAAACCCAACCGCAAATTCACGAGGTTTTGGGATTAGAAGAGCGGGGACACGACTACTTTGTTCAGTTTACCGATGCTCGCCCTGATACCGGTGGTTTGTCTGGAGCCACCCCATCGGAGGCCGTTAGTTGGGGGAAAATTGACCCAGAGGAATTACCCAGTAGTATAGTTTGTTATACAGATAGTACCATTGCCCTACCATTGGTAACTGCTTATGGGATTAATCAGTGTCAACCCCTTCCCTTAAAGCGATTGTATGATAAGCGAGAAGTCATGTTGGCAAAGTTGCAACAAGATTATTTAGCAGTCCAAGCTCAACCATCAGCACCCGTTACCACAGATATTGTTAAGAATGGTTCCGAGGAAGTTGCAACCTATCCCTGCGGAACTCCAAAGGTAAAATAGGAAATTTGTGTATATGCGACTGAAGTCGCTAGCACGCTACACCTCCATAGTGTAGAAACTAGGGAAACTGTGCGCGTTTTCGGTACTAAAATTAAGAAATATATTGCTGTTATCTGGAATTCGGTAATATGAATACTAATACCGTCAGTTTGCCTCCTACCCTCGAATTGAGTATTGACTTAACGGACGAACAATTTTTTCAACTTTGTCAGGATAATAGCGATTTTAAATTCGAGCGTACAGCTACAGGGGAATTAATTATTATGCCGCCTACGGGAAGTGAAACTGGGGATCGCAATGCCGATTTAACTTATCAACTAAGAGCTTGGAGCCGCCAAAACAAGTTAGGAAAATCCTTTGATTCTTCTAGTGGTTTCAAACTTCCCAACGGTGCGGAACGTTCCCCAGATGCGTCTTGGGTAAAAATGGAACGATGGGATGCTTTAACTCAAGCCCAGAAAGAAAGATTTGCACCTTTGTGTCCCGATTTTGTGGTTGAATTAATGTCTCCCAGTGATTCCCTGGAAAAAACACGGGCAAAAATGAGGGAATATATGGATAATGGTGCTAGGCTGGGATGGTTAATTAATCGACAACAGCACCAGGTAGAAGTTTATCGTCTCCATCAAGAAGTTGAAGTTTTGCAGAGTCCACAAACTCTATCAGGAGAGGATATTTTGCCAGGATTTGTTTTGGATTTGGCGGAAATCTGGTGAGTCATTCAATGAAAGGATTTTGGATTGACACCATGTCAAAAGTTGGGTTGCGCTCCGCTCCAACGCCACTTGCTATATGCCGGGAAATCCGTCCACCGCAGTGGCTCCCCAACCTACTATTTGATTCACTGATATTTAGTGCCAAATTTCTCTTATAGTAAGTTTGTTCTATAATAAATATTGGATATCAGTTTAGTTACATTTGGTCAAGATATTTCTACTCCTAGGGGGTGAACACAGTGCTATCCTGCTTTGATATAGCCACTTATTTTATTTGGTTAGCAAATGAAACAGGCTCCTTCGTAAGTAATTTAAAACTACAGAAACTTGTTTATTATGCTCAAGCTTGGCATTTAGCACTAAATGAAGAACCTCTTTTCCCAGAAGAGTTTGAAGCATGGATACATGGTCCTGTAATCCCCACATTATATCAGAAGTATAAAAAGTTCAGTTGGAAACCAATTGAGGAAGATGCGAATCCAGAATTGCCAGAAGAGGTTTCTGAGTTCCTGGATGAAGTTGCACAGGAATATTTTGCTTGCGATGCTTATGAATTGGAGCAGATGACTCATTTTGAATCTCCTTGGAACCAAGCTAGAGGAGAACTACCAGCAGATGCACCTTCTAATGCAGTCATCGAAAAAAAATGGATGAAGGAGTACTACGGAACAAGTGCCGAAGAAGAAGATTAAAAAGAATAAGGTTCCTAAAGATAGTTCATCCGCAATTAAATTAACAAAGCTGAAGCTACAAAAAGGCATCAGCTTTTAGTTTAAGTATTATCAAGATAGTCATGAGAAGTTTTCTGTCAACGGCAAAACAACTAGCTATTGGTTAACCGTTCTTGAACGATTAAAGGCTTTGTCAGGATTAACGGCTCAAGAATTATTAATCAATCGTAGTAGTAGTTTGAGGTGTCACCCAATTAACTGGGAACATACTAGTGAAAATTGCTTTGGCTTACCAGACGAAGAACAATTGGTAGATACTCCCTATCAATTCTCTCTGTCTTCCAATGAGCATGGCAGGGTTCACGGATTTTTCATCGATGAGGTTTTCTATATAGTTTGGTTAGATCCCCAACATTTACTGTATCCGGGGAAGGGTTGAAGGCAGAAAAATATCAGATTAATTGGGTGGAAATTAATTGCACCCAACAATGGTAAACTATACCCATAATCATGGAGTCAAATTGCTTCCGCCAATGGGTTGAGAACACCAAATGCATAGCAAACAAAGACCTATTGGTGTGGACTTATTCGCTGGTGCTGGCGGTATTACCCTTGGCTTTGAGCAAGCTGGCTTTGATGTACTTGCGGCCGTAGAATTAGATCCAATCCATTGTGCTATTCACCACTTCAATTTTCCATTTTGCTCGGTTTTATGTAGAAGTGTAGAGGATGTCACTGGCACGGAAATCAGAAATACTTCTACCATTAGTAATCGGGAAATTGATGTTGTATTTGGTGGTTCTCCCTGTCAAGGATTCTCGGTAATGGGTAAGCGTACTTTGAGCGATCCTCGTAATGGACTGTTGTTTCACTTTTGCCGATTGGTAATAGAACTCCAACCCAAATACTTTGTCCTGGAAAATGTCCCCGGATTGACTGTGGGAATGCATCGTCAGTTTCTCCTGGAGATAATTGAGAAGTTGCAATACTCGGGCTATGAAGTAGAAACGAATTATCAAATCTTAAATGCAGCTAACTACGGAGTACCCCAAAGTCGAGCCAGATTATTTCTCTTGGGATGTCGCCAAGATTTACCTTTACCCCAATACCCCCAACCCCAAACCCAGCTAGCCAAGTTTCAGAAATCAAAATATCTCATATTCCGTGAAGATTTACCCCATACCCCCACCGTCTGGGATGCAATTGGTGATTTACCAGAAGTAGAATTAATTCCAGAGTTAATGTATCAAGATTGGGCAAATGTCAAATACGGTAAATCCAGTGACTACAGTCGTAAGTTACGGTGTGCAAAAGTCGATCCCCATAACTACGGTTACAAACGTCGATTTAATTCCCGCATCTTAACTTCCAGTATTCGCACCCAACATGGTAAGGAATCCATGCTCAGATTTGAGCAAACCTTACCAGGAACCACCGAAGCCATTAGCCGCTTCCACAAATTGGAAAAACATGGTATTTGTAACACCCTCAGGGCAGGAACACCAAGCCATAAAGGTGCTTTTACGGCTCCCCGTCCCATTCATCCCTCTAGCCCCAGATGTATTACCGTGCGAGAAGCAGCCCGATTACATTCCTATCCAGATTGGTTCCGTTTTCATGTGACTAAATGGCATGGTTTTCGACAAGTAGGTAACTCAGTACCTCCCCTACTAGCAAGAGCCGTAGCCACAGAAATTATTCGTGCTTTGGGTATAATTCCGATTAAACCAACAGGTAAGTTGTCTCTAGGTAATGAGTCTTTACTGAATTTCATTCCCTCCCAAGCCGCCCAATACTATGATGTTTCTATCAAGACAAGCTCGTTGAGAAGTCGCAAAAAGAATAGTAATTGTCAGCCCACTTAAGGGACTGACAATTTTTCCACTACCCTATTTTTTCTTGTGGGATGGGCTTCTAGCCCGTCCATATCAGCAGGCTCCGCAGGCAGGCTCCGGATGCCTACCCCACTTTCGGGGATACTTATAATTTATTTTTGGTGTTCCCTAAGATATATATTCTTCGTCAGGGCACGGCACCAGTCAAATAGTTTTATATATCAAAAGATTGTGGATGCGTTGCCCCTACCCATCTGTCGCATTCTTATTTGAAATTGGTATGACTATACTTCAGCCCTTTACTACGGAGCATTTAATCGCAGTTAAAGCAATAGATGAACATTTCCCAGAAATTGAAACTATATTAATAGAAAACAGGGAAACATTACTTTTACTATCAGCTCAACTGAATATCCAACAAGAGGCACAGGATCATATTAATTGTAACGATCTACCGCCCAATGGTTTACGTGAAAGGGTAAGAACATTTTTATTATTGAATAAAGAACTAAGGAAAACCACAGGATTCTTGTCCATGTATCTTGGTTACCCAAAGGAACAAACATTTTATATCGGCAGTTTATTTTTTCGTCCTTCTTATCAAAGAAAAGGGTATGGGCAAGAAGTTGTAAAATTCATAGAAAAGGAATTACTAAAAGCAGGATATATCGAAGGACGAGTAGCAGTTGGCCTTAAGAATTGGCCTGCTTTACGATTTTGGTTGAAGCAGGGTTACGATAAAGTGACTAAAATTAGTGGAGACCAAAATTATACACCAGATAATTTTGGCACCATAGAATTGTGTAATCAACTGATTTAAAGTTAATTTATTGATTTCAATGTAATACGGTTGGAGTTAAGGATAATTGTAGGTTTGCAACCTACGCTATTGTTTATTTCAGGACTTACGCAATTGTCACAATCGGTGATTGGTGCGTGACGTTATAAGTCTTATTGCTACGTGGAAATATTTTCGCATCTCACGCACCCTACGCCAAAAAATATGCCAGTTGCGTAAGTCCTATATTTTTAGGCTTAACTAAAATTCAAAATAGACAACGGATAACGGATTATCTGTTTTTCAAAATCTAAAATCTAAAATCCAAAATTGCCCCAGTGTCCAAAAACATACAAGAAACCCATCTCAATCGCGCCCGTGCTAGTCTCAAACAAGCACTATCTTGGTATGGTAACTTACGCAAACCAGGTAAAGCCTCATCAAATTCCCAATTAGCAGGGTTGGTAAAACCAGAGTTAGAAATGTTGACTTCGAGCCTCAACAAACTGGACTCAAATATGATTCGGATTGCTGTGTTTGGTTTGGTAAGTAGAGGCAAGTCTGCGGTATTGAATGCCCTGTTGGGGGAAAAAATGTTACAAACAGGACCCCTCCACGGTGTAACCCAATATCCCCGTTCTGTGCGCTGGTATCCTGGCGGTAAGGTACAAGTAGAGTTAATTGATACTCCTGGTTTAGATGAAATTGAGGGTGAGGCCAGGGCAAAAATGGCACGGGGAATCGCCCGACAAGCCGATTTAATTTTATTTGTGGTGTCAGGTGATATTACTCGGACTGAATATCAAGCCCTGTGTGAATTGCGACAATCACAAAAGCCACTAATTTTAGTTTTTAATAAAATAGATTTATATCCAGATACAGACAGGGAACAGATTTACCGCAATTTGCAACAACTGGGTAGGGCTAATCCCCAAAGTCAACCCCTACAACCAGATGAAATAGTCATGGTAGCAGCAGAACCCGCACCCATGGAAGTGAGGGTAGAATTTCCTGATGGCAGGGTGGATTATGAATGGGAAACACCACCACCCCAAATCAAAGAACTAAAGCAAACTATTTTACATATTCTAAATCGAGAAGGGCGATCGCTATTAGCTTTAAATGCCCTAATTCAGGCCAGGGATGCAGAAGCTAATATCGCGGCTAAAACCGTTGATATCCGCGCCTCACAAGCGGAAGATTTAATCTGGCAATTCACCAAATATAAAGCCCTGGCAGTGGCTCTCAACCCCATTGCGGTATTAGATGTGGTTGGGGGAGCAATGGCAGATTTAGCATTAATTCGCTCCCTCTCCCGGTTATATGGTTTACCGATGACGGGCTATGATGCGGGGAAAATGTTGAAAACTATTTTATTCAGTTCTGGAGGTTTATTACTGAGTGAAGTTGGTAGTAGTTTGTTGTTAGGGTTAAGTAAAAGTACTGTAGCGATCGCTTCTGGGGAAAATCCCGCAAATATCACCGCCTATGCCGGTACGGCCATTACCCAAGCTGGTATTGCTGGTTATGGTACCCACGCCATAGGTAAGGCAGCGAAAGTATACTTAGAACAAGGCTGTACCTGGGGAGAGTTAGGTGCTAGTAGCGTAATTGCAGAAATTCTCGCCGAAGTGGAACCAAATACAATTTTGTATCGTTTACAACAGGAGTTATCTTTACAAAATCGATTTGTAAATTGATATGGTGAACTATAAGCAACGGATATAAACGGATGTAACGGATGTAACGGATGTAATGGATGTAATGGATGTAACGGATGTAAGGTATACGCAAAATTTAAGCCTCTTTTATACCCTTGGGGGAAAATTTAAAATCACTGACTGATTATCTGTTTTCCAAAATCCAAAATTAATTATTTTATGGAATGGCACTAAGATAATCGCAAACCCTTGTATGAATAATCCTTTCCAGACTAAGCCTAGAAAGTCCTATTTAATCAAGTTTTTCTCTTAACTTAGTGCCATCCTCTTAGAGATACTGTGTTAAAGTCTTAGCCAAGGTTGTTTTGGGAACTGCACCAACAACTGTATCTACTTGTTTACCACCTTTAAACACAATTAGGGTTGGTATACTACGAATTCCATAGTGACTGGCAATTGTGGGATTTTGATCTGTATTTAATTTCACCACCTTTACCTGCCCTTCGTATTCAGTAGCTACATCATCTACCACCGGAGATAACATGCGACAAGGACCACACCAAGGTGCCCAAAAGTCTACTAATACCGGAACAGTGCTTTCAAGAACTTCCTGCTTGAATGTGGATTCTGTAACATTTGTAACGGATGACATAATCGTCCTCCTTCTATAATTCTAAAGTTCGATAATATCGAATAATTAAAATATAATCTAATCTACCAGATAATGCAAGTATGCGATTTATATACAACCCAGATAAAAAACATATATCATTGCCAGGGGTTTTATATGCTTTGGGAGATCCCGTCCGATTAGAAATTGTGCGGCTATTGGCAATGATATATGTTTTTTATCTGGGTTGTATATAAATCGCATACTTGCATTATCTGGTAGATTAGATTA
>JASJCX010000146.1 GCA_030065255.1 Calothrix sp. MO_167.B42 | reverse complement strand
CACTATCTCAAGCCCCTGGCTTTAGACATGGGGTCAATCTAAAATCCAAAATCTAAAATCTAAAATTGATTGACTCCTGCCCAACGGTACTAAAATGCAATTTATAACATAACCATTGCCTGTGAGCTATTTTTCCTTCTCCCATAACCCATTTTCAAAACCCTGAGAATAAAACACTTTTGACTTTTGACTGACCCATAGGGTACTACTAAACTCTATATTTGATTGGAAATTAATTGTTAATGGATGCTTCCGAATTATTGGAAACAATTACTCAGCTGATTGAGCAAGCAGAACAAGGAGAAATAGATCCTTGGGATGTGAAAGTAATTGAAGTGATTGACCGTTACTTAGAATTCATGGTCACAAAATCTACTCCTAGGGGCTATGAATCTGATTTATCTCAATCAGGACAAGCTTTTTTATCAGCATCAATGTTGGTACTGTTCAAAGCCAATTCATTGATGGAATTGCAATCGGCTGCCGAAGAAGCAGAAGTATTACCAGAAGATTCCCTGCTCGAAGAAATGGATGGCATTTCACATCACGGGGTAAGATTGCCATTAGAAAAGCAATTGCGCCGTCGTCCAGCAGCAATGCCACCTCCCAAACGTCGGGTATCCCTGACAGAATTGATTGAACAATTGCATATCATGGCGGACAGGCTACAAAAAATACAAAGTATCCAGAAGCCTATCCGTACTAGAAAACAGGCCACTGTCAAAACCATGAGAGCGGCTCTAGACTTGGCACACCAAGAAAATTTGACGGAAGTGGCTGGAGAACTAGAGCAAGTATTACGACTGAAGGCAGATGAGCTGAGACTGTCAGAAAATTGGCTGAATTTGCCACAATTAGTTGAACTTTGGACTCAAACGAAACAAATAGACCAACATTCCCCTGGGGATCACTCACCCAATCGTTATACTGTTAGTGTTTTTTGGGCACTTTTACTGCTTTCGGCTCAATCCAAGGTTGAGTTAGTGCAAGAAGAATTTTATCAGGATGTCAAAATCCGCTTGATTGCAGATTCTCAAGAACACAGCAGTAATTTATCACCCGGATTATCTTTAGCTGGTTTAGATATATCTGTAGGTCAAGCAGTATAGTCTGTATGAGAGAATTAGCCATGGAATGAGGGAAATTGGATAATTTAATTTTTTTTATATTTCCCGATCCAACTATCTCTAGTTATACTAATGGTTGCACAAAGTGCCATAAATCACTTCTTCCTCACTGGGAAGAATTGTATTAATCGTCAATCCACGGACGATTAAGTATTATTTGATAATAGTATAGTAACCTGGCTTGTGGTTGAGGGATAAATTTTTATGAAAGCGATGATTCTCGCGGCTGGTAAAGGTACTCGTGTGCGTCCGATTACCTACACAATTCCCAAACCAATGATTCCTATCCTGCAAAAGCCTGTGATGGAATTTTTATTGGAATTGCTCCGTAAACACGGGTTTGATGAAATCATGGTCAATGTTAGCCATTTGGCTGATGAAATTGAAGGCTATTTCCGTGATGGGCAAAGGTTTGGTGTGCAACTAGCCTATTCTTTTGAAGGGCGCATTGTTGATGGTACATTGGTGGGAGAGGCCATCGGTTCCGCTGGTGGAATGCGAAAAATTCAAGACTTCTATCCTTTTTTCGATGATACCTTTGTGGTGTTATGTGGGGATGCATTAATTGACTTGGATTTAACTGCTGCCGTTAAATGGCATCGGGCAAAAGGCTCCATTGCCACCATTATCACCAAACCTGTTCCTCGTGAGGAAGTTTCCAGTTACGGTGTAGTGGTAACTGACGATGATGGGAAGGTGAAGGCTTTCCAGGAAAAACCCGCAGTAGAAAAAGCTTTAAGTACTAATATCAATACTGGTATTTATATTTTTGAACCAGAAGTATTCAAGTATATTCCTTCGGGCATTGAGTATGACATTGGTGGTGACTTATTCCCCAAATTAGTGGATATAGGCGCTCCCTTCTACGCTCTACCAATGAATTTTCAATGGGTAGATATTGGTAAAGTACCAGATTATTGGCGGGCAATTCGCGGTGTGTTGTCTGGAGAGATTAAAAATGTGGCAATTCCTGGTCAAGAGGTGGCACCCGGGATTTATACTGGCTTGAATGTAGATGTAAATTGGGACAAAGTTGACATTACAGGTCCGGTTTACATTGGTGGTATGACCAAGATTGAAGATGGAGCAAAAATTATTGGTCCTGCCATGATTGGACCCAATTGCTGGATATGCAATGATGCAACGGTGGAAAACAGTGTGATTTTTGAATGGTCCCGTTTAGGTCCTGGTGTCCGCTTGGTTGATAAGCTGGTATTTGGACGCTATTGCGTGGATAAAACTGGAGCTACTATTGATGTCCAAGAAGCTTCCCTAGGTTGGTTAATTACTGATGCTCGCCAAGCTCCCCCTGTTCAAACCCCTGTAGAACGACAAGCGATCGCAGAATTATTGGGTACTAATGGTAATGGTAATTCATAAGAATAAGTAGTCCCACTCGAAAAATTCACTCTTAAGTATAAAAACCTCACCCTCGCTTTTTGTTTCACAAAAATCTTTCCCTCTCCTTATTAAGGAGAGGGATATTCGTGAGGAGAGGAGACAGGGGAGTGTGGGAGGTTTAACCATCAACTGTCAACCCTCAACTATCAACCCTCAACCCTCAACCCTCAACCCAAAAACCTCACCCTCGCTTTTTGTTTCACAAAAATCTTTCCCTCTCCTTATTAAGGAGAGGGATATTCGTGAGGACAGGGGACAGGGGAGTGTGGGGAGTGTGGGGAGTGTGGGAGGTTTAACCATCAACTGCCAACCCTCAACTATCAACTATCAACCCTCAACCCTCAACTATCAACTAGCTAGATACGTATATTTACTTAAACTTTTTTCATAAGTTTGTAGTAATCTTTGCGATTCTGCCAGGGAAATATGGTTCTCTTCTAAGGCCTGTTCGCAACGCTGGCGAATACTTTCTACCATGTCCTCGGTGTCGTATTGCACATAGCCTAATACTTCATCCATGGTATCGCCCTTGACAACATGCTTAATCTGGTAACCCTTAGGGGTGAGTTGGATATGAACTGCGTTGGTGTCGCCAAATAGGTTGTGTAAGTTGCCCATGATTTCCTGGTAAGCTCCATTCAGGAACATTCCTAGGTAATAGGGTTCTCCGTTGGTTAATGGATGCAGTTCTAAAACTGATTTCACGTCCCGCAGATCGATAAAACTGTCAATTTTGCCGTCGCTATCGCAGGTGAGATCCGCCAAAATTCCCCGACATGTTGGTTCTTCATTCAAGCGATGGATAGGCATAATGGGGAAGAGTTGATCGATCGCCCAACAGTCTGGTGCTGATTGAAATACTGAAAGATTGATGTAGTAAATGGAAGCCATGATTTTTTCTAGGTCTTCCAGTTCGTCGGGTACATATTCTTGCTGTCTGGTAATATCGAGGACTTTTTGACAACAGGCCCAATATAATTGTTCTGCTTTGGCTCTTTCCCTGAGAGTGAGAATGCCTAAGTTAAAGCGGCTGATGGCTTCTTCTTTGAATTGAGCCGCATCGTGGTAGAACTCTTGATAGTTATCTTGATTGATTGATTGGTATGTTTCCCACAGATAGGTAATTACTTGGGAGTCTTCATCCTGGGGCGGTTCGGGGAGGATGGAAGGAACTTCGCTAGTGCTGAGTACGTCGAAAATGAGGACAGACTGGTGGGAAGCGATCGCCCTACCGCTTTCGCTAATCAGTGTTGGTACGGTTAATTTATTTTCTTTACAGGTATCTTTTAACTCTGCCACAATGTCGTTGGCATAGTTTTGCATATTATAATTTTTGGAAGCGTAGAAGTTGGTTTGGGAGCCGTCGTAGTCTACACCCAAGCCACCACCGACATCGAGGTATTTCATATTTGCCCCTAATAAAGCTAATTCCACATAGATACGGCTAGCTTCTTGAATGGCATCTTTAATCACATTGATGGCAGAAATTTGGGAACCGACGTGGAAGTGTAACAGTTGCAGGGAATCCAGGAGGTTAGCATCGCGAAACTTATCTACAGCGCGGATAATTTCGGGAATAGTTAGGCCAAACTTAGCGCGATCGCCACTGGATGTACCCCATCTTCCCATACCTTGGGTACTCAGTTTTGCCCTCACCCCGACAATGGGTTTAATGCCTAATTGCTGACTAACCTTAATGACTAGATCCACCTCTTCAATTTGCTCTAGAACGATGATTGGGGTTTGTCCGAGCTTTTGGGCTAGCATTGCGGTTTCAATGTATTCCTCGTCCTTGTAGCCATTGCAAATTAACAATGCTCCTGGGGTATCCAATAGGGCCAGAGCAATCATTAATTCTGGTTTGGAACCAGCTTCTAAACCGAATTGATTGGGTTTACCAAATTTGACTAAATCTTCGATGAGGTGGCGTTGCTGATTGCATTTGACAGGGAATACACCACGATAGATCCCAGGGTAATTATAGCGAGCGATCGCCTGGGCAAAACAAGCATTTAACCTTTCAACTCGGTCTTCCAAAATATCGGAAAACCGAATTAACATCGGTAGGCCTAGATTACGCTGCTTTAGAGATTGTAACAGTTCAAACAGATCCAAAGAGCCGCCGCGATCGCCTTTGGGGGAAACTGTTACATGACCAGCTGCGTTGATAGAAAAATAAGGCTGTCCCCAACCCTCGATGCGATAAAGTGTTTCGCTGTCTTCTATTTTCCAAGGAGGGGGAGTGGGGGGTTTATTGGACGACGATTGTTGTTTCTCGTCTTGATGTTGATTCGGCGGATTCACTTCTGGTTGATGTCCATTGGAGGATAACTTTACCACTTCATTAGCTGCCACAGTTAATTCAGCACCCATATCTTCCTTACCTCTACTAGTCAACCACGAATTTACAATTTAACCTATTCATCTCACAGGGGAAATACACCGAAAGATACTTTGTAAGATAAACTCTGATTGGTCGCCTTTAAGGTGAAGAATAAACAGTCAGCAACTCAGGTCTAAAGACACTGAGCTTCAGGCATCGCTTGAAACTCACAAGCTGACCAGATTCAGGATTAATTTCCTACGTTTATGGTAAGCGTTCAAGTTCACACCAAGGAATGCGTAGCTAGTTCCTTGCTCTGTAACTTAGCAATTAAACAGGTGTAACTGAGTTAAGCCAGTGTTGCTAGGAAAGTACCGACCATAAACATTATCGAAGCTAACTTTACCATTGAGCGGACTAACCATCCACTAAGTATAGGAAGCCCACGGTGGTTAAAACCACTCGTGTCGCTTCCCTCCCAGCTTTAAAAAGACTGGGTTTCCCGCATACCGCGTGTTCCTTATGAATCAAAATGTATTTTATTAGATTTGATTCAAAATTTATAGGGTTTTGTGGAATGGGATACTTAACCTCACCACTACTTTTTGTGGAGCAAAAATCTTTCCCTCTTTTCCCTCTCCTTAATAAAGAGAGGGATGTCCCCTAGGACAGGGTGAGGTAAAAACGTATCTCATTGCCAGCAGAATCCTTTTCATAAGTCGCGGATATTTTAGATCCCCGACTTCTTAAAGAAGTCGGGGATCTGGTCAGGGGATCTGGTCAATTTTCCCCGACCAATGGCAAAGTATAAATGATAACTTGTTTAGTTTGAGGAGATAGCTTTGGAACGCACATTCTTAGCCATTAAGCCTGATGGGGTACAACGGGGACTGGTGGGTGAAATTATCCGCCGGTTTGAAACTAAAGGTTTTACCTTGGTAGGTTTGAAATTTATGAGCGTCAGTAAGGAATTGGCGGAATCTCATTATGCTGTTCACCGGGAAAGACCATTTTTTCCCGGCTTGGTACAATTTATTACCTCTGGACCTGTGGTAGCCATGGTTTGGGAAGGTGAAGGAGTGGTTGCTTCTGCAAGAAAAATGATTGGTGCAACCAATCCATTAAATTCTGAGCCGGGAACCATTCGCGGAGATTTTGGCGTAGATATTGGTCGGAATATTATCCACGGTTCTGATGCCATTGAAACTGCTCAAACAGAAGTTGCTCTCTGGTTTAAGGATGAAGAGTTGGTTAGTTGGAAACCAGAGATGATGTCTTGGTTACGCGAGTAGTTTAGGAGAGAGAGTGAGGGAGTGAGGGAGAGAGGGAGTGAAGGAATTATTAGATCTCCCTTTAACTACCAATTCTTCACTCACTCCTCAATTATTGCAGGGTTAGATATCTTGTCTGCACCATGTATCAACTCACATTCCGCCTTTGTATTAGCCAATCACCGCGAGCTAGCAACAGGGAGTTTTTTACATACCTGGAGTTCTTCGGCTTTTTGAGGATTGTTGATCAAGTAATCTTGTTGCAGCCAATCACACCCTTCTACCAGTAATTTTTCTAAATCCAAATTCCACAGTTTGATGGTGTTGTCATAACTAGCAGAAGCAATGGTTTTGCCATCTGGGGAGAAATTGACGCTATAAACCGGACCGCTATGTCCTTTAAAGGTTTTGAGCAGTTTGCCATCAATACTCCACAGCTTGATGGTCTTGTCCTCACTAACAGAAGCAATGGTTTTACCGTCTGGGGAAAAACTGACGCTATAAACCAGACTGCTATGACCTTTTAAGGTTTTGATTAGTTTGCCATCTAAGCTCCACAGTTTGATGGTCTTGTCCTTACTAGCAGAAGCAATGGTTTTGCCATCTGGGGAGAAACTGACGCTGACAACCTGACCGCTATGACCTTTTAAGGTTTTGATTAGTTTGCCATCTAAGCTCCACAGTTTGATGGTTTTGTCCATACTAGCAGAAGCAATAGTTTTACCGTCTGGGGAGAAACTAACGCTCCAAATCAAATTGCTATGACCTTTTAAGGTTTTGATTAGTTTGCCATCTAAGCTCCACAGTTTGATGGTCTTGTCCTTACTAGCAGAAGCAATGGTTTTACCATCTGGGGAAAAACTGACGCTCCAAATCAAATTGCTATGACCTTTTAAGGTTTTGATTAGTTTGCCATCTAAGCTCCACAGCTTGATAGTATTGTCACCAATAGCAGAAGCAACAGAAGCAATGGTTTTACCGTCTGGGGAAAAACTGACGCTGGAAAACTCACTGCTATGTCTTTGGAAAGTTTTGAGCAGTTTGCCATCAATACCCCACAGTTTGATGGTGTTGTCCTCACTAGCAGAAGCAATGGTTTTACCATCTGGGGAAAAACTGAAGCTGGAAAGCTCACTGCTATTGTCTTTGTTCGCGTAGCGTTCCGAAGGAAAGGTTTTGAGCGGTTTACCATCGATACTCCACAGTTTGATAGTCTTGTCACCACTAGCAGAAGCAATGGTTTTGCCATCTGGGGAAAAACTGACGCTGGAAACCGGACCGCTATGACCTTTGAAGGTTTTGAGCAGTTTGCCATCAAGACTCCACAGTTTGATGGTGTTGTCCCAACTAGCAGAAGCAATGATTTTACCGTCTGGGGAAAAACTGACGCTATAAACCGGACTGCTATGGCTTTTCAAGGTTTTGAGCAGTTTGCCATCAAGACTCAACAGTTTGATGGTATTGTCCCTATCCCCAAAATTTCCACTAGCAGAAGCAATAGTTTTACCGTCTGGGGAAAAACTAACGCTATAAACCTCACTGCTATGACCTTTCAAAGTTTTGAGCAGCTTGCCATCTAAGCTCCACAGTTTGATGGTCTTATCATCACTAGCAGAAGCAATGGTTTTACCGTCTGGGGAAAAACTGACGCTGGAAACCTTACTGCTATGACTTTTCAAGGTTTTGATTAGTTTGCCATCTAAGCTCCACAGTTTGATGGTCTTATCACCACTAGCAGAAGCAATGGTTTTACCGTCTGGGGAAAAACTAACGCTGGAAACCTTACTGCTATGACTTTTCAAGGTTTTGATTAGTTTGCCATCTAAGCTCCACAGTTTGATGGTCTTATCACCACTAGCAGAAGCAAGGGTTTTACCGTCTGGGGAAAAACTAACGCTGGAAACCTCACTGCTATGACCTTTTAAGGTTTTGATTAGTTTGCCATCTAAGCTCCACAGTTTGATGGTCTTGTCACCACTAGCAGAAGCAATGGTTTTGCCATCTGGAGAGAAGCTGACGCTATAAAGCCAACCGCTATGTCCTTTTAAGGTTTTTAGTTCAATATCTTTTAACCCGTAAATGGCTTGCTGCAACGTCGCCACAGTTTTGGTTTTGGTGTCGGGTTGAACCCAAAATTTGGGAGTACGTTTTAATTTACTCCCCGCCTTTAAACTTTCTATCAGTGCTTCTCTATCTAATTCTGAACGGGAAAAGGCTTCACTATTGGCACTCATCAGGTTTATTTGTGCATTTATACTCCTTTTATATGACTCCACCCCAAACACCACTGCCACTACTGTTGCCGCTACCAACCACGCACCAATAATATAAGCCTCTAGCAATTGCCTCTTTAAAATTCCATTTAACTTCGCTTCCACTTTCTGACGTTTCCCTCTCTCCCGTTCCAACTCCGCCAACAACTCCGCACCCCGTTGTTGACGAATAAAACCCACCAAATAATCATGCACCAATTGATAACAATCAGCAGGGGATTGGGGAATCAAAAATACTATCCCCGATGTCAGCAAAATCTCTAAAACTAAATCTAACTTATCCACCTCCCCATCCAAAGCCTCCGCCAATTCTGCCCGAGTTTTCAGGGGACGAGTATTATTTTCATCGGTGAGTAAATATAAAACTAATTGTGCTACCCGTTCATTTTCCTCTCCGCAGTCTTCCATCACTGCAGTTAAAAATCGATCTACAAGTTTTTCCTTCGTCCCAAAATCCTGATACCCCGCCAAAGTGGTAATCTTCTCCGTTTCCAATTGCGTCCCCACCACCTGCAACTCAATGGGACGCACTTCCCCCACATCCCCCGCCAAATCCTCCACTAATCGATCAATAAACCCAGGCTCTAAAACAGCAGAATTTTCCGTCAAGCTATTGATTACCGTTTTCGCTTCCTGGGGGGAAAAATTACCAAAATAGTAGCGAATATCCTGATTGAGAATATCATTATTTGTCGCCTGTAAATTATTCAAGCGATCGCATTCTAGTAAATAATGTAAATAATCTTCCCGTAGGGATAAAATTACTTTCACATAGGGAATATCTATACTATCCAAACATTGGTGTAAAAATTCCCAAAATTTGCGCCTATCAACAGGTTGGGGACAGTTAAAGAAAAACTCCTCAAACTGGTCAAAAATGAGAATTGTCAACAGATTTTTGTCTGCATTGTGGCGTAATTGTTGCAGTATTTCCCCTGGTAAATCATCCCCTTTAGTAGAGACAAGCTGATTCCCCACTTTCCCCAACCAATCTGTATAAACCCTCACCACCACTGGTAAAGGTTGACGACCCTCCACCATAGTAATTTGCTGCAAAGCTGGGACTAAACCCGCCGTTATCAGGGAGCTTTTCCCCACCCCTGAAGGTCCATAAATCACAATCAACTTATGATCATCACGGCTGAGGCGTTCAATTAAACGATTCACATCTTGCTGTCGTCCAGAAGCCTTAATTTCCTGAGCTATATCCCCCGTGGAAAACTCCCTTCCCCGTTCCAGAGAATCCAATCCCACCGACGCAAATGGCACCAAAGCCGGGTTAATAACTTGACGTTGCGATCGCAATCTTCCCGCCCCAATAAAAGCCCGAAAACCATATTGTTGTTCCACCGCAAACTTTTCTTGCTTAATGCGAAATGCTTGCAGATATTCACTGGACTGGAAGTATAAATTTTGCAGAGCTGATAAAATCCGGATATAAAGTTGGGGATGGTAATCTGGTATGGCTTCTTCTTGAGCCATTTTCAAGTTTTGCAGTGCTGATGGTACTTGATTGAGATGCTGTTGTCCTTGGGAGATTAAAAACAAATACCAACTTTTATATAGCTTAGTGGTTAATAATACCTGACGATTTGCGATCGCATCTACACTATTTCCATCTTCCTGGGAAAAATTTTCACCCCGTAGGGGCGGGGTTTCCCCGCCCTGAATACCCAGAGTTTCCCCGCCCTCAATACCCAGAGTTTCCTCGCCCAGATCAAAAATTTCTAAGGCAATTTCCCCATATTCTTTCGCCTTCAGCCAATTTGTTCTTCCCAACGCCACCTCAGCCAGAAATCCATAAGCATGGGCCAATCTGGTATTATTCCCGTAGGTTTTGTTTAATTCAATAGCTTGTTTCGCCACCCGTTCCAACTCATCCCACTGTTGTAGTTGAAATAGGGTTTCCCCCAAAGAGCTGATAAACTTAGCAACTAAATCCAGACGGTTTATCTGCCTTAATATATCTACACATTGCTGATAATAATCCCGCGCTTTAGTGCAAGCCACTTGATACTCCCCACGGTGCTGTACTGCATATCTGCGCCACCATAAACCTAAATGAAATAAGACACAAGCTTGGTAAAGTGAAGAGTTAAGAGTTAAGAGTGAAGAGTTAAGAGTTAAGAGTGAGGAGTTATTGGGATTCTCCCTATTTTCTTGTGTTTGCCAAAATGTTAAATTTTCTGACCATAACTGACGCGCTCGCACCATATCATTATTAATATAAGCATCCCTTCCTAAAATAAATTTCTCCGATGCTTCCAACTCTGGTTGATGACAGCCACGATTTGCTAACTCCTTCAGTGCTGACTCAATTTCCCAACGTTTACCAATATCTTTTGTGGGAATAAATACATCCGTATCATCCGCTAAAATCCGATTAAATACCCCTTCTATTTGCTCCTGGAGAAATTCCAACAATTCATCCGTTGCGATCGCAAATTGAATCGGTACCCCAGCATAACTATAATAATCTGGTGCTAACCTGACAAATTTTTGCAACACCCAATCATTAATCCATAGCACCAAAGGGAAAGGGAAAGCCCGAGAAAAATTATCCCGCCCCTGGTTCATAGAAATTAACAAATCATCCAGCAACCCCACCGACTCAAAACCAGATACCATCACCACATCTGGTAATGACGAACCTATTTCTGTTTGCAAAACTCCATAAAGATTTGTTACAGAACTATCCAGACTAACTTCCTGAATCTGCAATCCCGAATCCTGTCGCAACTCCTCTAATATCTGCGGTTTAATAACACCATAGTTGCAGCGAACCACAATCAGAGAAAATCTCCCCAAAGAAAGATTGATTGCTCGCACCAGTTTAGCAAGCGATCGCTCGTTTTGGATACGAATATCTTCCTCGTGGTTTGACTCACTCATAGCTGAACTTCCGATGTTTCACCATTAAGTTAAAAAGCACCTAAATTAAATATTAGGACGGGCAGGGATGCCCATCCCACAAGAGTTAGAATAATTTAGATTATCTAGTTTAAATGCGCAACAGCTTATCTTTCTCCCCCAGAATTGGGGGCTGGGGGGCTGCTCCTATGTTTCTCCCCCAGAATTGGGGGCTGGGGGGCAAAATTATACTTGTAATCAGCAACACCGAAAAATGAGATACTTAAAACTCTTACTCTCTGCGCCCTCTGCGCCTCTGCGGTTCATTACTTCACCCCTCCATTGTGCAACGTTGAAATTCTGGTGCTTCCGCTAAAAGTGGATTAATACCAAACCAACGTCCCTCCTTATCTTGATATTCAAACATAAACAAACTGTGTAATAAAGTTTGGTAACCATCCTCACCAGCAACCCTTTGTCTTTGAGTAAATTCCCGTAGTAATTCCCACTCATCATCTGTAATTGCCGTTACCAAAATTTCCCGTGAACTGCGGATAGCATCCTCCAGACATTCCCTTGATATGGGAGGGTCTTGGGCTTGTAAGCAACTGTAAAGTATCCCTAATAAGTTCCTGACATGACCACCACTAATACTGCATAACCTATCTAAAGTAGCAGTATCATCAAATACCTCTGCAATCAAATTTAAACGTTCCTCTGGCCCCACCGTGGGAAAAGCCCTAGCCAAAACCATCTGTCTTAATTGTGCCATGCCTTCCTCATGCTCCCTACCATCCCGTAACCGCACTGGTACCATCGGTAATATTTTCGGTGCAACCCCACCTCCCAAGTGATTTGTCAGCCTTTGCACCTCATTAGAAAACATTAATACCAAAGGAATGGTGTATACTACATGACAATTAAGCCTGCGTAATTGCTCCCCTCGATCCACAAACAAATATTCAGATTGCGATCGCTCAGTGGTTCTTATCCTAGGATCGACCCGATCCAAATTATCCACAATTACCACCAGTCCTTTATTTCCCCTCTTAGCTAACTCCTGATTTCCCCGCTCAATAACTTCTTCATTAATCAATTGCAAAATATTATTAGTTTGGGGTTCCAAATACTGCCTTAACTTGCTTCTGAGGTTAGGACTATCCCTAGTTTTAGCAGTAATTTTGCCAATCTTCAAAGGTAGGGAAATCTCAGCTTCAGCCTTTACCTCAATGGGTGTCTGTAAAAACTCAATAATTTCATTCAGTAATTTCCCTAAATAACCAGGCTTCAGTTTGATACCAAAATTTTCTAAATTTTCACTTACCTGGCGGGTAATTGCTAGCATCACATCAGTCACACCCATATCAGCCGTATCCAAATCTTGGGTAGACTCAAAATAGACCACATGAAAACCCTGCTGCTTTAACAGGGCTTCCAGTCGCCTTAATTCAGTAGATTTACCGCAACCAATATGTCCTGAAAACAGCTGACAAGTAGGCTTATGGGGCGATAGTTTGGTAATAGTCCGTTGTAATTGATCGATTACCTTAGCTCCCCGCACCTGGGCAAAATCTATGTAATATCGCCGATCTAAAAGATTATCGAATACTAAAGTTCTACTGGGATTACAATTGTCAAAAAAAGCTTGTAAATCCAACATAGGCTTCATTTTTATTCATAATTCTTAACTTGTGATCGCTGATTAAATGGATGACACTGATGACACGGATAGTTGATAACTCTTAACTCTTAACTCTTAACTCTTAACTCTTAACTCTTCACTCCTTCACCCCAGCACTCTTCTCTGGCTCTGGTTCAGATATAACCAATTCTACCTCTTCAGGAGGATTACGCTTAGAAAAGCCCCAGGTTAGTATAAGAGCGATCGCCGTAACCATCATCCATTGTGGGGGTACCAATGGGTCATTAACAACTTTGATCAATAGCCGTAAACCCACAAAAGCCACAGTGATATAACCTGCATCCTCCAGATTCTCAAACTCATCTAACCAACGGATAAATAAACCAGCCATAAACCGTAGAGTGACAACACCAATGGTAGTCCCGGTAATTACCAACCACTTCTCATCAGAAACTGCGATCGCAGTGGTTACACTATCTAGGGAAAATGCTAAATCCGTCAGGGCAATTACTGGTATAACTTGTAACAAAGAAGCAAAACGAGGCCCATGATGGTGATGTCCATCAGTTTCTTCCTCCTCTGAAGTAAAATGCTGGAACACCAGCCATAAGAGGTAAGCTGCTCCAATTAACTCGAATTGCCAAAACTTTTCTACCCAGGTAGCTGTCAATAGAAGAGTAATCCGCAACACATAAGCAACAACCAAACCAAAATTAAGTGCTTGTTCCTCTAATTTTTTATCATCTAATCCTTGGGCAATCGCAGCAAGAGCGATGGCATTATCAGCAGAAAGTACCGCTTCCAAAAAAATCAGAATCAGCAGTACTATAGGAGCTTCAATACTAAAGTGAAAATGTAGGTACTCAAAAATGTGATCTAGCATTCAGGTTTCTCAAGGAATGCACACTGAAGTTAACAGGTACAAGAAATTTAAAATAAAAAAAGCAATAAACTACCGCCATTATCTAGCTTAACCCGTTGCTAGACAATTCTGTTGATACTTATACCATTTTGAACAAACAATGGGACAGATGGGTGGGGACACGGCATCGGTCAAGCTTTTAATATATAAAATTATTTTACTGGTGCCGTGCCCTGACGAAGAATGTATGTGTTGTAAATATTATTTAAATTAATATTTAGATTTTGTTAATCTTGGTGATTTGTGAAGTTTTCTAGAGCAGTCCGGAGTTGATTATTCCTGATTTGAAGCCATATATATAGGAATCCGGTTTGATTTGTAAAATAATTCGTGAAGATAGGGAACAGGGAACAGTGAATAGGGAACAGGAAGTATACTGAGATTTTTGAAAAACACGTAGGGTGTGTTACCGCGCAGGGTAACGCATCATCTGCTAATCTTTTCGGTGCGGAGCGTTGTTAGCATAACCCACCCTACAAGTACCTAATTTTATTCAACAATCAAACCGGATTCCTATA
>JASJCX010000145.1 GCA_030065255.1 Calothrix sp. MO_167.B42 | reverse complement strand
GGGAATCAAATCAGCCATCATTACCCACCGATTCTCACAAGACAACTTCCCCTCAAATGGCAGAAGGAAGTTTGATGCTGAAATTTGGGCTTGCTCTGATTTCCGGTACATAAGTACTAATTGTACCAGTGTTGTTACTGGTACGGTGATGCATGAGTTTTGTATTATTTTCCTCTTTTTTCTTGCATCTGAATATATTTCTCTGGTCTGATATCCCCACAGCAACTACTTTTTCTCTTTTTTCAGCAAGCCCTAAGTAATTAAGTTAACATGATATGACTAAAAGTGGTCGCGGTGACTGTTGTAAATCCATAGAAAAAAATAATCGGGCTTAGATGTGGCAACCCGATTACTTAATATTGAACTCTTTATGGAAGCTTACTTAGATTTTGCCTCTAAGTTTTCCAAACGACTTTTGAGCTCCTGATTTTGTTGTTTGAGCTCATCGAGTTCTTCGCGCAGTTGAACCATGGTTTTTTCTGGGCCAATATTCTTTTGTACCTTGGCAATTTTTTCATCAGCATGGCGACGTACTCGCCCATCAGGTGTTTGATTAGCTAAGGATTGCAAAATACCCAAGGCTTTTGGTGTTTCCATTTCTCCCAAAGCTGTTACTACTGCTACCTGGGTTAAAAAGAAGTCTTCGTGGGCAAGTTTTTTCAAATGCTCTAAAATTCGTTCTACATTGGCGGTGGTTTGACCGACGGAAATATTACCTAATGCACGAATTGACGCTAAACGCAAGGGTTGGGGTACACCGAGTTTGGTGTATTCTAAAATCAAGTTCAAAGCTGGTTCTGAGGTTTTGAGCTGTGCTAAACCACCAATTGCACCACTGCGTACCACTTCGTTCCAACCAGCTTTTTTTTCTAAAACTGTGGTTAATAACTTTAAAGCCTTTTCTTCCGTGGGTTTATCTGTGCCGGTAAAAGCCGCAATTGCACCAATCCCACGACAAGCGTCTGCTTCCACGTAGTAGCTAGCATCACCCTGTTTGACTAATTCTTTTAAAGCCTTGTAGCTGGCATTGGTTTTGATTTTCCCTAGGGCTTGGACTACTGCTCGGCGCACTCGGTGATCGGTATCTTTTAACCCAGGGATTAAAGCGTCAAAAGCTTGATCTAATTTAATTTCTGCTATTTGTTGAGCAACTTCGGCTCGCACAGCCCAGAAGGAATCATCTTTCAGGGCTGTAGATAATGCTTTGAGTGCTTCTAATCCACCTTTTTTGCCCAATGCTTCTGCGGCATAAATCCGGGAAATGGAATCGGGATCGAATGCCAGTTGTGCTTTCAATTCTGGCACGGCATATTCTAAGGAAACTGTTTTCAGGTAATGATTACCGACATCAAAGCTGATAAATTGGGGCTTTTCTGGGAGGGGGAAGTAAAAGCTTTGTTCCCGTTCATGTACCCGTACAGTAAAGGTGGTTAACTGTGCTGTTTCCCCTGGTTGGGTATAACCAAAACCAATGGGAATTTTCAAATCGAATAAATAATTATCGCTACTGGTTTTCCCTGCTTGGGCTTGGGTTTGAGTGACTGTTACCTTGGCTAAGTTGCTGTCTCCATCCCAGGAATATGCCACTTTAAAATCAGGATGTCCTCCACGGTACACATATTGGTCGAAAAGGAAGCTCAGATTACGTCCGGTGGCTGTTTCAATGGCTCGTAATAAGTCTACGGTTTCTACACTCCTATGGGCGTTATCTTGGACAAATGTCTGTATGGCCCGCCAAAAAAGTTCTTCTCCCAATTCAGCGCGAATCATATGATAGACACAAGCGCCTTTTTCATAGATGTGGCGGTCGTAAAGTTCGATCGCTTCGCGATAAACATGGGTTACCATGGGACGACGGTAGCGCCCACTATCTTCACTCAAATAAGCGCGGGCATCTTGCAGGTGATAGTATTTTCCTTCATCCACATCATACTCTTGTTCTGCCCACATGATTTCGGAGTAGGTGGCCATGCCTTCTTTCACCCAAGCATGGGACCAATGTTTGATTACCACCAAGTCACCAAACCATTGGTGTGCTAGTTCATGTACTACCAATCTTTCGGTGTTGCGGTTGTCTAAGGCTGCTTTAGCATCCAATAAGCACCTATCTGTCAATAGGGTGGTGGAAGTATTTTCCATGCCACCAAAGATAAAGTCATCAACGCATACTTGGGCATACTTAGGATAAGCGTAGGGGTAGCCATACTTTTGACTGAGAAATTCTATCATCTGGGGAGTTTTACCCATGCTCAGTCTTGCTTGTTCCTCCCGCCCTTTCTCTACATAGTAAGTAACAGATTTACCTTGCCATTCATCCTTAATCTCTGCAAAATCACCTACGGCTAAGGTCATTAAATAGGTGGGATGAACTTGCTGCTGCAACCAATGATAAATTTTGTGTTCCCCAGCTGACTCTGTAGCAATTAATTCTCCATTGGAAACTGCCATCAAAGGCTTGGGGATCCGGACGCGAATTTCGCTGGTGGATAGTTGTCCGGGATAGTCAAAGCAAGGGAACCAAAAACGGGAGTCTTCATCCTCTCCTTGGGTCCAAACTTGGGTTGGTTTGTGGGGATAATGCTCGTTGGGTTGAATAAAGTAAATCCCCCTTTGGGGTTTTTCTACGGAGTAGGCGATGGCAATCTTAATCTGCTGGTTTGCCTGGGTGGGTGTATCTAATTTTACTGATATTTCTTCACCATCGTAATCGAATTTCTGCTCCACACCATCAACTTTAACAGAGGCGATATCCAAGTTAACGGCATTTAAGTTGAAGCGATGGATGCCATTACGTATGGGGTTGAGGGTAATTTGACAGTTGCCTTGTAAACTTTGCTTGGGGATATCCAAGGTCAAGTCTAAAAAAATATGTTTTACTTGTCCAGGGCGATCGGGGTTGTAATGTGGTTTTGCCCCTGGTAGTTCAAAGGTTTTGTGTTGGTTTTTTTCTGTATCAAAATAATAATTAGACATTGTATAGTTACTAGCTTGAAAATGGGGAGTGAGGGAGTGAAGGATTGAGGGAGTGAAGGATTGAGGGAGTGAAGGAGTGAGGGAGTGAGGAAATTGTTTTCATGCTTGGGTGTGGATTTTTCCGTGGGGGACTAGCTTGAAAATAGGGAGCAAAAATACACTTAGCAGAATCTGCCGGGGACTTAGGAGCAACACCGAAATTAGTTTCTCGATGTGATCAAAAAGACAATATGGTCAAAAAGACAAAAATTTAGGAACACTATGTTTTAGTGTCCCTAATAATTTTATGATAACAAATTCCTATTCTCCAAATACTACTAATATTTGAGGATATTAGTCGCTAACTGGTACCCTGCACCCTACCTAAAAGCCCCCTAATGGTACAGTGTGAGCCTTGTTGCTATTGGGCGGTAAGGAAATTGATACTTAGCAGTGATGAAACAAAGTTTCCAAATAAACTCGGGCTGCGCGGCGATCGCTATCTCCATTTTGCAGTAAAAATAAGGATAAGGCTGCTGTTAAGACCCTGTTTTGATCCCAGTCAGGGTGTGTTGCTAAGTAACTCTTGAGGGATTCGTGGAGTGTTTCGGGAATTTCGGTAAAGATGCTTACTGTTGGGTTCATGCACTTTTCTCCTTGGAACTCCATACAATGGGTTAATCTTGCTTGTGCTGAAGTCCGGGGCGGCGACACAAACTCCTTGACAATTACAGCAATTTGTTGTAAAAGTTTTGGCAATTTTACACAGCTACTCGGTGGACAAAAAAAGCAAGTCGCATCATTGTGCGCTAAAAGGGGGTGGGTTTGTCAATGCTGCGAAATGTTACGGATAACTTTATTTGAAAAAAATATTTACGAAAACATAGGAGTTTAAAGCATATTTTTGTTACATTTGTTAATGTAAACTCAGTGTCGCAAGCCTCATGTGTCTCAAGGTACAAAATCCCCAAGCAAACACCAAGAGCTGTTAAAAACGTCAATCCCCTGTGGAAAACGATCAATCCCCTGTGGAAACTCTGTGGAATTGGTGAGGAAAAATACCATTAATAATAAGAATTACAAAATGAGGAGAAATCCACAAACCTTAATGGGGTTGCTTGCATTCTCGTTTAGTGACTTGGTGGCGGTAACGAAACATACCTTCAAGTTGGGCTTGGATTAACCAACCAGCAATAAATTCTACTGGTTCTCCACCGGCTAAGGCAAAGGAAATTTCGTCAGTTAAGCGGGTTTTGCCATTTTCATCTTCAAATTTATGTCGATGTAGCCAATACTCAAAGGGCCCTGAGATTTGGCGATCGGCAAACAAATGATACTTTTCATATTCAGTGTGACGAGCTAACCAAGTTATAGGGATTGGTCCTAAAAATAACCTAAATTCCGTAATGGCATCTATATCTAGTCCCCCTTGGCGACGAATTACTTCTACTGGTTGCCAAGGGGGTGTGAGTAGTTGGAGGATGTCCTGTCGTTCGTGAAATTCCCAAACCACTTTGACTGGTGCATTGATAACTGAAGAATAATTAAATTGCAGCATGGATTGTAATGTCTAATAGTTAACCTTCATATTCAGTGTCTATTTCTATTTCTAAGGTATCTTCATCAATACGTATGTATAAAATATTGGGACGACAACAAACTTGACAATCTTCTACGTAGGATTGTTGTCCACCGGCACTTAAGTCTATAAATGTGGTATTTTCTTCGCCACAATAGGCACAGTAATATTCGGCTGTGTTTTGCATTTTAAAAAGTAAAAAATAAAAAGTAAAAAAATAATCCCCATAAATAAATTGAGAGTATTTAATAAGGACGTATTATTTCTCGCGCTATGAGTCTCGATTGGGAATGTTTTGCTGATAGTTCCATAAATTTAGGAGCTTGTGACCATTGTTCTTTATTCTTTATGAGTACCTTTTAACTTATTACTTTTGCCTTGTTCGATCAATTATATTACTGGCATCTGCCAAATGCTTTAGTAGTGTAGACTGGGGTAGGGGTCCTTGCAAGTGATGCCAAGGTAAGATGATATCTGTTTCCCAGTTGGTGTGGACGTAGAAATCTAAGGGGGGTATTTGCCCTTTTAATTGTTTAAAAGCACGCTTATAACTACCTAAAGAATCACCAAAATGGCGGGTAAGTTCCAACAATTTTGACAATCTGCGATCGCCCCTGGATAATAAGGCTTGAATGATGGACCAGTTGTAACTTTCGGGACGGTAATCGATGCCTTGGGGTTTAAGTTTTTTCTGTAAAAATTGTAACCGCTTCTGAGCTTGTTTATTAACTCCAAACCACTGGAATGGTGTATGGGACTTGGGTACAAAAGTACTACATCCCAGGGTTAACCGCAATCCAGGGGCAGCTTTTTTCACATCCTCCATCATGGTTACGGTGGCATCTAAATCTTCTCCCTCTTCCCCTGGTATGCCTACCATGCCGTAGAGTTTTAAGCCAGTTAAGCCTCCAGCTTTGGCATTGGCTGCGGCTGTGATGATTTCATCGTTATGTAGTTTTTTATTGATGATTTGCCGCACTTTTTCTGATCCACTTTCTACTGCAATAGTAAGCGATCGCGTGCCTCTTTGGGCTAGGGTGTGGGCTAGTTGTTGGGTGACTGTGTTGGTACGCACGGAAGCAATGCTTAGGCGCACGTCATCATATTGGGACTGATTAATATAGTTGAGTAATTCTGTAAATTCTGGATGCTGTGTCACCGAAGCACCCAATAATCCCAGACGTTTGGTGACTTTTAAACCTTTTTCAATGGCGGGGATGAGGGAGTTTTCGATGCTGGCGGTTCTAAATGGTAAAGTTAGGTAACTTGCCAGGCAAAAACGGCACATTTCCGGGCAACTCCTGACTACTTCCACCATGTAAATATTTGACCATGCAGCTCTGTGGGTGACTACGGTGGAGGCTGAGAGGACGTTACCGCGATAGGTTTGCTTTTGAACTACTGGGGGTATGTCTGGTGAGGCGGGTTGAATTGATGCGATCGCTCCATCTAGTTCGTGGTATTCTACTACATATAAACTGGGGATATAAATGCCGGGAACCTGGGCTAGTGCAGTTAGTTTATTTGTGCGATCGGCATTTCTAACTTGTTGGTAAGCTGTAATAAAGTTCCCTAATAAGTCTTCTCCATCACCCAATAAAATCACATCAAAGAAATCAGCAAAGGGTTCGGGATTTGCTGTGAGGACTGGACCTCCACCAAAAACTAGGGGATGATTATCGGTGCGGGTATTACTTCTAATGGGAATATCTAGGGATTCTAGGATATTTAAAATATTGACATAATCTAATTCCCAAGAAAGGGAGAAACCGAGTAATTCTGGTTCCCGGGGAAGGGGTTCTTGGGTATCGGTAAATAGGCGGCTGACTTGCACATCTGTACGCATTGCCAAACTAGCCCATACTATCTGATATCCCAGGCTAGTTATGCCCACAGTGTATTCGTTGGGAAAGGCGAAAATTGTGGGAATAGGTTTGCTGGTGGGGGTTGCATGGGTAAACAGCAGTCGTTCATCGGCAAATACAGAGGATGTCATTCTATTTTGGATTTTGGATTATGTCTAAGAGGATGAGGGCAAAAGTATTATGTTAAATATAATACTTTCTGTTGAGAATGAACCGCATTAGCTCTCGCCATGCCCGTTGGCGTAGCCGCCCTGAAAGGGCTAGGGCTTTAGGCGCAAAGTCAGATGTGGTTTTCGTTTATCAAATATTAGTAAAATAATTACTAACACATCAACAATTCAATATATTCTCAGTCTTTTATTACACAGTTTATTATTGTCATTATAAATACATAAATTGTGTTCATTAATTATTAAATATATAATCTATAACTTTCGATAGATGTCATCTATAATTGTGTGACTTCTAATTAAAATCCAATATCTTACGAGCGGCTCATAGTTGGCTTTTTGTTACTATTTGAATGTTTGATTGCGAACATGAATTTTATCAGCAAATATATTGAGTTAGGATGTTTTATAAATAACATTAATATCCTGACTTCCATACATCATTTTCTTAAGAAAAAGGGAAAAAAGATATACTTGATGATTGGTTAATGCAAAATAATTTGAGCTATAAATATCCGGAAATAGCAGTATTAAACAGCATATTTAATTAGACTCATCAACCCTTGAGTATATCTGGGAGTTAAATGGCAAACAATTAATAATGGTGTATTTTGACATCAATGTATATAGATGTGGAGTGAATGTGTATTTACATTTACTCAATTTTAAAATCTCCAAAAACGAATTTGGGTCAACTTATCTTTAAATTATAGAGGAATTTTACAGTGACTGATGCAGGTATTAATCAAAAACAGATACTAACAGTTCTCTTTACTAAGGATACAATAGATATTAGAAAAATTTTTGCAATTATACATCGTCGTCGTTGGTTAATATTGGGAGTTTCTGGTGCTATTGTATCCCTTGCTATTTCTATGACTATGATGGCAAAGCCTAAATATCAAGGTTCTATGCAGGTGATGGTAAGTGCTAATTCTTATCAAAAACAGGAAAATAAGGAAGGGGAAAATATAGAAGAAAAGCAACCTGATGAGGAAGATTACTTAATAGATTATACTAGTCAGCAAAAATTGATGACTAGTAGTAAATTAATGAACAAATTAGTGGATTTATTACGTAGTCAATATCCAGATATTACCGTCGAAGAGATAAAAGGTAAATTAGGCGATCGCAGTTTCAATATACCTTTGGCTGTTACACCAATTCCAGTCAAGGATAGGGGGAATAATCAAGTTGCTAGTCAGGTGTTTGAAGTATCCTTTCGGGGCGAAAATCCTGTGAAGGTAAAAAATATTTTATCGGGGATGGCACAAGTTTATAAAGACTATAATTTGGAGCAACAAAAACAGCGCCTAGCTCAAGGCTTAACTTTAGTTAATCATCTGTTACCTAAGATTAAACAAGACTTGAAGTTAGCAGAGGTTAAATTAGCAAAATTTCGTCAAAGAAATAACTTTCTCGATCCAACGATTCAAAGTAAAATCCTTTTGGAATCTTTGGCAAATGTGGAAAATAAATTACAAACTACCCGTGCAGAAATCAAGGATTTACAAGCTCGCCAAAATCACTTACAAAAGAAGCTATCTGACTCCGCACCAAACGCCGTTATCTCTTTTCGCTTAAGTAAATCTCCCCGTTACCAAAATTTATTAACAGAGATTCAAAAAACAGAAACATCCTTAGCCGAGGAACGCAAACGCTATACAGATGATGCTCCTTCAGTCAAAGAATTATTACAGAAAAGTCGCAGTCAAAAGAATCTGTTGCGACAGGAGATGGAAAAGGAATTAGGTAAATCTACAACTAAAACTATAGGTGATAGTAAAAGTTTCTTCAAACAGGAAAGCTTGGGAGAAGTTGAGCTAAATTTAATGCAGGAGTTATCCCAGGTACAAACTAAGATTTCCGGACTCCGTGCCAATGAGAATAGTTTAATGGCATCGGCGAAAAAAATAAATACTGAGTTAAATAAATATCCTCAATTAGTAGCAGAGTATAATCGCTTATTACCAGAGGTAGAAACCCATCGTAAAACCCTAGAAACGACTTTACAAAGACAACAATCTTTGGCATTGCAAGCGGCTCAATCTGGGTTTGATTGGCAAATAGTGGAGGAACCCCAACAGATAGTTGCAATGGGCAATGGCAAATTGTTGAATTTACTGAGTGGGGTTTTAGTTGCACCGATTTTAGGGATTGTAGTTGCTTTAAGTTGGGAATTGTTTGACGATGTAATTTATTCGGTGCAAGATTTACGCAAGCTCAAGCAATTGCGAATATTGGGTACTGTGAATAAGGTACCAGGACCAAATCAACAAAAGAAAACTTTGTTCTTACCTTGGGGACAAACTAACAATAGGGCTGCGGTTCCCACGGATTTTGCACCCTTACCCAACCATGAAAGCCTGGATATGGTTTATCAAAATATCCAGTTAGTAAATTCTACCCTTCCCTTTAAGTCGTTGATGTTGACTTCGGCAAAATCAGGGGAAGGAAAATCAACCTTAGCCTTGGGATTGGCTGTGAGTGCGGCTCGGATGCATCAACGGGTGCTGGTAATTGATGTCAATCTCCGTAACCCCCACTTGCATGATGCTTTAAACTTGACTAATGATGCGGGAATTTCTTTGTTGTTATTGGAAGATAATAATGCTGGTTTTAAAGATTATATCCAGCCTGTTCACCCTGCCATTGATATTTTAACCGCTGGAGTGGTAGCGGAAGATCCGGTGAAGTTGCTCAGTTCCCAAAGAATGAAGGAGTTGATTGAGTTTTTCGAGCATCATTATGACTTAGTGTTAATAGATGCTCCATCAATGTTGGGTACGGTGGATGCGAGAATTATTGCTTCTGTGTGCGATCGCATTGCTATAGTTGGATGTATGGGTAAATTGACAAAAACTGAGCTAGCACAAGCTACGGAAATTCTCAATGATGTAAATCTAATGGGAATTATTGCCAATCAACCCCATGTTTGAGGAGGAGGGAAGGAGTGATGGAGTGATGGAGTGAAAAAATTACCGCGCTCCTTGATTCACTGAATAACTCTTAACTTGTGAACACTGATTAAATGGATGACACTGATGACACGGATAGTTGATAACGCAACAATTAATTCTTAACTCTTAACTCTTAACTCTTAATTCCTAACTGTCAACTATCAACTATCAACTCCTAACTCTTAACTATCAACTGTCAATCTCGTGTTAATCTGAGGAGGAAATGTTATCTCCGGGAAACTACCACCCAAAAGAGCGTCAAATAATATATCAATTGTAACTAAATTATCAGTAGTATGAAGTTCCAAATGTTCTTAACCTCTTTTTTTTCCCAGTTTAAAGGGCGTTACTGGTGGCTTGGCATCTTGTTATGGATTGCTTTAATTGCTCCAGCTCAAGCATCTGTAATTATGCGTGTAGCAATTAAAAGAGAAGTAAATCAAGTAACACTTGGCAGCTCCACAACTGCGATTGTAAAAGATGCTACCGGCAAAACTTTGGGAAAGTTACCAGCCAGAACTGAATATTATGCTCAAGCTGTCCCTGGGGGAGTTGCTTTAGATAAGTGGCGTTCTAATTTATTTTGGATTGAGCCGACAACCAATAAGGGATTTGTTTATATTGGCGATCGCTGGTATCGGGGTAGAACTCTGGTGGTACCCACACAAAAGGGCTTAACGGCTGTAAACTGGGTGGATTTGGAAGAATATCTTTATAGTGTCATTGGTGGGGAGATGAACCACAATTGGCCCAAGGAAGCTTTGAAAGCCCAGGCGATCGCTGCTCGCACCTATGCTCTGCACGAACGGGAAAAACGCCGTAAACATCCCCTGTTTGATGTGGGTAATACTCCCGATCGCTGGCAAATTTATAAGGGTGTAATTAGCGAACATAATAATACTTTGGCTGCGGTAAATGCGACTGCTGGACAGGTATTAACTTATCAAAATAAGGTGATTCTGTCTGTTTTCCATGCTTGTTCTGGGGGACATACGGAAAATGTGGAAGATGTGTGGGGTGGAAAAAAGTTACCCTATCTGCGGGCTGTAAGGGATTTTGACCGAGATGTAAGACAATGTAATTGGGTAAGAACTTTCTCACCCCAAGATATTGGTACGAAGTTTCCGGAAGTGGGAAGTGTCAAGCAGATGAAGGTGGAGAAATTATCTCCTTACAATAGTGTCACGGCTTTGAAAATTGTTGGGGATAAGGGGGAGAAGGTGCTGAAGGGGGAAAAGGTACGTACTGCACTTAAACTCAAAAGTACTCGCTTCACCGTTAGTCAAGGGAATGGTGGTTTCGTCCTCAAGGGATTGGGTTATGGTCATGGTGTGGGTATGAGTCAATGGGGTGCTTACAATTTAGCTAAACGGGGAATCAATCACCTGCAAATTCTCGGACATTATTTTAGAGGTGTATCCCTCACGCCGATTCAGATTAAAAAGTAGTGATTTTGATGAGTTGTGGGAATTTAGATCCCCATAACTAATGCGATGAACCAGTAGTGGTTTGTCCCATAAAATATGATGGGTTGGATAATGAACCGCAAAGGGCGCAAAGGGCGCAAAGGAAGGAAGAAAGAAGAGAAATAGAGATATTCAATTTATCCATCAAAACTAATGGGACATAATTTTGATGGGTTAGACAATGAACCGCAGAGGCGCAGAGAACACAGAGGAAGAGGAAGAGAGAAGAAGTTGCTTAAGTTGGTTTACCTTGCAAAATTAATGCGATAAAGCAGTAGTGCTTCATTGCATTAGTTCTGATGGCTAGGTAACAGATCCCCGACTTCACAAATCGATATCCGCACACTTCTAGCAATTCCTAGGATAGAAGTCGGGGATCGGTTAGGCCCGCGACTCGTCAGGAAGAGGCAGGGAGCATAAAAATTATTCTTTCACTTCTTCCCTCCTTCACTCCTTCCCTCCTTGTTCCAATCTCCTGCGCCATTCTGCTTCAATTTGTGCGGAATTTTCTACTTCTTGGTCTAATAGGTCGGTTTCAGTGGAGTATACAGAATCATCCTTACCAATTACCTTTTCTGCTGCAAATTGGTTGGAATAGGCAATTTTTTGCTGTAAATTAGCATCTGCACTAGTTAACAAATTGGATCTTGCTTGTCGCTGTTGGTTGCGATCGCTGATTTTACCATTACGCCACTGAATCCAGAAGTAACGAATTAATGGTATTCCTAGGAAACCCGTACCGTAGGCCAATAACAACCAGTAAATTCCCTGGACAAAGCCAACTAATCCCCCAATTTCCGCGGCGACTGTTCCATCTTGTAATAAACTACCAAGAATCAAAGCTCCGACAAAATTAACTACACCTAAACCAGCACTGAGGAGAAGTTGTCCGGAACTGGCTTTGCTAAAACGCCAGGAAAATTCTCTGAGGTAATTTGATATTGACTGTCGGCGTTGTTGGAAGGCGCTCACCTGTAATTCTGGGAAATAATAGACAATTTCTCCTTCTGGGCTTACCTGGGGTTGTCCATTGAAACGGGTGAGGACTGGTAGCATATAATCTTCATATTCTTGTTCATATCCTTGACCAATATCATCTAAATAAGGTGATATTTGTTCTGCTACCACTGCACCACTTTGATTGCGAATGACTGTAGCGATTTCTTGCCAGCGACGTTCTTCTAAATTAGCATTAGGATTGCCGTCTCCAAACAGGAAGGAAAATACTGCTTCAAAGAAATTCAGCTCACTTTTTTCCCTGGGGCGTTGTTGCTGGTAACTATCATAGTTAGGACTCAAGAACCAAAAGATATCTGGGAAGTAAAAAAAGCCACCACTAAAACCACCGCGATTGTCGTTATCATTGTCGGATCTGGAGGAAGTAATGATGATAATAATTGCTACATAGATTAAGACGATGGAAACGACTAAGAAAATGCCAAAGGAAATGCGAATTAGGTAAAAAAGAACATTCCAAATCTTTTTCCACCATTCTTGTAATTGCAATCGTAAGTATTTATTCCGCAGGATATCACGGAAATTACGCGGAAATTCATAGACAATATCACCGGATTCGGCGACTTGCATATGTCCACCAGCGTCTGATGCTAGGGCTAATAGTCCTTGATTTGCTAGCCCAACATTTAATCCTGCTTGGGTGGCGACATCACCAATGGTGACGCGATAACCCAATTTTTCTACTGCTTGCATAATGGCGGGATCGGGAGCCATTGTTTTCCCCTCTTGGTGAAATACCTCTTCCTTTTTCCAGTATAAAGTTCTTGTTCAATCCTAGGGTGGGGATTACCGTTCTTTAGGATTGGTTATCCGTTATCCGTTGTCTATTTTGGATTGTGGGTTTTGGATGTTTACGACATAGGCTTGCTTCATAAAACGGGTGTAGGGTGTGGGTATTTATTCTTTCGGTACACCCTACACACCATACCCTGTTCTTCGTCAGGGCACGGCACCTGTAAAATAATTTTTTATATTCAAGATACCGTTACTCGAAATCTTCTGTCTTATCCCTCTTATGTCACTCTGGGAAGAAGGTCGTGAAACCCAACAATACCGAGGTTTTTGGTTGTTGGGTTTCGTTCCTCAACCCAACCTACGCCTAAATTCATAAAAGTCTGTAAAAATAAGGGTTTGGGATTTTTATCTAGCGAAAGTGATTAAAGAGGGTTATACAGCACCACCTTGGTTTGAGGATGTTAACTATGAAGGATCGACCTGGGGAATGGAATAGTATCGCGCTACGCGCTAGGGAATAGGAAACTGAGAATATGCGAATGCTGACTATCAAAGGGAATGCACAGATTGAGAAAACTGCTAACCAAACATCGTAGCGCGGAAGTGTGATCGAATGCCCGCAGTAAAAGCAAAAACTAGAACGAACAAGTAGTTGTCGGTTAAAATAAACACATTTGACCAAACGTATGATAGGATAATGCGCAAGAACAGAATGTTCACAATCTGAAAAAGGGAGACACGCGCGGCCTCAGAATGACGAAAATCGGCTTAATATTAGCTCCATAGCCGCAACCGGCTTATGAGGAGCGCGCGGTGAGTCAGACCGACAAAAAGGAACCCCACTGAAGTACGAGTTCAAACACGCCGATCCAAAACCAATTGGAAGGTCGCCATAACGGGACAATAAGCTCACCAAACCGAGAAAAAAAATTCAACAATGCAAATGATTACAGACAAAAAAAGAAAGACGATAAAATTGTTACTTACCGTCATGATAACGATTTTCGCGGTGCCAATAATAACATGCTACCCCGGCCTGGCCCAGGGAAAGCAGGAAGGATACAACGCAGGAATCATGCAAGGAATGGGAGCAATGGCGCAAGTACGCAATATGTCACGTAAGGGGGAGGGGGAAATACAAGTCCAGCGCATACAAGCTCCAGCAGGAAAAAATACCACACAAAGCTTATATAACCTCAACAAAGCGGACGACAGGCGCGAAACGAATGGACCCGCGGATAACGCGGGACTTTTTACCGCTCCGGTGAATGGAGTATATTATCTATCCAGTTTTGGACGCTGTGAATCAAACAATTGTGAGATAACAATCAGGCCGGCGGGGGGAGCAACAACAATGCTCAGGGAGCCTCCCAACGTCCCTACTCGCGACTCCCAACTCCCTATTGACAAGTCAGAGGCGGAAAAGAACGCACGGGACGGGCATGACAGGTGACGGGGATGGGGAACCCCCGCAACGCGCTGCTCACTTTCCCTACTTATCCACTGAAACTCTGAGTTGAGAATTTCTCTGACATTAATATTGGGAATTGCTGTTACCCAACGCACCCAATTATCTGGTGCAAGACTAATTAACCGTTTTGTGCTGACATCT
>JASJCX010000144.1 GCA_030065255.1 Calothrix sp. MO_167.B42 | reverse complement strand
ACTCATCGATGCACCCTGCTCAAATTACCTTTTTATTAGGATACAACGAGTTTGAAAACACGCCCTAGTCCCTTGTCTGAATTGATTAAAGCAGATCCTTATGATGCAGATCCTGGCAAGCTTGGGACTGAGGAGATATACACGGGCGTAGGCCTTGACCCCCAACTCCCCACCGACTTCTTTGACCCCGCAACCTCCACGGGTGTGATGAATATGACTTCAGCTCGAGTTCTGAAGCCAGTTTTTAACAAGTACCAACAGGATACTCACAAACCAAAAGTCTTTGGATACTACACGGACTGGTCTCAATACGATGGTCGTTATGAAAACTGTGTAATATGGGATACGCCGGGCAACGAGGGATGGCCTGGAGAAACCGCGGATGCACCTCCGCAGGATGGAGATGTAGATTATGACGATAGAAAAGCCTGTGCAGGACGTGGGTATGATCTAGCTGAATTGGATCCATTAGCCTACGATGAAATTATCTTGGGTTTCTTAGGCATTTGTGGAGATTCAGCCGGAAATGATTTGCTAGGCGGGTCACTAGCCAGTGCCTGTGCCGAGATGGGAAAAGATGACTACGCGGCTACCTTTGTTGACCTTTGGGCAGATATATCAGCTGAGATTAATAATAATATCGGCGACAACAACACGGGTAGCAATTACAATGAGACCGATAGCGATGAATCCCGCATGTATCAAACACAGATAGAAGCGGGTTACTCTCGAGGTGTACTAACGGGTTTGTATAATCTCCAAAAGAAAGCAAAAGACGACTTCAATCATAATCTGGAACTTGCTTTTAGCATCGGTGGCTGGAGCTTGAGCGACAAATTCTCCGAACTTGTTGCTAATCCGAGTTATCGTAGAACGTTTATCGAAAGTGTTGGCGATGTTTTCAACCGATTCCCCATGTTCTCTACAGTTGATATTGACTGGGAGTATCCAGGAGGCGGTGGCCAAAACCCAAGTGCTGGAAACCCGGCAAACGATGGTCCAAACTATGCCTTGTTAATTGGGGAATTGCGTCAGTATCTGGATGATACCTACGGAGTGGGCGTAAAGAAAATCAACATTGCTGCCTCAGCTAAGCCAGAATCCCTAGCACTTTCCAACATTGCTGGCCTCTTTCGCGCTGGTCTTGACGGTATCAACGTCATGACCTACGACTTTTTTGGTGGTAACTGGGCAAATGTATTGGCACACCATACCAATCTTGGTGAGTATGACAGTGGTGAACCCGAAGAAAAGGACATCAATTCAGTTGAGGAAGTTATCAATTACTTAAGGGGTGAAGGCATCGATATGAGCAAAGTCTATATTGGCTATGCTGGTTACAGCCGTAACGCTCTAGGTGCTAACATTACTTCGTATTCTCCTCTGGCTGGTAATTTTACACAAATACCTGAAGGTCAGGATGGAATAGGCACATTTGATCCGCTTGCCAGCGAGTATAATGACGTGCTTTATAACTACTTCGATCCAGAGAACAAATCCGGTAAGAATGGTTATGAACTCTATACCGATGCTGAGGCGAATGCTGATTATCTTTACAGCGATAGTACTGATGTCTTTATGTCTATAGATACACCCCGTTCTGTGTACGCCAAAGGTAAATATGCTGCGGACCAAGGTCTAGGAGGAATTTTCACCTGGACAATCGATCAGGATAAAGGTCTGTTAGCCAATGCTGCTCGTGAAGGTGCAGGTTATGGTGACCCCATTGAGTCCGCAATCGATATGTCTGAGTTCTACTTCTGTGGTAAGATCAATAGTAATGATACTATGGATGAAGCCACCTGTCAGCAGATCACAGGTAATGGCAGCGAACCTAGTGAGCCAAAACCTAATGCCCAAGCAGGACCAGACCAAACAGTCACTGTTCCTGTAACAGTACATTTAGATGGCACAGCATCTTCCGATCCAGGTGATAACCCCATTACTTATAGTTGGGAGCAATCATCAGGTCCCCAAGAAGTCACCCTTGTGAATCGCACAACGGCAACACCATATTTTGAAGCACCAGAACCTGCTGGTCTGTCTGA
This sequence comes from Calothrix sp. MO_167.B42, assembly GCA_030065255.1. Lineage (GTDB taxonomy): Bacteria > Cyanobacteriota > Cyanobacteriia > Cyanobacteriales > Nostocaceae > Calothrix_A. The sequence continues at coordinate 12,357 of JASJCX010000144.1, read as the reverse complement.
AACTTATGTCTTCACGCTGACAGTTGACAATGGCGATAAAACAGATACTGATAGCGTGACAATTGTAGTTGAGACCGAAGAAGTAGGTGGTTGTAGCTATGACTATGTCTACCCAGATGGTATTGGGAGCTACGTTGACGGCATGGACGGTATTGGTACAATCGTTATGGGAACAGACGGTAACCTGTATGAGTGTGGTTCAGATGTGCAAAGCGTGCCTGTAGACGGTTGGTGCAATAATGAAGAAGATCCTACAATCTATGGACCTGTAGAAGGTTGGGATTGGAGCGAAGCATGGAAGCCTTATAATTGTGCTGCTTCTACCAGCAACCGCAGCAAAACCCGTAGTCGCACAAAACGTAGTCGCAAAAAAGCTTATACTTCAAACATGAATATGGCACCCACAACCATAACCATCGAAGTTAAAGGACCTTTGAATGTAACAATCAAATGAGTTTCAGCCCCATAGTCAATGGTGTTAAAACAATCAGATTGCCAGGGTGAGTAATTTTGAATTAATCTTTGCTCGCTCTAGAACAATCCCAAAAATCTACGAAAGAATTAGCCCCCGGTTCATCCGGGGGCTTTCGCATTTCTCCACTGCCTATCTCAATTTTAGGAACCCAGCAGTGAGTGAAAGAGTAGGGGCGGGGTTTCCCCGCCCATAGCAAAGAATCAATTTATCTTTACCTCATCACCTCATACTAAGTTGCGTTCTGTTGTAGTAGTTCGAGTTGGTGAGATTGCTTCCTTCCGCTTCGCTCCAGTCGCAATGACAAAATACTATCTTTGAAAGCAACTTGGTATCATCACCTCATCACCTCATCCCCTCATCTCATCATCTCATCACTTTTTACCATTCTTACCATTACCATTACTACCATTACTAACAGTATTTCCACTGACAGTAAGAATACGTTCCGCAACCTTATCTGGTACCTCTTGGAGATGGTCGAATTCCCAGTTAAAAGAACCAACTCCTAAAGTTTGCGATCGCAATTCGACAATAAAGTTCTGCATTTCTGCTTGGGGTAGGTAGGCGGTGAGTTGGTCCCAACCTTGCCAGTCATGTATACCTTCGTAACCCAAAATTTGCCCCCTTCTACCACTCAATAATTGCATTACTTTGGAGGTAAATTCGTTAGGGGTGGTAACTTGTAAACGGACAATTGGTTCTAGGAGAGTGGGATTAGCTTGGGGTAGTCCTGACTGCATAGCCAAACGGGCTGCTAGTTTAAAGGCTTGTTCGGAACTATCAACGCTATGGTAGGAACCATTGGTGAGGGTAACAGCCACATCCACTACGGGGAAACCCAAGGGTCCATGGGCTAAAAATTCCCGCACCCCTGTTTCCACGCCGGGAATATACTGTCTGGGCACTACTCCACCAACAATGGTTTCACTAAAGTTAAAGCCTTCACCACGGGATAGGGGTTGAATGTCAAGATAGACATCGCCAAATTGTCCGTGACCCCCACTTTGATGCTTGTAACGCCCGTGCACCGCAGAAATCGGCTTGCGGATGGTTTCTTTATAGGGCACTTGGGGCAAGTGGGTTGTCATGGGTAAATTATATTTGCAGCGTAGGCGATCGAGGGTAACTTGTAAATGAATTTCCCCTTGTCCCCAAAGGATAACTTCATGGGTGTCGCCGTGCTGCTCCCAACCTAGGGAAGGATCTTCTTCTAGCAGTTTGATGATGGCGTTACTGAGTTTAACTTCATCGTTGCGTTTTTCGGGGGTAATTGCTAGAGCGTAAACTGGTTCTAATTTTTTCGCTCTGGGTAATTCTATATTCGTATCTTGTTGCAGGGTATCTCCTGTATTAATTCCTTCCATGCGGCTCAAAGCCACAATTTCCCCAGCACCAGCTTCCCTGATTGATTCAATCTGTTGTCCCATGAGGCGATACAAACCACCAGGACGCATACCACTGAGGTTCATCCCATCAGTTAATTTACCCCGCCACACCCTAACTAAAGATAGTTTGCCACCTTGGGGTGTATAAAAAGTTTTGAGTACCTGGGCTAACGGTTGATTTCCTTTTTGTTTGCCTAAGCGGTGTTTGGCCGTAGTTTCTGGTTCTGGTGCTTCCCTTAACAATGCTTCTAATAATGGTCTGACACCATAATCTTGTTCCGCAACACCAAAGAAAACGGGTACAACTAAATCTGCACCCAATTCCATTTTTAAATCTTTGAGAATTTCTTCTTGGGGAGGTTCAATATCTTCTAAAAGTTCTTCGAGTAAATGGTCGTCAAAATCTGCCAAGGCTTCTAACATTTGGGCCCTAGCAATGTGTTCTTCTTCCTTAAGTTCTTCAGGAAACGGAATTGGGTCCGCAGGTGCCCCATCATGGTAATGATATGCTTGTTCGCTGACTAAATCAATAAAACCAATTAGCTGTTCGGTTTGCATAATGGGATATTGATGTGCCACCAATGGACGGCTAGAAACTGCCTTGAGGGCGTGCAAAGTTTCCAACACATGAATATTGGCCCTATCCATCTTATTCACAAATACCATGTGGGGTATTTGCCAATCATCTAGGAATTTAAATAGAGGGGCGAGGGTGAGGACACGTTCGTTAATGGGTTCGCACACAACAATTGCTCCATCCACCCCAATTAAAGCATTGTAAGTTTCTTGGGCAAATTCCACACTTCCGGGACAATCCACAAATGTAAACCGGGTGCCATTATACTCAGTGTTGGCTGTGCTAATTTCTACACTCATGTGGCGATCGCGTGCTTCTGTAGCACTGTCTCCCACTGTGTTACCATCTTTGACACTGCCTTTACGGGAAATTACTCCCGTGACAAACAATAAACTCTCTAGTAATGAAGTTTTACCACTTAAATATGGACCGACAATTGCTATATTTCGCGAACCCGATTTTACTTTTTCGTTCATAAAACCTCCCTTGCGTTTAGCTACGCCTAGTTACATCACGTCAGCACTCAGCACTCAGCATTCCTGGGGATTTAAATAGTTTCTCGGCTATACAGTTGTTCTCTTAGCTGATGGCTGGTAGCTTTTTGTTCATCTCGACTTAGGGACTTGCAATTTGCCAATTTTCCCATTTTTGTTTGTGGGATGGGTTCCTAGCCCTTCCATATCAGCAAGCAGGCCCCGGATGCCTACCCCACTTCGGGGATAATTTATGTTTTGGTGTTCCCTGATCAGGGATAAAAATGGTGATTTAAAACGAATTATCCCTTCCTTAAGTTGAGATTAACTCTTATTTAATCCAGAGGGCAAAGAATCGTATTTTGTTGTAAGATTTACTTCGCGAAATTTTAAGTACTACGAATTTTTATAGATAAAATTGAAGTTTAATGAATAAATTGCAACCTTAGCCATATGTTTGTGAATCAAACTTTACTAAAACTGTTGCCATCCATATAGAAAATCAATGTCAATATTCTTGTTAAAATATCAGTTATCCATATCAGTACAACCAAGGGTAAATAAAGTCAATCCAAAATCCAAAATTGACAACGGATTATCTGTTTTTCAAAATCCAAAATCAACAACGGATTATCTATTTTCCAAAATCCAAACTTCGACAGGCTCAGTTACCAATCCAAAATTGAATGACCCCTTGTCTCCTAACTTCTATATTTCTGTCATCGGAAGTTTAATTATCAGTGGTGGTACCATCCTCTATGGTTCACCAACCCTTGCCCAAAAGCCAATCCCCGGATTACCCACCGTTGACTTATCCGAACAACAACAAACCCAAGCCCAAGCCCCAACTGCCACAGATTTTTTAAACCAGGGCTTACAATTTATTCAAGCTGGCAGAATCCAAGATGCGATCGCATCCTTTGACAGAGCAATCCAGGTAGATCCCGGTTTAGCCCCAGCCCATTACAATTTAGGTTTAGCCCTCAGACAAATAGGGCAATTACAGCCAGCTGCCAATGCTTTTTACCAAGCCACCCAAGCCGATCCCCAGTTTGCCCTCGCCTTCGCTAATTTAGGGGGTACCTTATTAGAAGGAAATAATTTTCAACAGGCTAATAATTACTTACAACGGGCATTAGCAATCGATAGCAAACTGGGAGTAGCCCATTATAACTTGGGATTAGTCAGGGAAAGACAGGGAGATTGCGAACAGGCGATTGCTGCCTTTAAAAAAGCAAGAAAATATAGCAAGAACGCCCCCGAGCCGGCCTATCATATGGGGACTTGCTATTTACAACAGGGGAAAATCAACCGAGCCAAAAAAGCCTTTGAACAAGCAACAAAAATCAATCCCAAATATCCCGAAGCCCATTATAATTTGGGATCGATTTTATTCAATCAAGGTAAGTATAACCAGGCAATAGCAGCGTTTCGCAAATCAGCACAAGCTAATCCTAATTATGCTAACGCCTATTACGGAGCTGGATTAACCTTCGTGCAATTACAGCAATATGCCCAAGCTATACAAGTCTTCCGATATGCAATCGACTTATACCGCATACAAGGCAATCAACAGTGGCAAAATAACGCGGAACAGCAGTTGCAACAAGCGCAACAACTAAATTCCCAACCTCGCTGAGGCGCAGCTGCTTAATATTGCGTAACAATAGGATTGAAAGATCGACTGGCTGGTGTGGTCATAAGTTGTTCTCAATTGCCATAGGATATCCATGAATAAGCACAAGCGCCTCAAAAGTAGATTTTTATTTTGCGATCGCTGGTTAGATCGACGGGCAATTGTCCGCAACATGGATGCTTTCCAAGACTTAATTGTCATTTTCCTGTGTCTGGGACTCTTTGCTGTCATGTTCGTGCAATTGTGGGGGATATTTGTTGCCCTTTCTCAATCCTCCGATTATCAGCAAGTGACTGCAAAAATCCTGTTTATCTTGATTTTGGTAGAACTGTTCCGATTACTGATGGTTTACTTACAAGAACATAGTATTTCCGTGGGTGTGGCGGTGGAAGTTACTATTGTATCTGTGTTACGGGAAGTCATCGTTCACGGTGCTTTGGATATTTCTTGGATCAAAGTTGCATCTATTTGCGGTCTACTGTTTATTCTAGGGGGATTATTGTTAGTGTGTGCTAAAACTCCCCATATGGATTGTATGAGTGCGAACACTAAGTTTTGCCCTTTAATGCATGTCGATGAATTTCATGCCTCAAATCACCAGGAAGAATTACCACGGCATCATTGAGGAATTAAGATTTGGGAATGGGGAATGGGGAATCGGTAAGAGGTATTTTCATCCTTGGCGTTGACACTCTCAAGGGTTAAAACCACGGAGATTCTAAGAAGTTGTTGCCCATGGGGCTAAAGCCACCATTCTCCACTTCTCCAATTTAAGAAGATTAATCCTTCGACACAACTGACGCAAATCGACAAATTCAGACTATTAAAAGAAAATCAGAGGTGGGATTCATCGATCGCTGGCAAATGTCCGCCCAATCCAGCTAATTAAACCACTAAGGATGGCACCACCCATGAGAATACCAATGGCAGGGTTAAATAGGGGTTGCCATAGGCTATGCCACAAATCCAAGCCTAGTGGTACTCCTATGGCTTTACCGATTGCTGCAATCGCTAACCAAGCAAACCCCAAAATGACTAGAAACACATCTGCTACTAACACTAGGTTAAGCCAGTTGACAATTTTTTCTTTCATTGGTTACTAATTTTTCCATTTGCACCAAAATTTAAGGATGGTAACGGGTAACAACAATTACCAGTTACCGGTTGATCGCCAGTTATTATTCTTCAAAAATCCATTTTTTGACTTTTGTTAAACTCTGCCAATCAGGCTTTCTGCTGAACCCATCTTCCATACTTTTTTTGATTTCCTCTTCCCATTCCGAGTTAACAAATATTAACTGTTGGGCAAGTTCTACATGTTGTCGTAAACCTTTTTGGTTAGTTTCTAGCATTGCAATGGCGAGGTTAACCCTAGCTTGGGGGTCTTGAGGATTGAGCTTTATGGCCTTTTGGGCTGCTTTGTAAGCCAGGTTAGATTTATTTTCCAATAGATACAACCATGCCAAACAAGTCCAAGCAGCACTACTTTTGGGAGCGCGATCGCAAATCTCCTTAAATACAGGGATCAATTCAGATGCGGGTTCTCCAGCTTTATACCTTTCTAAACCCCGATCGAATAGGGATTCAACAGTTTCAGTCATTAGTCATGGGTAATTGTCACGAGTTGTTTGTTATTTGCCCTAGGTTAGTAGTTTGCCACAAACAACTAAGGACAAATAACAACAGATAATATTACACTCCAAAGGACTTACCGCAACCACAAGTTTGATTAGCATTGGGATTGGTAAACTGGAAACCACCACCAATCATGGCATTACTATAATCAAGCATCAAACCGTAGAGATACAAAATACTCTTGCGATCGCAAACAATTTTAAACCCATCGTAATCAAAAACTTCATCTTCAGGGGAAATTTGACTGAGTTGTTCAAAATCCATCATGTAGGACATCCCAGAGCAGCCACCTTGACGGACTCCTACCCTAAGGCATAGGTCTGAGCCTTGTTGATCCCGTAATAGTTTTACCTGTTGTAATGCGGCTTCACTCAACAAAATGCCCTTTTGCTGGGCCTGAGTTGCTTGTGTCATTTGTTGTTTGAACTCCTAGTAGTGTCTTTTAACTATCTCCTAATATCGAATATATTTAGGATAAATAGCCCAATAGTTTTTGTATTTATTCTAGCGATATTCCAGCTAGAAATTGTCAATTTGTAAATACTTGTTTATAGCACCCAGAGATTTTTATTGTGACCGAAGAATAAAAATGGATACAAGCCCTGGGATTTATCCGTGGAAAAAACAGAGGATTTTATCATTATTCCAAGCCCCTGACTTTAGACATGGGGTCAATCTAAAATCCAAAATCCAAAATCCAAAATCCAAAATCCAAAATTGAATGACCGCAGGGTAGCAACTGCCATCCCACGCTACACTTCATGTCAGACGTGGGGCTTCGTGCTGTTTAAGCTAAAATTGAGAAACTCGGTGTTTTCCAAGATTCGGTATTTTCGCTGTTTTATGCTTTTAGCAAACACCATTCAGGTTTTGGAGCTACAATTCATCCTAACTCGATCTATTACCATCCCTATTGCTGCTTCTAGTTAAATAACTCGTATGACAACCTTTAATCGCTCTACCAGTCGCAGACTGAAGAAATTAAATCAAATTCCTTCTATATGGGAGGGCGATCGTCGTCCATTGTCATCATCACCATCTATCCATCATAACTCGGAAGCAAAAGGTGAATGTATTCTTTGGGTAGATGGTTCTCAAGGTGTTGTCCGGGGCATGGATGTAGTCCCCAAAGATACTGGACCAGAAGCAATTGTCCGTACATTGATGAAGGCCATGGAAAATCCCCATAGCCCAGCCAAACCAGCTCGTCCCCAAAGAATAATTGTTAAAGACCGAGAAATTCAATTTTACCTGCGGGGGGTACTGCAAGATTTAGATATAAATATTGAATATGCCCAAGAGTTACCTTTAATTGATGAACTATTTCGGGGGTTTAGCGAAGTTCTCGATAATCAAATTCCTGATTTACCACCCCAGTATGCTCAAACCTTAAGGGAGAAAGCTTTTGCGATTTGGCAGGCAGCACCTTGGGAATTTCTAGAAGAACAGCAAATCATATCCTTAGAAGTTAATAAGTGGGATGTGGGCACCCTCTATGTCTCAATTATGGGAATGTTGGGTATGGAGTATGGTATTTTGTTATATCGTTCGGAAGAGTCCCTCAGGCAATTTCGCACCACTGTCTTAAGGGGTGACGAGTCCCAAGATGATTTGGAAGAAGCTTTTCTCAAACAAGATTGTCTATTTTTAACTTTTGAGACAATTGAAGGGGATGATGGTGGATTGGAAGATTTAACCAATTTACCCTTATCAGCAATTGAACCGACTTTTGGTAATATTCATCCTTTAGAAGGATTGCGCTCCGTATTATATGAAGAAGAAGCATTATTAGTTTCGGTTGCTTTGGAGGCTTTACATCGATTTTTTCGCGATCAACGTGGTGATTTAAATAGTAATTCCTTCCCCAAAATTAATCGTCGTTACCGCATTTCCCCACCTCAAAACAATGAGTTGATTAAATCAGTCAACATCTCCATGGCTACTATGCCTGAGTTAGCAAAAGAATTGGAAGCAATGGCAGATTTTGCTACAGATGATGAATCAGAAGTATCAAATTTATCCATCTTTAATTCTTTACGAGATGATTTAATTCCAGAAGATTCATTCCTCAGTTTGGGTGTAGTTTCTTGGGAAATGTTGGATTATTTTCATGAACAAATAAAGTGCCAAAAAGCCAAGCCAATTAAACCAAAAGGTGATGGACTGCCTGTAATTTTAATTCAAACCTCCCGTCCCAAAGCTAAAAAGATGATCGAAAGTATTGAACAAGCTGGGGGAATCAAAGCAATTTGTTTTAATCCAGGTAACAACACCATAAATGGAGAATCTTATGATTTAGGTTTATTGCAAACTGGCAATGATGAGTTGTTTTTATTTGGCGAATTTTTAGAAGATGATCCGGTTCATATAGAAGCCCGTAAAAAATGGAATCAACGTTGCAAAAATACTAAAGGCTACTGCGGTTTGATTATTGCTAGGGGATTAACAGGAGCTTCCCGTGGCAATCCCCAATTACGGGATATGATGGCTTTATTTGAAGTGCGATCGCTATCTCCAGAAAATTTAAATTTGGGTACTCTTCATATCATGCCTGAAGTTTAGGCAGTTTAGGATGAGTAATGAGTAATGAGTAATGAGTAATGAGTAATGAGTAACACAAATCTTGGCATTGCATAATTGCGGGATGATTTTATTCACACAGGAGCAACCATAGTTCCCCTGTCAATATGTCCCCGCGTCCCGGCATCCCCGTGTCACCGTATTGTCAGGAAATATTCTTAATTTATCAGTTGCGATCGCTAAATTCACTTTTGTCCCCACGGGTAATGCGGTATCTAACATTGTCCGGGCGTGCAATTCTTTCCCTGAGGGAGTTTGCAAGCAATATTGGTATTCTCGCCCTAAAAACCGCCGAGTACGAATCACCACCGCTGCATCATTGGCAGGCTGTAAAATCACATCCTCTTGGCGAATCATCAATTCAGCACTGTCATGGTTATTGGGGGTAGATTTACCTGTAAATTGAAAACAACCAACTTCTGTTAACCACATACTACCTTGACGGTGGGCAGGTAAAAAATTAGCTTGGGTGACAAATTCTGCCACGAAACGGGATGCGGGATGGGTATAAATTTCTTCTGGTGTACCCAATTGTTCTAAATGTCCTTGACACATCACTCCCACGGTATCAGACATGACTAAGGCCTCTTCTTGGTCGTGGGTAACAAAAATGGCTGAGGTTCCTGCTGCTTTGAGAATATCTCGGATCTCTTCTCGCAGTTGTAACCGCACTTGAATATCAAGATTACTCAAAGGTTCATCCAGTAGCATTAGTTGTGGTTGGGGGGCTAGGGCGCGAGCCAGGGCAACCCGTTGTTGTTGTCCCCCTGATAATTCGTAGGGATAGCGTTTTTCTAACCCTTGTAATTGTACTAAAGCCAGTACTTCCGATACCCGTTGTTCTACTACCTGCTTTGGTTGTTTTTTTAACCCAAAAGCTACGTTGCCTGCCACTGTCAAATGGGGAAATAGAGCATAATCCTGAAATACAATACCAATATCTCGCTGCTCGGCAGGAGTGCAGATATCAGGGGAATAAACTAATTTTTCGGCAATTTCTATTGTTCCTGTTTTTGGTTGCTCGAAACCAGCAATCATTCTTAATAGGGTGGTTTTACCACAACCAGAGGGCCCTAGTAACCCCAAAATATCCCCCTTGTGTAGTTGTAAGCAAATATTATCAACTGCGGTTAAGGAATTATCTGCAAACTGCTTAGTGATGTTTTGTAAGTTTAAAATGATTGGCTTCATAGTTAATTTACGTATAAAAATTTAGTAATTTACGTTTTATTTTGCACTTTTTCCTGGGAAAGAATCAGTAAGGTTGAACCCATGGAAACCAAAAGCATGGTCAAGGAAGCCGCAGCAGCATCGGCAAAATCCACATTTTCTGTGGCTTGCCAGATTTCTACTGCTAAAGTACTAAAGCCAATGGGAGATAACAGCATGGTGGCTGGTAATTCCTTAATACTGGTGAGAAATACTAGTACTGCTCCACTTAAAATTCCTGGCCTGACTAAGGGTAGGGTAACTTCTTTGACGGTTTGCCAAGGGGATCTGCCTAAGCTACGGGCTGATTCTTCTAATTGGGGATTGACTTGTAAGAGGGAACTGCGGATAGTGCCTAGGGATTGGGGTAAAAATAAAACCAAGTAGGCAAAAACCAGCATGGGCAAAGTTTGATACAGTATGGGTAAGTAATTAGCACCAAAAAAAACTAGGGATAGGGCAATTACAATTCCCGGCACTCCAAAACCAATATATGAACAACGCTCAATGATGGCTGTTATTTTACTAGGGAACCGGACTGCAAGGATGGCAATTGGTAAAGCAAATACCGTAGCAACTATGGCTGCTAATGCTGCTACTCCCACGGAGTTGAGGATTATTGGCAATAAATTAGGAAAGGAGTAGCCAGTACTCAAGCCTCGCATTAACCAAAATATTGTAATCCCGACGGGTAGAAAGACGCTGAACATGGCAATTAGCAAACAAAAACTAAAAGCCACCCATTTCCATTTTCCCAACTTGATAATCGGGATGGGACGCGCAGATGCTGAACCCCGGCTGTAATATGCAGCCCTCGATCGCACTCGGTATTCTAGCCATAAAATAACTAATACTAGGGAAACTAACATCAAAGCTAATGCCGCAGCTGAGTTACGGTTAAAACTAGCTTTATATTGAATAAAAATTGCCCTGGTAAAAGCATCAAACTGCATTAGAGAGGGGGTGCCAAAATCTCGGAGGGAGTATAGAGCAACTAACAAACCTCCTGCGATCGCTGAAGGCTTTAACTGGGGTAAAATTACTTTAAAAAATGTTTCCTGTCTGCTGTAACCCAAACTCCTAGCTGCTTCTTCTAAGGATGGATCGATACCTTGCAAGCCAGAGCGGATACTGAGCAACATGTAGGGATAGGTAAACAGGGTAATTGCTAACACAGCCCCTGGTAAACCATAGATGGATGGTAATTCTTCTACCCCCAAGGGTGCTAGTAATATCTGTAAAAAACTACCCCTGGGCGCAAAGGTTGCAATTAAGGTAAAGCTACCTACATAACTGGGGACTGCCAAGGGTAATGTAGTTAGTATTAACCAAAATCTCCGTGCAGGTAAATCTGTACGGATGGTCAAAAATGCTAAGGGTACGGCAATCAAGGTAGAGAACACAGTCACGAGTACTGCCATCACCGCACTATTAGCCAAAATAGAAAGATTGCGGGAGCTAGAAATTAACGCCCACAAATCCTCGTGACCCGCACCTGCTGTACGGATAACTAAATATACCAATGGTAGGGCAATGGCAATTGCTACCACTATCCCTGCTAGGGTAAGAAACAATGGGGGACGAACCGCTTTCAATGACTACAATGCTCCTGATTTTTGTAGTAATTCCAAAGTTGTTCCCAAATCAGATAAGTTACTGAGGTTAATGTTAGGTGGGTTCAGTTCTTTCAATGGAATTTGCTTGGGAGATGCGCTGACTCCTCCTGCCAAGGGATACTCGCGAGTTTTTTGAGCAAAGTAATTTTGTGATACGGGTTTGAGTAAATAACTAATCAATGCTTCCACATCTTTTTTCTGATCGGTGGTTTTCATAATTGCCACCCCTGCCACATTTATCATAGCGCCTGGATCTTTTTGGGTATAGTGGTGGGCTACGGGAAAGTTGGGATTATCTTTTTTGAAGCGTTGTAGGTAGTAATGATTTACTAGTCCCAAACTAATTTCTCCCCGTCCCAAAGCATCTACAATCGGTGTATTCTTGGGGTAGGATTTTACTCCATTGGCCTTCATGGCACGCAACCATTGTAGGGTTTTTTGCTCTCCTTCTAGTACCCGCATAGCTGTGACAAAGGATTGAAACGAGCCATTGGTAGGAGCCCAACCAACTTTACCTTTCCATTTGGGTTGAGTTAATTCCCAAATTGATTTTGGCAATTCGCTTTTTTTGACTAATTTGGTATTGTAGTCAACGGTTCGCGCCCTTCCGGAAATCCCTAACCAATGACCACGGGGAGAGCGAAAACGGGCATTAACCTGATTTAACAATGTTGATGGAATTTTGAGAGTGAGTTGTTTTTGTTCTACTGCTCCCAATGCTCCAGCATCTTGGGCAAAAAACAGATCCGCACGACTATTTCTACCTTCTTC
>JASJCX010000143.1 GCA_030065255.1 Calothrix sp. MO_167.B42 | reverse complement strand
CTCACAACTTTCTTCTGATGCACAACTTTCTACCCTGAGGCAGTCAATAATTTATAAAGGTTACGACCTGACTTGGATACTGTTTAGTCATGGTCCTGTAGCGGTTTGGATTTTTTTTGTTCTCTCTGGCTATCTTATGGGTAAGGCATTTTATTCAGGGAGATACATTGCCAATGTGTCTGGAACAATTAACTTCTGGCGCAATCGGATTCTACGTATTTTCCCATTGTATTATTTTGCTGCCCTAATTCTATTAGTATTTGTATACACAGACTATCTCAAGTTATCGAATTGGGGTTATCTTTTAAGAGTTTTAACTTTCACATATAATCCTTATATTGGAGGACAGGCACTACAATTTAATATTCCTTTTTGGTCTTTATCAACCGAGGTGCAATTTTATCTATTCATTCCATTTATCTATTACTTGTTGTCGTCTCGACTGAAGAATATTTGGAATGTTGTCATAACAGCAGTGATTGTGATTGCAGGAACTTTTTTAATCAAGTCTGCGATTTGGATCGGCTTTCATAATCAAATAACAGAAGATGTTGCGCTATTGAATATGAATATTGTCAAATACTGGTATGTTTCTTTAATAGATAATTTAGATTTGTTCTTATGTGGCTTTCTTGTTAATCCATTATTGAAATACTACGACAATTCAAACATTAAATTGCCGGTTGACAAACTACCAATAATAAAAATATTAGCAATTATGTTGCTTGTTGGATTGTATCTTTTCTGTGCCCATCATGCATATTATCAGGAAAAATGGCTTGTACCTACTTCACCAAATGGCTTTGTTCTCACCCCAATAACGGTGTTCTTAATGCAGCCATTAACAGCACTGATAACAGCATTTTTCATATTGGCTTTTGAGGCAAACAATTATCATAGTTCCATCAAAAATGAAAAATTATCATTTACTGCTATTTTGTCAAATCCGATCAGAATTATAGAGATATTTGGTATTCTTTCTTATGGTATATATTTGTGGCATTATCCTATTATGCAAAAAATTAGTCCATTCTTTAGTAATCAAATGCCATTGTCATCTAGTTTTTTAACAATAATAGAAACATTAATCCTAGCTATTACATTAGCAGCCATAACCTATTACTTAGTCGAACAACCATTCACTAAGCAGAAGAAAATTAATGTGTAATGTTGTGTGAAAAAAATAATTCAGTGATGAATTAGTGACCGTGAAATACTTAGCGTTAAATAAATGGAGGAATTTAATCCATGATTGCAAAAAAGAATTCAATAGACTTTCCTAGACTTTCTTTTCTATCAGCTGAATGCCTTGCCCCAGGCTTAAATGTATGTGAAATCGATTTAGTTTCTTCAGTTTCTCCATCTCCTTGTTTCCAGGCTTCACGTTTTACAGTCGATCCAGATTGTTCATCTCCTCCAGAGAAGCATGAAGTACACGAAATGTGGTTTATATCTGAAGGGAAAGGTAAACTCTCCTATGACAAACAAGAAATGCAGATTAAGCAGAATGACTTTGTTTATTTTGAACCTAATAAAACTCATCAAGTCATAAATGACAGTAGTGAGATGATGGTCATCTTTTCAATTTGGTGGAGCGATCGATCTGGTTAAGCGGGATAAGCTGCGTAGCAGCTAACGACCAACAAAACTCTCCCGTGTCGGGACTTTGGTTTTACCTGTATAGAATACAACTAGCGTTGGTGAATTAAAATATAATGAATCACCCGATTGTGCCAACCCCTATTGTAGGATTCGTCCCCTATAATCTGATGTATGCTATTGTCCATAATGGTTTGGAGTTTCGCACCGGGAACTAGCCTAGTAGTCCACCAAAGCAATTTTGCTGGGTAGGGAGAGATGGGGGAGTGTGGGAAGTGTGGGGAGAAAAGAACTTTTTATTCTCATTATTAACCTGGCATAGTTCCCTTGGCGGAGTACTAGCTAAATGAAATTGGTATTAATAAATCTTTAAATACTTTCTCAAATAATTTTGAGTGGTTGTGGCACAGTCATCCTGGCTGTGCAATGGAATGATATCATGTCCGGGGGAATACCCATAGTATGTCATTGCGAGTGGAACGAAGTGAAACGACGCATAAGCCCTAACGGGCACGCTCCGCGAACACAAAGTCTTTGGGATTGCTTCCCTACTCTGCGAGAACGCTTTCAGCGAACGGTCGCAATGACGGTTATTTAAACGGACATGATATGAATGGTCTGAACCACAAGTAATGATTTTGACCATCACTAATTAATGAAAAAGACCATCAACATGGATATACTCAAGCAAGAAAGCGTTGAGGATGGGGAATTGTTACCAGAAGGTGCGTATTGGTTAGTTTGGTCACAAATTTCTGGTGTTGGTCCAGTATTAATACGAAGGTTACAACAACATTTTGGTACCCTAGAAGCGGCTTGGAAAGCCAGCCAAGCCCAATTGGCAGAGGTTGAGGGTTTTGGTTTACAAATACTGAAAAAGATTGTAGAACAGCGTTCTCGTCTTCATCCCCAACAATTATTTAGCAAACATCAGCAGGAAAATCCCCATTTCTGGACACCAGCAGATACGGATTATCCCCGGTTGCTGCTAGAAACTCCTTCTCCTCCTCCTGTGTTGTACTATCGCGGTGAAGTTGAATTGTCAGAGAATTGGGGACAAAAACCCTTGGTGGGGATAGTGGGAACCCGCAAGCCTTCTGATTATGGCCTGCGTTGGACGCGCAAAATTAGTACAACTTTGGCAAAAAATGGTTTTACCATAGTTTCTGGATTAGCCCAAGGAATTGATACAGTCAGTCACTCTGGGGCAATGGATGCTGGAGGAAGAACCATAGCTGTTTTGGGTACGGGGGTAGATGTGGTTTATCCAGCCAAAAATCGGGATTTATACAAGCAGATTTTGACACAAAAACAAGGATTAATTATCAGTGAATATGCTGCTAAAACTCCTCCCAATCGCACCCATTTTCCCCGTCGTAATCGGATTATTGCAGGATTAAGTCGGGCTGTATTAGTGATGGAAGCACCATTAAAATCCGGCGCTTTGATTACGGCTAATTATGCCAATGAGTTTGGTAGGGATGTGTATGTATTGCCAGGAAGGATAGACGATAGGCCATCTCAAGGGTGTTTAAAGCTACTGAGTCAAGGTGCAACGCCAATTCTCAAGGAGCTAGATGAGTTGTTGAGAATGTTGGGAGCAATACCGCAATTAGATGGGGTAGAAGTATGTTCGGAAGTAGAACAAGTTCCATTACCTGACTTATCTCCAGAACTGCAAAAAGTCATGGATGTAATTTCCACGGAATCTTTACCTTTGGATTTAATTGTGCAACAAACAGGTATGGCTACGGGGGAAGTTTCTAGTGCTTTGTTGCAGTTAGAGTTAATGGGTTTAGTTTCCCAATTACCGGGAATGCGGTATCAACGGTGTTATTGAAATATATATGCAGATAAAATCACCATTTTTTTTGGGTAGGCGATCACTACATTTGGAGCTAAATATGGGTTAAACTAATCTCATCGCATCATAAATCACCAATGACAGCTACATTGACCGAGATAATTCAAACACAATTGGTTCAAATTCTTGTCCAGTTGCCACAAGAGCAACAAAAAAAAGTTTTAAATTTTGCCGTATCCTTGCACCAGCAAAACTTATCCCAACAATGGGATACAATTTCCGATGGAGAAGCGGCAGCATTAAAAACTGAATTTGCAACGGAAGATATCGCATTTACAGAAGCTCACCTAAGTGAGTACCTCCCCCTACTACAGCAAGAGGATCAAGCTTAATTTAATGTGGGGAGAAATTCAATTAGCAGATTTGAATCCCACTCGAGGATCGGAACAAGCTGGAATTCGACCTGTAATTATCGTACAACGGGATAATTTACAACGCTTCACTCGTACAGTTGTAGTCATTCCTCTTACCAGTAATGTGCGTCGTGCCCAAATTCCAGGCACAGTATTAATTCCAGCAGGAGAAGGGGGACTAACTCAAGATTCAGTAGCACTTTGTTATCAAATAGTGGTTCTTGACCGACAGCGATTACAACGCCATTTAGGAAATCTTTCTCCTAATTTTGTTTTGGTACTCAAGGAAGCACTCAAATACACATTAGAACTAGATATATTTACGGAAGAAAATTGAAGCGCGGTTTGCCATGATCATGTCCTTCCATCCCCGCCATTGAAGAAGCGGGTTTGAATTGATTGGTAACGGTCAAGATTCCGCCTGTGAGCAGGGCGAAAACACGCAGCGATACTATACAGCCTGAAAGACTCCAAGGCCATAATGTGTTACAAAACCTGGTATCTTAGTCATTCTTTGAAGAAGTTGCCGCCGATACTTTTCTCCATCAGGGATGCTTAAATTCTCAAACTTCCTTTTGCATCGATTATACGAAAAGATCAATGCTTTCACAAAGGCGATTTCTAAATCTTGTTCAATATCTTTCCGTACATATAGACCAAAAGTTATACCTCTAGTTTCACGGGCTAACTCATAAAAATTAAGCTTTTTCAAAAGAGGCT
This sequence comes from Calothrix sp. MO_167.B42, assembly GCA_030065255.1. Classification (GTDB taxonomy): domain Bacteria; phylum Cyanobacteriota; class Cyanobacteriia; order Cyanobacteriales; family Nostocaceae; genus Calothrix_A. Next base: position 9,581 of record JASJCX010000143.1, on the reverse strand, counting down.
GTGCCTTAGGATACGTTAAAAGAATAGCCTGTTCTGGTAGTAAGTCTTTAGCTTGAACAAACAAGTTTTCAATCTTAACCTCTAGCTTCTCTTTTGGAAGAGATCCCTCATCTGATGCAATCTCATAATGTTTTTGTTGAGTAGTTTCTGGCGCTACGAGAATTTGACGAATATTAGTTTTATCATTGTTGGCAATCATCAAATGTTCCTCTTGCCAAACAGTTAATACTCGCCGGAAAATATTCCAATCTGATGCAAAGCTAACACCAGCATCAGCCGTAATAAAAATATCACAAGGAGACTTGCCATCTGTGAGAGATGATATATGCTTTGGAGAAGTGCTTGAGGGACAAGACAGAGCAATTTTGATGCCACGAATACTATTTAAGTCTAGCAAGGACGCAATAGTAGATACCATCATTGAATGTACGCTAACTTGAATTTGGCCTCGATGGTTTCGGAGTCTTCTTATACTTTCATGATCTTCTTCGCCTGCCCATAATAATTCTGGAGCCCACTGCTTACCTGATGGATATAGTGGAAGCTCAGGAGTTTTCATACGATCTCCTGAGCAATATTTTAGACAATTACGAGTGGCTTGAGTCTGATGATAATTGTTCAATAGAGGATTTCGTGCATATTGGAAATGCCGTGAAATATCTCTAAGGATACAAACTAAAATAACCTGCCTACGAGTACACTTCTCAAAATCTACTTCAGGTAAATAAAGAGCATCAAATTGATTAGATAGATCTTGAAATAGATATTGATACTGATCTTTCTCAGATAAAAGCATCAATATTTTATCTAATTTCTCTTGAATTTCAGTAATTTGATCTATTGCCCACTCTAGTCGCAAAGCTTGCACTTTTTTCTGTGGATTATATTCACCAAGTTTAAACGCATTGGCAAGTATTTCAGCAGGTAGTATTCCACCAAACTGCTTCACTAAAGCTAGAAAAAGCTCTCCTCGATTTGCTCTCTGAGGTGATATGCGAGGAATATCGTCAATATTTGGAGGCTGATATTTATTTCTCAATTTATCCACAAAATTAACGTCCCTCGAACTCAGGTTTAGTAATAAGTAATAAATTTACTATTCATAGGTTTGGAGGTTCAACAATGTCCGCACCCTAATTGCGTAATGCGATATCAATCCTTCTGACTCTCCTGTCTATATTTTCTCAATCTTTCCAAGAGATTTTCTTGAGATGATTTAGCCTGTGGTGTTTTAACATTAGATACAGGTTTTTTCTTCACATTTTTTAACACCCGATTTGGAATTTGTAGCTTAATTTCCGGTTGGTTAGCAGCAGCTTTTTTAGTATTAGTTGAACTATTAACAGAAGTTTTGACTGACTCTAAGGTAGTAGCAAATTGTACCTTCTCCTCTATTTGGTTTGTGGAAGAAACTAAGCCACTTAGGCCATTGACTAACTGTTCTAAATTTTTCCGAAATTTGGGATCGCCAGTTAATTCATCCAAATCAGCAGTAATTTTTTGGGCATTCTCAAAAGTTACCCGGGCAGAATCTAAAGTTTGTTGTAAAACTAGCAAATTATTGGGGTCGTTTAATGTGTTACTTGCATTCCGTAAATTTACTGATGCTTGGGCAGCATTTGCAGAGAGGGATTCTAAGTTGTTGATTAATTCCCCTTGGGTTAATCGATCTAATGTGGGGGCTAATTTATCCACACTGGCACGCAATTGACCGCTAGTTGCACTGATATCCTGTAAAATCGTGACTAGGGAAGAACGATTGGATACGACCAAATCATCCAGATTCTTCAATAATTTATTGGCTTGGTTAACGGTTAAACTAACATTTTTGGCAGTAGTGCTAAACTCAGCTGCTGTATTTCCTAACTTATCTACTGCTTTGGAAGTAGATACACTCAGATTATCTGCTGCATTTGATACTGATTTAGCTGCTACGGCAAAATCACCCAATTGTTCTTGGGAATTTTTTGTCAGCTTGACAATTTCTTCGCTGAGTTTAGCGATTTGTGATGCCGCGACGGAAGTATTTTTTAAAGCATTATTCACATTGGCATAAAACTTGGGTTCAGTGTACACAGTAGCCAAACGGCTGGTGGTACGAATTAGTTCATCCATACTGATGCCAATCACACCTTCGAGGCGAGAACCATTACAGACAACTAAACTGCGATCGCAATTAGGATCTAATGGTCCAGCAACTTTCACCCCGGAAGGGAGGTTTTTGTTGGGTGTGATATCAATAATACTTTCACTAATTAACCCCGATTGATTGGCTTCCACGGTGACATCCTTGGGAATAATTAGTTCGGTTTGAGAAATTTCGATTTCCACCTCCACATTATTGGGTCCTGGTTGAATAGAATTAATTCTACCTACCTTGACACCCCGATAACGAACGACGGCTCCCTTTTGCATTCCTCCAGCATTGGCAAATTCTACGATTGCGGTATAAGACTTACCGGATGTAGCAAATCGATTTAGCCACAGGACAACAATCCCTAGTACCCCTAGTCCTATTAACAGCAATAAACCAACAGAGCCTTCGCGCATCGTGCGTGCAGACACAAAAGGGATTCTTTTTTTGCGACTACTTACATTTTCTTCAGTCATCTAACCTACCATCTGAATTGGTCCTGATACATTCCCACTCATAAATTGTCGAATCAAAGGATGGTTTGTGTGATTAATTTCATGTACTTGATCTTGCCATTGCACTTTACCTTGGTAGAGAAATACTATTCTATCGGCTGTGCGGCGAATTGTACTATCTTGGTGGGTCACAATTGCATAAGTGCTACAGACTCCTTGACTAGACTGCAAACGGCGGATTAAATCTTCGATGACTGTAGAAGCAATGGGATCTAATCCGGCAGTAGGTTCATCGTATAGCAAAACTTCTGTTCCTTGTTGGGAATTATCTGGATTAGACATAATCGCCCGGGCAAAGCTTACCCTTTTTCGCATCCCTCCCGAAAGTTCCGATGGGTAGAGATCTCCTGTTCCTGGTAAACCTACCATATCTAATTTTTCATTCACCAGATCCCGAATGCGCGATCGCGGTAATTTAGAATGTTGATAAAGTAAGAATCCCACATTCTCTTCTACTGTTAACGAATCAAATAATGCTGCCTGTTGAAATACCATCCCAATACCTAGTTTATCTTTACCCTCCTCAATTAATCCTTCTCGTTTTACTCCTTGGATATAAACTTCTCCAGTATCTGGTTCCATTAACCCAGCAATTATCCTTAAAACTGTGGATTTACCTGTACCACTAGGACCAATGATTCCCAGTGCTTCGCCCCGATAAATTTCCAAGTTTATATTATCTAATACTTTATTGCTACCAAAACTTTTGGAAATGCCTTTTAATTCAATTATTGGTTCAGCCATACAATTTTGTATTTTAGAAAATAGATAATCCGTTATCCGTTGTCTATTTTAGATTGACTCCCAGCCCTTCTCATGAATTGAACCTCACCCCCAACCCTTCTCGTGAACCTCACCCCCAGCCCTTCTCGTGAATTGAACCTCACCCCCAGCCCCTCTCCTTATAAAGGAGAGGTGTATTAAGGAGAGGGGTAACCTTAGGCGGGGTGAGGTTTTATATTTAATTTGACCGGTGTTACTTAGGTATAGGGCCATAAATACGTGGGGAAGTTTACCATCAAGGAATTATAATTAATCATTTTATGGATGTCATAGTTATTGGTAGCGGTATTGGTGGACTAACTGCGGCTGCATTGCTAGCTCGTTACGGTAAACGGGTAATTGTTTGTGAAAGTCATACAATTGCTGGTGGTGCTGCTCATAGTTTTCGACGACGGGGATTTGAATTTGATTCTGGACCTTCATTTTATTGTGGTTTAACTAGTGATAGGGAATCACTCCCAAGTCTCAATCCGCTCAAGCAAGTGTTAGATGTATTGGGGGAATCCCTAACAACTATAAGTTACGATCCCCTAGGACATTATCACTTTCAGGAAGGTTCTTTTCCTGTTTATAGCAGTGCTGAACGCTACCGCCAAGAATTAAGTAAAATTACTTCCCAAGGTGCGAGAGAATTTCAGCAGTTTGAGTCACGGTTGTTACCCCTATACGATGCCATGAAGGGTATTCCCTCCCTAGCTTTAAGGTCTGATTGGCAAGTAATTCTAGTACTTATGGGGCGTTATTTACCATCTTTGCTGAAAATGCTGCCTAATTTACCCCTAGTGCAAGGTTCTGTGGGTAGTGTGATGGATGCTACGGTTAAAGACCCTTGGATCAGGCGGTTAATTGACTTAGAATGTTTTCTCTTGTCTGGGTTAAAGGCCCATGGCACCATTGCCCCAGAGGTAGCTTTTATGTTGGGGGAACGTTCCCGGGTAGGGGTAGAATATCCTGTGGGTGGTAGTGGAGCGATTATCAAGGCTTTGGTCAGTGGATTGGAACGTTGGGGTGGTAAATTGCGTTTGGGATGCCATGTGGAGCAAATCCTGGTGTCATCTGGCAAAGCTGTGGGGGTGAAATTGGCAAATGGTGAGATACTCACAGCACCCACGGTAATTTCTAATGCTTCTATGTGGGATACTTATACTAAATTGTTACATCCACATGATTTACCTGCATCATTTCGCCAAGCAGCATTAGCTACACCAGTGGTAGAAAGTTTTATGCATTTACATTTAGGTATTAAAACAGATGGATTGGAAAATTTAACCGGACACCATGTGGTAGTTCACGATAGCCAGCAGGATATTACCGTACCCGGAAACACCTGTATGATTTCTATTCCTACTGTTTGGGATAGTAGTTTGGCACCAGCAGGCCACCATGTGGTGCATAGTTATACTTTAGAACCCTATGGTGGATGGGAAAGGAATCAAGATTACGAAGCCAAGAAACGGGAAAAGGCGGAAACTTTATACCGGGCGTTGTCAAGGGTGATACCGGATATTAGGGAACGGGTTGTATTAGAGCTAATTGGTACACCCTTAACCCATGCCCATTATTTACGACGTTACCATGGAACATATGGCCCGGCGATCGCTGCTGGTAAGGGAGTGTTTCCCAATACCCACACGCCAATTAAAGGATTATACCGGGTGGGGGACAGTACTATGCCGGGCATTGGAGTACCTGCGGTGGCTGCGTCGGGGATTATGTGTGCCAATACTTTGGTGAATGTGGGACAGATAGGGGAATTATTGGATAGTTAATTAGGGCTTGCTGAAAAAAGAGAAAATTCCAAAACTGGTATCTAAAGTATTAGCAATTTACCACTTTTTTCCTCATACTCTCTAATAAACTTTACATTTCTGTTTTCTATATCTGAGAACTGTTTTTGAACCGACTCATCAGAAGTTGTTTTGGGGACATACCATCTTTGACATCGAAAATATGTATCTAATATTTTTTTACTAAAAATATGACCATGTTTTGCATAAATGGTATTTCTCATTATGGTTAAATCCCAAGCCTTCAGATGCTTTACATCATTAAGATTTACCAATCTATCTGATAGCCAGTGATAGTCATTACCTGGCTTTTTACAAATATTTGGTGGGATAGGAGGAGTTCTAGTATTTATAAAATAATAAACACCTAATCCTAAGCTAAATACTACACAAAATAATAGTCCGACCCATCTATATAAAATGCTAACCTTAATATTTTTTAAGTAATTTTTAGTCATATTATTTATATTTTCATTACCCTGAATATAACTCCCTGTAATATGTGTTGTGTAACTGTCATTATTTTCTAGGTATTTACCTTCTAACTTGCTTATAATAACATTAGCATTTAAAACTTTTTTTGGTCTTTTTAATAATATAGGAGTCAAGTGCTCGGGAACCTGAACTGGTTCAGTAACACCTACCACTGTTTCTGTACGAGATACTGTTGAGCGATTAATTACTAATTGAATTTGATTACAGCCAAAGTGATAAGCGTCTTCAATAGATTTTCCGTAACCCAGCGACTGGTAAAAACCATAAGTAAAAGCAGTTGCAGCATCGTCCCGAATCTCTTGTCTCATACCAATAACATAATTAATATGTTTGACAATCTCTTGGGCTTGCAATTCGGAATAGCAGGCATTGAGAATTACACATTCTACTTGGTTGGCAAAAAGCTGAAATAAATTAGCAATAGCTTCAGTACTAACTAACTGTGACTGTCCTACATTGCTCTCCAAAATTAGTCCCTGGTTTCCAGTACCATGTCCACAAAATTGGACAATCCAAGGGTTGATTTCTAACAGGTAGGATTGTAAATCTTTAGGACATACAGCTACTTTGGGTAGGATTTCAAATTGATTGCCATTGGGTGTTTGTCTCAACCCTTGTTCGATATCACGAATTTCTGGATAGACTTTTAAATCACCTTTGGGATTTGCCGCTAAAATCAGGATTTTCTTGACCATAGCTAGTAAACATAAATACCTACACAAGCAAATGCATCTTTAAGAGTAAGAATTGAGAAAATAAATAAGCAACAATGATTTGTATTATACATTGAAAGTAATCGGTTTTTACGGTGACCTCAACTTGAATAGTCCCCCATTCACCACTGGGAAAAGCCACTGGATTCGCTTGGCAAGTCGATGGTTATTCCCCATCAGATGGGCTACCCTAAACAAGGGTTTTCAGGCTCTAATTTCCTCAATAGCCTTATAGTGCAAGAAGTGAAATAACACACTCATAACCTGTGATTATTCTATGCAAATTGATTGATAATAGCTAAATCAAACCTATTTTTAATTACCACTCCATGAAATTCCTTGGTATCGATTTAGGCTGGAAATCCCAACCCAGTGGGCTATGCTACCTGAAACTAATAGATGAAAAACTCCAAATTATCGACCTAAATCGCCAAGAACTAATTGCAGATGTTCTCGCTTGGGTAGATGACTGCATCCAACCACAAGAATCAGCCATCATCGCCGTAGATGCACCCACTCTCATCCCCAATGATACCGGGAGTCGTCTACCTGACAAACTCACCCACAAATACTTTGGCAAATATCATGCTGGTTGTTATCCAGCAAATAGGAATCTACCTTTTGCAGAACGCACTATTAACTTTGGTTTGGCATTAGAATCTCGCGGTTTTAGCCATGCTCCGAAAATGGAACCACAAAAGTCTGGTAGATATCAAATAGAAGTGTTTCCGCACCCTGCGATTGTGAATTTGTTTAATTTACAACGCATCCTCAAATATAAAAAAGGGCGCATCCCAGAGCGTCAAAAAGAATTACTAAAACTCTACAATTATATTATCGATATTCTCTCTCATATTGAACCCAGTTTAGATATTAATCCTCCAGGGCAAAAACAAACAGCCAAATTCATTGAGATTGACTTTTTTGAATCGTCTCCCACTGGTGCAGAACTCAAAGCTGTTGAAGATAAATTAGATAGCCTCATCTGTGCCTATGTTGGAGCTTACTGGTGGTATTGGGGAGAACAGCACAACCTAGTACTAGGAGACTGTAGTACTGGTTATATTGTTATTCCTTCTAGGGTGGAGATGGGAAAATAAACTTTCAAGAAACACATTCGGTGAGGTTAAGTAGGTGGGTGAGAAAATTTATAACTATAGGAATCCGGTTTGATTTTTGAATAAAATTAGGTATGCGTAGGGTGTGTTACGACTTTAGTCTAACGCACCAAAACTTTGCACCATGGTGCGTTACCCTACACAGATAACACACCCTACGTGTTTTTCAAAAATCAAATAGTAATCCTATATGTCATTGCGTTAAGCGAAGCCATGGCCGAAGGGCTTTACGTAACGAAGTGAAGTGAAGCATAAGTCCTAAGTCCCTCCGGGACGAACTTCGGTACGGACACGCTCCGCGGTAAGCGAAGCTATGCCGTAGGCTTTACGCAAAGCCTTCAGTGATTTTACATTACTTTACATAGTTTGGTTTATTTATGCCTACCTACTTAGAAATGGGGATAAGTTCTAGTACTCCGCCAAGGGAACTATGCCAGGTTAATAATGAGAATAAAAAGTTCTTTTCTCCCCACACTCCCCCATCTCCCCCTACCCAGCAAAATTGCTTTGGTGGACTACTAGGGTGTGTCATCAATTAAGCCAAATAACAGTGGCAGCAAGATAAATTGCGCCGAGAAAGTTTATTGCTCGCTTATCATAACGTGTAGCAATCGCTCGATATTGTTTAAGTTGGGCAAAGAAATTTTCCATTAAATATCGTTCTGTATACAAAGATTTATCATATTCACGCTGGGAAACACGGTTGCGTTTGGGCGGAATCACCACCGCCTTGCCCCTCTTTGTTCAAGTCGTTCAATCACACGCCCTAGAATCAGCGCCCTTATGGTTAGAAGAATTTATTAAAGTTGGTGACGGGACTAACCAGGTTATTATCAAAACTTTGGTTAATCAGTACATTAACACTCCTATTGTTAACTGGTTTATGTTGATGAACGGGCGCTATGTGGCGATTAATCCTCAAGATATTGATTTTATCACCAAGAAAAATGTTCAGAAGCTAGTTTGTACTTTTATAGCTTCACTAATACGAATTGTTAAAGGGTCATCTGTAATTATCCACCCATCTTTGATTAAAGCATTTTTTACTTGTTGATGAAAAATATCTTTAGCCATTTACATAAAATTAATTTGACAAATCTTATTTATTAATAATCTGCTCTACAGAAATATCAATATCATCAAATGCAAGAGGTTTAATTGTTCCGGTATTGAGTGTAAATTTAGTAGCATAATCTCCATTTAATGGTTCTCTAAATACTACTAAATGTAATGTTTTTAGATTCACAACCCAATATTCGATAATCCCTGCTTCAGCGTAAATTTTACTTTTTCTTTCTAAATCTTTTTCTAAACTAGTATTGGCATACTCAATTATCCAGAAAATATTTTCTACATAGGGGTGATGTTCTCGGTAATCTCTTCCTAAAGGTTGGACAATGGCTATATCTGGTTCAGGTTCCGAATCCTGGGGTAAAGTAATTGGTTTAGCTTGACGAACCTCAACACGCTCACCTAATAAGAAAGTTAAATACTTACCCGCTTCATGACTGGAATAAGCATGAGGTTCTCCTTCTGGTGACATTTCGAGAATTTCTCCTTTGAGTAATTCAACTTGGCGATTGCATAAAATCCCAGCAGCAATCATGCGGTGATATTCGTCAATTGTCCACTTTGCAGCGATAAAAGTCATAGGAGTTTGTATTTTGGATTATTTTTACCAATGTTTGTAACTGATATCATGTCCGTTTAAATAACCGTCATTGCGACCGAAAGGAAGCAATCCCAAAGACCTTGTGTTCGCGGAGCGTGCCCGTTAGGGCTTATGCGTCGTTTCACTTCGTTCCACTCGCAATGACATACTATGGGTATGCCCACGGACATGATATGATATGAAATCCGGATGAGAACGTTACCGCAAAAACCTCACCCCCTTCCCCTCCCCTTAGTAAGATGTCATTGGCGAATTAGGGGTAACACCCCCAACCTAAACGAAAAATAAGGGTTTTTGGAGTGCTATTATTCTCCTTTTGTACCCTCAAAACCCTATTAAATCCTTGGGTGAGGGGTCAGATACA
>JASJCX010000142.1 GCA_030065255.1 Calothrix sp. MO_167.B42 | reverse complement strand
TACCAATTTCCGAAATTAAAGCTACAGATAATGCGTCAAGAATAAAATCATATTCTGCATCAATTTTTGCAAGTGTAGCCTAGCTAAATGAAATTGGTATGACTTATTACTTATTACTTCCCTCACTCCTAAATCCTACCTATTAACTGTCAACTATCAACTATCAACTCTTAACTCTTAATAATCTCTTCATCCACAGAAAAGTCTATATCAGCCCGATCCCTTCCAGAAGCAAGATAATCATTTTGGAAAGAATCCTTTAATCCAGAAATTAAATCATAATCAGGTTGCCAACTCAAATCCTTCATAGCTTTATTCACCGAAGCAAAGAAATGTTGCATTCGTAAGGGGAAGGCTTTGCGCTTACCAAAATCAAACTGTTTGGGGTCGTAATGTACTATTTTCACCTCATCAGGGGATTTCCCAGCAGCTACGGCGCACCCACGGGCCAAACCATCAAAAGTCACAAAGCGATCGCCGGAAATATTATAAACTTGTCCTACAGCCCTGGGATTACCTACAACTTGGGACATGGCTTTGGCTAAATCTTTTACATGACCTAGTTGGGTAATATGTAATCCATTGCCAGGGATAGGAATGGGGCGATTACGCACAATGCGATCGAAAAACCAGGCTTCTAAATCATTGTAGTTGCCTGGGCCATAAATATAAGTAGGGCGAATGGATGTAAAAGGTAATCCCCCTTGCATCAAATAAGTTTCCGTTTCATGTTTGCCCAAATGACGACTTTTGGGATCCACTGCATCCCCTTCCACATGGGGCATTTGGTCTGACTTTAGGTATACCCCGGCAGAACTCATGTAAATAAATTGTTGTACCTGATTTTGAAAAATATCTGCTAGGGGTTGGGTATCAGTAAGTTTACGACCATTGTTGTCAAAAATGATATCAAATTTTTCCGTAGATAACTTTTCCTTGAGTTGACCTGCATCGGTGCGATCGCCAATAATTGTTCTGATTGTAGGTGCCGGTGCTGGTCGATTGCCGCGATTGAATAATACCACCTCATGTCCTTGGTCTAGAAGTATTTGCGTGAGATAAACACCAATGAAGCGAGTACCACCCATAATCAAAATCCGCATACATCCCCCATCCCTTATGATTGATAACTTTGGATTGTCAAAACTTTAACAACAAAAGTGTGGCAAGTTGATCGGGATACTTCTTGGTTTTTGAGAGTACCCTCTGGGAATAGCCACTGGTGATTCATTGCCATAACAGTCCAACTTCGAGGTTATCAGCTCAGGGATGCTAATGGAACCCATTTACAAGGAATAAAGTCTATTGAGTGTAACAAATGCAAAATCAAAAATTCCCAATGATTTAACCTTTGTTGCCGTTTGTTTAAATTTTTCGAGAAAATTTACCTGGTAAATTATTTAGTTATCGAGAGAAATTCATAAAGGTTATCTGGATATCATCTTTCCCGTATAAAATACCATAAACCCCTATGATGCTATATGAGAGCTGTGATTATCTACACGATTCTTAAATTCAGTTTCCTATTGGAGGTCTTTAGATCGAAATACTGCTATATATTTTCCCAATAACCTATTTGAATATATAGATACTATTTATTGACTGTTGTAATTGTTCTCTAGGGATTAAAGTAAACTGTGCCTTTAAAATATGCTTTGATGCATGAGTGGCTGACACCCAAAGCCACTGGTGGTTCGGAACTCGTTGTCAGGGAAATACTGAACCAAGTTGATGCACAATTATATGCCTTGATAGATTTTGAATCTAGTAATCCAGAAAGTTATTTATACAAACGCCAGATAGGTACAACTTTTCTGCAATTGTTTCCTAATGCTCAAAGCGGCGTACAAAAATACTTACCTTTCTTACCCCTAGCTGTTGAACAATTAGATTTGCGCGAATATGACATTATTCTGTCTTCTTCCCACGCCGTTGCTAAAGGAGTATTGACAACACCAGAGCAATTACATATTTGTTATTGCCATAGTCCTATGCGGTACGCTTGGGATTTGACTTTTGATTATTTACACTCCAGCAAACTAGGCAATGGAGTCATGGGGTGGGCTACTAGGTATTTACTACATCGCTTGCGCCAATGGGATGTAATTAGTGCTAATCGTGTAGATTATTTCATTGCCAATTCACAGCATACAGCACGGCGGATTTGGCGATGTTATCGTAGGGAGTCAACAGTTATTTATCCACCGATTAATACAGAAATTTTACCGTTTTCTGCTGAAAAAGAAAATTTTTATCTGACTGTTTCCCGTTTAGTGAGTTATAAGCAAGTATCTTTAATTGTTCAAGCTTTTAACCAGATGCAAAAACCTTTAGTAATTATTGGTACAGGTCCAGAAATGACAAAAATTAGACAGATTGCCAAACCCAATATACAGCTGCTAGGTTGGCAACCAGATCGTGTAGTCCAAAAATATATGAGTTCTGCTAAAGGATTTGTATATGCAGCTTGTGAGGATTTTGGCATGGCATTAGTAGAAGCCCAAGCCTGTGGTACACCTGTAATTGCCTATGGTGCTGGTGGTGCCCTGGAAACAGTGCGAGATGTTCGTTGGACCCAACCAAATACAGCTACTGGCATATTTTTCCAGGAGCAGACAGCAGCAGCTTTAATTGAGGCAATAGAATTTTTTGAAGCCTGTCAAGGAAAGTTAGACCCTGAATATGCCAGATCCCATGCTGGTCAGTTTGACACCAAGGTTTTTGCCCAACGCTACCAGGAATTTGTACATTATAACAGCCAGGAAAAACATTCCGTTAAAAAATATAACAACTTCTTTTAAAAGGTTTTAGAAATTTTCACCCAGAAGCACCTGCTTTTGGCTTTAAGATTGGGATTATGTGTGGTGTGGATTTTTAAGGAGTATGATGACAGCCCAGAGCTCAAGCTCACTCCTCTCCGGTAAGCGATCGACTTCTAGCAGGAGTTACGCGCCTTCGCGTACTTTATTCAAAAGAGGTCGGCCAAAAAAAGTAAAGAGACCTAGGGTTAAATTTCCAGGTTTTTCTTTGCGGAGCTTGCACGGGGAGTTCGCCAAGCGACTGTTCGATATTGTGTTTTCCCTATTAGTGTTAATTCTGTTTTCCCCAGTTTATTTAATTTTGGCTCTACTGATTGCTTGCAGTTCTGAAGGTCCAATTTTTTATACCCAAGAAAGAATCGGAAAAAATTATAAACCATTTAATTGCATTAAGTTCCGCACAATGGTCAGTAATGCCGACGAGGTTTTGGTGCAAATTATGGAAACATCTCCTCATTTAAAACAAGAGTTTGAGCATAGTTTTAAACTCAAAAATGACCCTAGGATCACTAAAGTGGGAAGGTTTTTACGAATCACAAGCCTAGATGAATTTCCTCAATTTTGGAATGTATTGAAAGGGGATATGAGTGTTGTTGGACCAAGACCTTTAGTGGCAGAAGAGTTACCAAAGTATGGTTGCCATATCAATCAAATTCTCACTATCAGACCTGGAATTACTGGATTATGGCAAGTATCTGGGCGCAATGACATCCCCTACCCCCGTCGAGTACAGATCGATTTGCACTATGTTAAATTTAGAACTTTCTGGCTAGATTTGTGGATTGTTTTAAAAACCATTGGTGTGGTTGTAATTCCTAAGGAAAATGGAGCTTACTGAAGCCCAACAAGCCAATAGTCATTATTAAATCGACTATTGGCTGAATGTTTTGTTGATTCAAACTTCGCAGGTAAATATTGTTACTAAATTAATTAAAAAATAAATATATTTCTTTACATTAGCTTTAAATAAGCCACTATATGTTTAAAGTTTTGATGTTTTTATTTGCATCATTTTTACGTATTTATATTTACGGATAAACTATAAAAATTAACTTGATAACAAGGTTTAAAGTATGGAAAAAGACATTTTCATCTTTTTTTGCTGTAAAATTTACTAGCCTCAATTATTTTGACAACTAGTGTTAAGGCTTTTGGCAAGTGCATTTGCTGACAACTTTGTATATAGGTTAACTTGTATAGAATAATTTCCTAAGAGAAATTAACTACTACACTACTAGGGTATGTCAGGGTAAAGTGTATCTTTTAATTTATTTTACACAGGATTATTAAGCATGAACCAACAAAAGCGAGCTTTGATTACTGGTATTACAGGTCAAGATGGTTCCTATTTGAGTGAGTTTTTACTAGAGCAAGGTTATGAAGTTCATGGGATTATACGTAGGACTTCCACCTTCAATACAGATCGTATCGATCATATTTATGAAGATCCTCACAAAGAAGGTGTCAAGTTATTACTCCACTATGGGGACTTGACAGATGGAACTACCCTACGCCGCATTTTAGAAGAGGTTCAGCCCACGGAAATTTATAATCTGGGCGCTCAATCCCATGTCAGGGTAAGTTTTGATTCTCCAGAATATACAGTAGATGCAGTGGGCATGGGAACCCTGCGTTTGTTAGAAGCAATCCGTGACTATCAGCGTCGTACAGGAATTCAGGTGCGATTTTACCAAGCTGGTTCATCAGAAATGTATGGCTTAGTACAAGCAGTACCTCAAAGCGAAACTACCCCCTTTTATCCTCGTAGTCCCTATGCCTGTGCTAAGGTATATGCTCACTGGCAAACAGTAAATTATCGGGAATCCTACAATATTTTCGCTTGTAATGGCATACTCTTCAACCATGAATCACCTCGACGGGGTGAAACATTTGTAACTCGTAAAATTACCAGGGCAGTTGCGCGTATTGTAGCTGGCACGCAAAAGAAAATTTACATGGGTAATTTGGATGCCAAACGAGACTGGGGTTATGCCAAGGATTATGTGAAGGCAATGTGGCTGATGTTACAGCAAGAGCAGCCTGATGATTATGTAATTTCTACTGGTGAAACCCATTCTGTTAAGGAATTTATAGAACTAGCGTTTGGTTATGTGAATCTGAATTGGGAAGACTACATAGAATTTGATGCTCGCTATCTCCGTCCTGCGGAAGTAGATTTATTAATTGGTGATTCAACTAAGGCGCAACAAAAGTTAGGTTGGAAACCTTCAGTCACATTTGAGCAGTTGGTAGCTTTGATGGTAGAAGCAGATCTCCAAGCTTTAGGTTTGACTTCTCCTAATGGTAAGGTCGTAAAAGATACCCAAGATAATGCCATGATTCGGCAAGATTTGGGGGCATTGCATTTCTAAACCTGGTCTACTTTGAGAACCATCGTTTTCATGAATTTGCGATTGGGACTCTCCGAAAAGCTATTGCGCGTCTACGGAGAGTAACAATGGTGCATCTAAATTACAAGAAACTCTGCGTTACAAAATAGACGAAATTGAACTCAAGACTATTGAGGAGAAATACAATGGAAGGTTTAGAACTGAAGGATAAGAAAATTGTTGTTACTGGTGGTGCTGGTTTCTTAGGGAAGCAGGTAGTTGAGCAGCTCTGTAATGCTGGAGCTACTAGGGAAAAAATTACCATACCTCGTTCCCGTGATTGTGATTTAACGGTTTGGGAAAATTGCCAACGAGCTGTAGATCAGCAAGATATTATCATTCACCTGGCTGCCCATGTTGGGGGTATTGGACTGAATCGAGAGAAGCCTGCCCAGTTGTACTATGACAACTTAATGATGGGGACTCAGCTAATTCATGCAGCTTATGAGGCGGGAATAGAAAAGTTTGTTTGCGTTGGTACTATTTGTGCATATCCCAAATTTACCCCAGTTCCTTTTAAGGAAGAGGATTTGTGGAATGGCTATCCGGAGGAAACCAATGCTCCCTACGGAGTTGCCAAGAAGGCTTTGTTAGTGCAACTGCAAGCGTACCGTCAGCAGTATGGTTTTAATGGAATTTATCTATTACCCGTAAATTTATATGGACCAGAAGACAATTTTGATACTAGGAGTTCCCATGTAATTCCAGCTTTGATTCGTAAGGTGCATGAGGCACAGGTTAAGGGTGAAAAGCAAATTCCTGTGTGGGGTGATGGTAGTCCTACCCGTGAGTTTCTCTATTCTGAGGACGGGGCTAGGGGAATTGTCATGGGTACTCAATTTTACAATGATTTGGAACCCATTAATTTAGGTACTGGTTACGAAATTTCCATTCGTGATTTGATTAATCTGATTTGCGAGTTGATGGAGTATGAAGGGGAAATTGTCTGGCAAACAGATAAACCCAATGGACAACCTCGTCGTTGTTTAGATACTCAAAAGGCAAAAGCAGCTTTTGGTTTCACCGCCCAGGTAGATTTCCGGGAAGGGTTGAAAAATACTATCGCCTGGTATCGTCAACACGCTGCTTAATTGTGTAGTAATTATTGCTGCATGAGATACGCATTTTAACCTCACCCTGTCCTGACGGACATCCCTCTCCTTATTAAGGAGAGGGAAAGATATAATGCCAAGTAATTGTAAAATAGTAGTAGTCTTTGTAATATATTTCGCTTTTGTGGATAAAGTCGAACTGCGCCAAAAGTTACTCCAGCAGCGTAAATCTATGGCAGTATCAGAATGGAGGCAAAAGAGCGATCGCATTATCGAACATTTACTATCTTCATCCTTATTTACACAGGCAAAAACTATACTGGCTTATTTTAGTTTTCGTCAAGAACCAGATTTAAGTCCTTTGTTTACCGATACTAGTCACATTTGGGGTTTTCCTCGTTGTGTGGGAAAATCTCTGTTTTGGCATAAACTGACACAATCCGATGCTGTAATCAAAGGTGCTTATGGCATCACTGAACCCCATGCTGATAACCCTATTGTCAATCCTGAAGAGGTAGATTTAATTCTCGTTCCTACGGTTGCTTGCGATTATCAAGGGTATAGGCTGGGTTATGGTGGTGGATATTACGATCGCTTGTTGAGTTCTCCCATTTGGCAAGATAAACCCACCATTGGCATTGTGTTTGATTTTGCCTATTTACCACAGTTGCCGATTGAACCTTGGGATATGCGGTTAGCTAGTGTTTGCACGGAGATGGGGGTTAGGATAGTTTGATTCGTCTGGGGAATACCAAAAATAAATTTACCACCTCGAAATCAATGATGCTGTGGGCGAATTGGTTGGGGGGTATAACCAATCATGCCCATGTACCAAGTATTTCAGTGCGTTTTAACGTACTTGGTTTATTAGCCCGCAATTTATTGCAGGGCGGGAAAAAATGGCGCGGCGGGGTTCTCAGGGTGATGTGTGTAACCCCTCACTTAATTCACCCACAGCATCATAAATTTCAAGGCTAATAAATATGCGTCTACTTAAGTAGACTAGAATGCTTGTCTAGTCGTCTTTAGACGACTTCGGCTATTAGAGTTGGGATTTAAATCCCAGGCGGTTATTGAGAATGGTGCAAGTTATCAGTTCAAACGGACTAAAATTTTGATTGAGTCCTCTTCTAGAGGACTTTCGCTTCCAGACGACGGTTTATAACCATCAGTGGGATAGGAATTTAAGAGATAAGCCCTTCTAGTGGTCTGTCCCATTAGTTTTAATGGCTAGTTTTATAGTCATATTTATACGACTTTTGCTATTAGACTGGGACTTACAGTCCCAGGCGGGTGTGATGGAAAACCCATCAAAATTAATGGGACAAAGCACTAGGGTATTGCATCAAAATAGGTATGCTCCCGATAAATTCATACTTAAATGTAGCAACGCCTATTACTTATTACTTATTACTTATTACTTATTACTTGTCTAATAAATCCCGATGGGTAAAGGATTTAGCATCAGCACCAGTATAGGAGGCGGCAACGTGTCCATCACCAACCATTTGATATTTATACGTCACCAACCCTTCTAATCCTACAGGCCCGCGGGGCGGCATTTGCTGAGTACTAATCCCCACCTCTGCACCAAAACCATAACGGAAGCCATCAGCAAACCTAGTAGAACAATTATGGTATACCCCCGCAGCATCTACCATTGCTAGGAAAGTTGCTGCCGCTTCTTCATCTTCTGTAACGATCGCATCGGTATGTTTGGAGCCATACTGATTAATATGAGCGATCGCTTGTTCTAAATCATCGACAATCTTGATAGATAAGACTAAATCGCTATACTCTGCTTGCCAATCTGTATCTTCTGCTACTGATATATTAGGTAAAATCTCGCGAGTTGCTTCATCCCCTTTTAATTCCACATTCAAGGATTGCAAAGCAGCCGCAATGGGTGGTAAAAATACATCGGCAATACTTTCATGTATCAATAAAGTTTCAATGGCATTACAAGCAGCCGGATATTGAGTTTTTCCATCTACAGTAATTGCCACGGCTTTTTCCATATCCGCATTTTTATCTACGTACAGGTGACAAATACCATCCGCATGTCCCAATACGGGAATACGGGTATTTTCCTGGACAAATCTGACAAAGGAGTTGGAGCCGCGAGGAATAATTAAATCGATATATTTATCTAGTTTTAAAAGTTCTAAGGTTTCTTCCCTGGTTGTCACCAACTGCACCACATCGGGATTTACCGCAGTTGTAGACAATCCTTGTTTAATTGCCTTAACTATAGCTTCACAAGAACTAATCGCTTCCTTCCCACCCTTGAGAATCACTCCATTCCCAGACTTAATCGCCAAAGCCGCAATTTGAATTGCTGCTTCTGGACGTGCTTCAAAAATTACTCCCAACACCCCTAAAGGACAAGTGACGCGCTTCAGGGTTAAACCCGTATCAATTTCCCGGTGCACCTGTACCGCACCCACAGGATCGATAAGTTTACCCACATCTCTCACCCCAGCGATCGCATCTCGCAATTTATGCTCATCTAGTTGCAATCTTTTATACAGGGGCTTGGCAATTCCATCAGCTGACGCAGCCTGACAATCGGCAATATTTGCTTGCACAATCTCATTTTGATCAGATTCTAACCCAGTAGCGATCGCTTCTAGGGCTTGATTTCTCTCTTCTGTAGACAGAGTTGCTAATTTCAGCGCCGCCAATTTGGTTTGTTTTACAATCTCAAGTAGGTTGGATGCATTCTCAACAGCAATAGTCATGGTAACAAGGGGAGCAGTCAACTAATACCCATAGTACCAACCCTACTTCGGGAATGACACGGAAAAATTGGAGCTACTTCCCTCGGTGCTATAAGACTACCTATCTCCTCCGTCTTTCTTGACTCTGCGTTCTCTGCGCCTCTGTGGTTTCTTAATCAGTAATCTATAGCTAGCTTGCATAAATTTTTTATCTCACGCAAAGACGCAAACAAGAGCGCGAAAGTGATGACTTTTGCAAGAGGTTTTTTCTTGCCAAACCACAAAATATTAATAATCATTAATGAATTTATAGTTATTTAGCGATAAACAGGTAGATTGATTATTGAAGTACCAATCGACATTGCCAGAGAACTTGTATTGGTGTGATGTCGAATTGCTTTTGTGGGGAATCTCTAAGCTCTGACTGTCAACTAGTAAATATCTACAGTCAGTTGTTAAAACCTGGCATTGGAATATTAAGGAATTAACATGAGTAGTAACCTCGCTAGGAAGCTTCGTATTGGCACGCAAAAATCCCATACAGCAGCAGAAAACGTGGGATTCATGAAATGTTTTGTCAAAGGGGTGGTAGATAAAGATTGTTTTGCGAAACTTTTAAGCAACTTATATTTTGTTTACAGTGCCTTAGAAGCAGGTATAGAAAATAATAAAAACCATCCTGTGGTTGGGGTAATGTACTTTCAGGAACTCAATCGCCAAGCGGCTTTAGAACAAGACATGGAGTTTTATTATGGCAAACAATGGCCCAGGCAAATTAAACCATCCCCTGCTACCCAAACTTATCTCAATCGCTTACAACAACTTGTAGCCCAGGCTCCAGAATTGTTGATTGGTCATGCATATACTCGTTATATGGGCGACCTTTCTGGGGGACAAATGTTACAAGCGATCGCTCAATCCGGGTTAAAATTAACAGGGTTTCAAGGTACATCCTTTTATAATTTTGAGCAAATTCCCGACAAAAAGGCATTTAAAGACAAATACCGGCAAGCATTAGACTCCGTACCTGTGGATGACAAGACTGCTACAAAAATTGTGGCTGAAGCTAACTATGCGTTTGAGTTAAATATGCAGATAGTGCAGGAGCTAGAGGGAAGTTTAATTAAAGCCATAGGTCAAGTCATGTTTAATACTCTGACTCGCTCCCATAGTGTGGGTAGTACGGAGGTTGCCACGTCTTAATTTGACTACAAGATCGGGAAATTCCGCAATCTCAGCTATTTTTGGTTTTCACCGCTGAACTGAATAATCTTAATTTATAGCCCACGAAAGTGGGCTTTGTTTTTGTAGCTATACCCTTCTAGTACTCCACCAACTTAATTTTGCAGGGTATTTCCCAGTCGTCTTTAGACGACTTTAGCTATTAGACTGGGGTTTTCAACCCCAGGCGGATGTGATACCAAACCCCTGATAATTAAGTTGGTGAAGTACTAGTACTCGACCACGTTAATTCTGAGGGGTAGAGGAAAAAACCGCAGAGGCGCAGAGGGCGCAGAGGAAGAGGAAGAGAGGAGATGTCTAGAATTTGGTTCACCCTGCAAAATTAAATTGGTGGAGTACTAGTACTCCACCACGTTAATTATCAGGGGTAGAGGAAAAAACCGCAGAGGCGCAGAGGGCGCAGAGGAAGAGGAAGAGAGGATAAGTCTAGAATTTGGTTTACCCAGCAAAATTAAGTTGGTGAAGTACTGTTGCCCCTGGTGAACTAATGCGATGAAGCACTAGGGTATTTATTTTCCAAGTCCCCCATAATTGGGGGATTTAGGGGGCTAAATAGACTGAAACAAAAATAAGCTGGGGGTAAGGTTTTATATTTAAGACCCATTGCCCTATAATTGCAATAAAATCCCAGTAAACCTACATCCCGAAAATCATCCTTTATCAACCCATCCTCGAACTACACGAAATAATTTTCATGTCAATGAGCAAATCTTGCATACAATGAGTCAAAATATAGTACATGAACTTTTGTGAAGGCAAGGAGTAGGGGATGTACATTGTACAGATCGCTTCGGAGTGTGCTCCTGTAATCAAAGCTGGGGGTTTGGGCGATGTAGTTTACGGACTCAGTCGCCAATTGGAGGCTCAGGAAAATTGTGTTGAAATCATTCTGCCCAAGTACGATTGTATGCGCTACGACCATATTTGGGGTTTACATGATGCTTACCGCGACTTATGGGTACCCTGGTATGGCGGAGCAATTCACTGTTCTGTTTACTGTGGTTGGGTGCATGGCAGATTATGTTTCTTTATTGAACCCCATTCTGGAGATAATTTTTTTAATCGGGGTTGTTATTACGGTTGTAATGATGACAATATGCGTTTTGCTTTCTTTAGCAAAGCAGCGATGGAATTTTTACTACAAAGCAATAAACGTCCAGATGTAATCCACTGTCATGATTGGCAAACAGGCTTAGTGCCAGTCCTGTTATATGAGATGTATAAGTATCATGGCATGGGCAACCAAAGGGTTTGTTACACCATCCATAATTTTAGGCATCAAGGTATAGGTGGTGTAGATATACTTTGGGGCACAGGTTTAAACAACGAATCATATTATTTCCAGTACGATAAACTACAGGATAATTTCAATCCCTTTGCTCTGAACTTTATGAAGGGCGGTATTACCTATTCTAATGCAGTTACTACCGTTTCACCCAATCATGCTTGGGAAGCTCACTATACTGATGTTGGTTCTGGTTTGGGGCATACCTTGCATATACATCAACAGAAGTTTAAAGGTGTGCTCAATGGGATTAATTATGATTTTTGGAATCCTGAATCCGATCGTTACATTCCCTATCACTACAGTAGAACAGATTTTGACCAGAAGTTATATAACAAAAAAGCTTTACGAGAAAGGCTGTTATTAGGACAAAGCGAAAAACCCATAATTGCTTACATCGGTAGGTTAGATAATCAAAAGGGCGTACACTTAGTTCACCATGCCATGTACTATGCTCTGGGTAGGGGAGCGCAGTTTGTCTTGCTAGGTTCTGCCACTGAATCGGGAATTAATTCCCATTTCTGGCATGAAAAACATCACTTAAACAATAATCCTGATGTTCATCTAGAAATTGGTTTCAATGAAGAACTATCCCACCTGATATATGCTGGGGCGGATATGATTGTAGTGCCCAGTAATTATGAACCCTGCGGTTTAACCCAGATGATTGGTTTGAACTATGGAACTGTGCCTATTGTCCGGGGAGTTGGTGGATTAGTAAATACCGTATTCGATCGCGATTTTAATGAAGAAAAGCCACCAGAAAAGCGCAATGGCTATGTGTTCTATCAAACAGATTTCCATGCTTTAGAATCTGCTATGGATCGAGCCATCGGTTTATGGTATGTGTATCCCCAAGAATTTCGTCAACTCGCCTTACAAGGTATGGAGTATGACTATTCTTGGAATAATCCAGCTAAGGAATACATGGAAATTTACGAAAATATTCGAGACAAGTAAAATCAACTGCGATAAAAGTTTAAAAGCCAAGAATTGTTTACCTCTTGGCTTTTTATTTGCTTATTGATAATTTTGTAATATAGTTAAATGAAAATCTTTTCTAGTTTCCGTTGACAAATATTTAATTTGTAGAGGTTGCCATTCTTGCCACATTTGGTAGCGTTTTTCCATCAATAAATTAGTTAAAGTCGGAAATTTATCTTTTAATCCTGATTTAAAAATACTTAATAACCACTCATCCAAAACCATACTATCCTGTATAGAACCTAAAATTTCTTGGATTCTTTTTACTTGGGCAATATAAGTTTTGTAAGATTCACCATATAGTTCTGTAAATAACTCCATTTGGTAACGCAGACGTTTTGCTTGTTTGCGTAAATCGTGAACGATTTTTCCTTCACTTGCTAATTGCTGCTCTACCTGATTTTGCTGCCAGTCTGTAGGTACAATAATTTTACCAGCCTCTACTTGGGTTCCCACTAACCATCCTGGATGAAGTAGAAAAAGACTCACTTCTGGTAAGAGTAAATCTGGCAATACATTTTCTACGGTCAAAGATGCTAAAGGTTGATATACTGGAGCTTCTAGCCACGTTGTTAGCGATTTTATTAAGGACTTATAACGTTCATTAATTAATGTTGCTTGTACCTCCACAACTGCTTTTTTTCTTTGCTTACTTATAGTATTTAAAGCTATTTGTAAATGCTTTTGTTCCTTTGGTGGTAAATTAGGCAAATAGATATTTATCAGGGTTTCTTGTAATACATCTAAATCCCGGAGAACACCAAGGCTGCGACCAATTTTACCAATATTGCGATCGCTTGCAGATTTTGGTAATTTTAAAAAGCGATCAAATCTACTGACAGCTGTACGTAAGCGACGTATACCTACTCGCATTTGATGTAACGCTTCTGGGTCTTTATCTTGCTTTACTTGTGATTCCCACTTTAAAGTTTTTTTCAGGTGTTTTTTGATTGCCAAACAAGCATATTCCCCTAGAAATTTTACTTCATACTCCACAGATAAAGTCATAACAATCACCCATAAACTAGTCTAATAATTCAGTTGATAGTATTTTTGCATTCTCACATTTTTAGGACTTACGCAACTGGCATATTTTTTTATAGGGTGCTGTGACACTTTGCTTGATTGTTAACGCAATAATAAAATTTTCATGTCACGCACCACCAGCGTATTGTGACAATTGCTTAAGTCCTGATTTTTATCCAAAAAATTCTCCTTTTTACTAAATGATGCATTTATTTATGCTAACAATTGTTTCCTATAGGAATCCAGTTTGAATATTAAAAAAATTTAGGTATTTGTAGGGTGCTGTATAGCCCTCCCGCCATACCCGGAGGGCTATACAGCACCCTATGTATTTTTCAGAAATCAAATATGATTCCTACATATAGGTATTTTTATAACTAAGTTTTGACTATTAATTTACCATGGTCAATACTCTATGAGAAAAATATTCATATTTTTTGATGATTAAATATAAAAATAATTCCAAAAATAGATGTGTAAATAATAATTATTATCAGCAAGATGGATAAATATGCGAACAATTACAGAAATTAACGAGAAAATTAGTTGTAAAAGCGCCGTGGTTATGACTGCGGAAGAAGTGAAAGCACGAGTTGTGGAAGTTGG
>JASJCX010000141.1 GCA_030065255.1 Calothrix sp. MO_167.B42 | reverse complement strand
CACGATCCTGGCATTACTATCCTAGAACAACTCTGCTATGCCATCACGGATTTAAGCTATCGGCTTGACTTCGAGATGAAAGACTTGCTTGCACCTCCTCCTGGAGAAAACAGAAAACAGTTTTTCACAGCCGGAGAAATCCTCACCGTGAATCCCCTCACGATTAATGATTATCGTAAACTGCTAATCGATATCGATGGGGTTAAAAATGCTTGGTTAGAACCAATTCAGAATTCGGAACCTCCAATTTACTATGACTCGCTTCGTCATACCTTAACTTTTCAAAGTGATGACTTCACTCAATTAGTCAATTTAAATGGACTTTACCGAGTACTTATTGAGGCAGAAAAAAATGTTGTAAGAAAATCTGATGAATCGAATTTATCGGAATCTAATGAATCGAATTTATCGGAATCTAATGAATCGAATTTATCGGAATCTAATGAATCGAATTTATCGGAATCTAATGAATCGAGTTTATCGGAATCTAATGAATCGAGTTTATCGGAATCTAATGAATCGAGTTTATTGGAATCTGATGAATCGAATTTATCGGAATCTAATGAATCGAATTTATCGGAATCTGATGAATCGAATTTATCGGAATCTAATGAATCGAATTTATCGGAATCTGATGAATCGAATTTATCGGAATCTAATGAATCGAGTTTATCGGAATTTGATGAATCGAGTCTCTTGAAAAAAGTAAAATCTAAACTTAATCAGCATCGGAATTTATGTGAAGATTTTGCCTCAGTTGAAATCTTACCACCCGAAGAAATCACAATCGAAGCCGAGATTGAAGTCAAGGAAGGCTTTAATGTAAATGAATTAATGGCACAGATATATTTTGGCTTAGATAATTTTATTTCTCCTCACCTGCAATTTTTCAGTTTAAAAGAACTTCTGGATAAAGGGAAAACCCCTGAAGCAATTTTTGATGGATTTCCCCTCGGACATGGCTTTGAACATGGCTTTATTGACGACGAACAACTTGATAATTTTATCAAAAAAGACAAACTGCATACTTCTGATTTAATTCGGATTATTTTAGATATTCAAGGAATCAAAACAGTTAAAAGTATCACTATTTCAAGCGATAAATCATCAAAATCAGAATCAGAAAAATGGTCATTAGCATTAGACCCTGATTCTGCACCTCTACTCAAAGATATAGATTATTTGATACATGACATTAAATTTTATAAAGGACAAATTCCTTGCACTACCGATATACAAAAAATTCAAGATTATCTGGAATCTTTGCAACAGGAAAATAAAATATCGCCATCAACGACACCAATAAAAGATATTCCCATTCCAGTCGGAAAATACCGGGAATTATCTGACTATGAATCAATCCAAAATGATTTTCCTGCTAATTACGGTATTGGAGAATTAGGTTTACCAGCTTCTGCATCTGAAAAACGTAAGGCTCAAGCAAAACAATTACAAGCTTATTTGATGTTCTTTGACCAAATTTTAGCTAACTATTTTGCTCAATTAGAACATACTAAAGATTTATTTTATTTCCCAAAAGATGACCAAACATATAACCAAACAGATAACAAGACAACCTACTTTTACCAGGTACTTGATAGCTTTCCAGGTGCAGCAGATATCCTCAAAACAGGTAGCAATTCAGCAGAAGATAAATGGAATGACATTGATTTAGAAAGAAGAAACCGTTTTCTAGATCATTTAATGGCACAGTATTGTGAAAAATTCACTGATTATTCTTTAAAATTATATAATTTAATCCTGGGAGGAAATTCAACCCTGGAAGAAGAACTAATTAATAATAAAATTGCTTTTTTAAAAAACTATCCTCAAATTAGCTCCGGAAGGGGTAAAGCATTTAATTACACTGATTCGAGTTGGGATACAGATGATAACGATAACGTATCTGGATTAAAACAAAGAATTTGCAGCTTACTAGGAATCCCCTACAATCGAAAAACTTTAACTCCCTCCAATAACTCGGATGAAATAGAAGGATTCCATATAGTCGAACATATCTTACTTCGTCCTCCCAGCAGTAATGAACCCGAATCAGACCCTAATTTTTTAGAGTTTGGTCATCCAATTTCGGGATTTCAAGGAATACAGAACAACAAAACAGTAACTTGTAAGTCTAATGAACACGGACTTTCACCAAATGACAAAATCCAAATATTTAATACAGTTAATTATAATGGAATTTATTTCGTTACCAATATTAATGATGAGCAACATACGTTCGAGATAGAAGTAGAAACAGGGTTTATACAATCAGAATCAGGACGATGGATAAAAGTAGATCACCTTCTAGATCCTTACTCTTTCCAACTTAGCTTTGTATTTCCAAATTGGTTAACCCGCTTTAAAAAAGACAACTTTAAACAGCTAATTTATAACATTATCAATGCAGAAGTTCCCGCACATATAACCTCCTATTGCCACTGGTTTGATAGAGCAGAAATGAAAGATTTTGAAACTCATTACCAAGTCTGGTTAAACACAATTGCAAATCAAGATGCCACACCCAACAATAATATTAAAAATATATTTAATAATCTGATAAAAACCTTGGAAATTGGTACTGCTAAGATAACGGAATTTAATGTCATTGGATATATGATTATTGGCGAAACTTTTGAAGTTGCCAAAGATCCTGAAGTAATTTAATTAAAACCTTTGGTAGTGAAGCAGCAACAACATATTATCAAAAAACAGATTATAGAACTTAATGTAAATTCACAGCAAGGTGCTTTTGAATTGCAAAATGAAGTCAGTAGAATATATCGCCGCAAAGTACTCCCTCTCATTGATAATTTGTTAAGTCAATTCAGCGATTCAGACACAATCTATCGAATTAATACCCTAGAAATTAACTTAGAAAATATTGATATAAATAATTTAGAGCAGGAATTGATTGGCAAAATCGTAGAACAAATTCAACAGCAACTAGAAGAAAAATTTTGCTTCTCAAACAGTACTCTGACTACAACTGCAAATCAGACAGATATACCTCAATTTAGCCAACAAATTATTAAGAATTATGAAACCTATACTCGCAGCCAATATAATCATTTTAATAGCCAACAAACATTGGATTTAGCGAATAACAGAGCATCACAGTTAGAGGTTTTTAGCTACTTTATTCAAACAGGTACAATACCCTGGTGGGCAGAAAAATTAAGCAAACAACAATTAGAAGAATATTGCGATTACCTCATAAAAAATTCACCAAATCAGATAAAGTCTATTGTTGAGCAAAATTTACAAAATGTAAAACAATTACAGCGCCTTATTTACCAATTTCCTGATTCAACACTCCTAAAAATAGCAGGATTATTTACTGTGGATTTAGTCCAATTTATTGCTGACTATAATACAGATATAAAACCTATATTTGAACAGCTAGAACAAACTAGAAATATTCCGAAAGCGAAATTGAGATTACAGAAATGGCAAGGAATATTTTTCAGCCTCTCTTCAGATAGTAAGACTAAAGTAGATAAATTCAGATTAATCCAAGCTAATTTATTAAATATAACTACCAGTAATGGGATTAACTATCCTGAATTTTTAAATAATCTTATTACCAAAATAGACCATCTAATTAAAGAAGGAAAAGAATTCAAAAGTACACTTCCAGAAATCTTAGAGAAAATCAAAATTCCCAGCCAAGAGACAGAGTTGATTAGAGAAGAAGAAGTAAAGCTACTATTAAATGAATTGCAAAAATTAAGTCTAGATATACAGATATCACCGCAATATAAGCAGCAAATAAATAACCTTAATAATGAAATACAAATATTACTGAATGAAATAAAGAATCCTACCCTGGCAAAGAATAAATCCAACCTGATAACAAGATTGAATCATTTTTTATCAATTGCTCAAACTCTTAAAATCAACATCCAACAAGAAATCAATTCCAATCAAACTACAATTCCATATTCTGCCAATAGTTTTAATCAATCTGATGAAATTTACATTTACAATGCAGGATTAGTTTTGCTATGGCCATTTCTGAATCGCTTTTTTATCAAAATAGGACTGGTACAAGAAAATGTTTTTATTAATACCATATCTGCTGAACGAGCGGTTCTTTTACTCCAGTATTTAGTTGATGCTTCAATAGAGTCCCCTGAGCATATTTTACCATTAAATAAAATACTTTGCGGCATAGATTTATTAGAACCTATAGACACCAATTTAGAAATAACTGAACAGGAACAATCAGAATGCGAAAATTTGTTATCTGCTGTGATTCAAAATTGGTCTATTTTGAAAAATACATCAATAGAAGGATTTAGAAAAGCTTTTTTGCAGAGAAATGGCATCTTGAGAGTTCGTGATGGTGGTTGGCTGCTACAGGTTGAACGTGAAACCTACGATATTTTACTGGATCGAATCCCTTGGAGCATACGAGTTGTCAAGCTGCCGTGGATGGATCATATTTTATATGTAGAGTGGTAGAATGCAGCAATTCTCATTAGTGCTGGGAAAAGAAATATTCCCATTGGTCAACTTAAATTTCATGTCATTTAACTTGTTACTAATGTAACCCAACCTGTAATAAATTTGTGTTACAATTATGTAATATAACCTCAATTCGGGTTAACTCATAATCCCAAATGTCCACCTAGGAATTAATTCCTAGGCTCAAAGGCAAAGTCTGATAAATCAGACTGAGTAAGCTTTGCAGCGCGTTTTAACGTGCTTGGTTTATTAGCCTTGAAATTGATTTCAAGGCGGGAATATGGGCTGGGCGAGATTACTGCTTATCCCGAACTCAGGTTAATATGTGCTTCCAATAAATCTGCCTGTATTGTTATGGCACGAGTCCAGCTTGCTTACCCAAAGATTCCAGATAGTAAAAACTGTCCCCTGGAACGATGCATAGCCTTCGAGAAATACGATGGTACTAATATTCATTGGATTTGGGAAATTGAGCTTGGATGGTATGCCTTTGGTACACGTCGCAACCGATTCGACTTAGATGACATGGGTATTGCAGAATTTAATGCTGCTCACCCAGGTTTAGAACAAGCTCCTGATATTTTTAGCAGGGATTTTGCTAGTCAATTAACAACTATATTTCAAGAAAATCAACAATATAACTGTCCTGAAATTACTGTATTTACAGAGTTTTTTGGTCTTAATTCATTCGCAGGTATGCACAAGCATGAAGACCAAAAACAACTCGTTCTTTTTGATGTGCAAACCGATGGAGGTATTATTATTCCCCAGCAATTTGTCCAGGACTTTAATGAATTAAATATTGCACGAATTATTTATCGTGGTAAACTGACCGGCAAATTTATCAATCATGTGCGTGAAGGCAAGTATGGTGTCACTGAAGGTGTGGTGTGTAAGGGAGGTAATAATCCGAATAATTTGTGGATGGTAAAAATCAAAACCAATGCCTATATGTGCAGATTGCAACAAGCCTTCAAAGAAAATTGGCAAGCATATTGGGAATAATAATTTTTAATTTACCTATATCATGAGGATTTTACTATGGTTCCTTTTGACCTCAAGTGGATACGCGGCCAATTTCCCGCCCTCACCCAAGAAATTAATGGTCAACCAACAGTTTTCTTTGATGGACCTGGTGGTACTCAAGTCCCTGGTGCTGTGATTGATGCGATCGCAAATTATTTGGTGCGTTCCAATGGTAACGCCCACGGGGCTTTTCCCACGAGCATTCGTACAGATGCCCTAGTTAACTCCGCCCGCATGGCGATCGCAGATTTCCTGGGTTGCAATGCCCAAGAGGTAATATTTGGTGCCAATATGACTTCTATGACTTTTGCCTTCAGTCGAGCCATAGGTAGAGAAATTCAACCAGGGGATGAAATTATTGTTACCAAACTCGACCACGCTGGCAATGTATCTCCTTGGTACGCTCTAGAGGAGCAGGGAGCAATTATTCATGAAGTTGATATTAATACCGCCGATTGCACCCTGGATATGAATAGTTTGCAACAGCACCTTAACCAACGCACAAAGTTAGTTGCGGTTGGCTATGCTGCTAATGCTACGGGTACAATTAATGATGTGGCAGAGGTGGTAAAACTTGCCCATGCAGTTGGTGCTTTAGTCTTCGTAGATGCAGTTCATTATGCACCCCACGGCCCGATTGATGTCAAAACCTTAGATTGTGATTTTCTTGCTTGTTCTGGCTATAAATTCTTTGGTCCGCACCTAGGGATTTTGTACGGTAAACAGGAACATTTAGCACGGCTCAAACCCTATAAAGTTAAACCAGCATCCGACGAAGTTCCCTCTCGTTGGGAAACCGGAACCCCCAGCTTTGAAGCAATGGCGGGGATAGTAGCGGCTGTCAACTATCTGGCAAAAGTGGGTTGTCATGTTTCCCCCACGGACCATGGAGACTTACTAGCGGCTCTATTAGAAACAACAGCGGATACAGCAACGGATGCGGATACAAAAGCATTTCGCTGTCCTCCTACCCATGCAATTACCACCGCCTATCCCAATCGCCGGGCTGCCATAGTCACAGCAATGTCAGCAATTCAGGAATACGAAAGAGAACTCAGCCAAAAACTGATTCCTCAATTATTAGCAATTCCTGGTTTAACCTTTTATGGAATCACCAATCCCGCAAATTTTTCCCATCGCACACCCACCGTTAGCATCCGCATTGAAGGCATACCCCCCGTAACCTTAGCCAAGGAATTAAGCGATCGCGGTATTTTTACTTGGAATGGTAATTTTTATGCTCTCGGTTTAACTACGAAGTTAGGAGTGGAAAGCATGGGTGGTCTACTGCGTATTGGATTGGTGCATTACAACACGGTTGAAGAGATTGAATATTTAATACATTCTCTGAAGGAAATTACACAACTGGCTAGAGTTTAAATCTTCTGGAATTTAGCTCCCGGGATTTAGCTCCCCGACTTCTTTAAAGAAGTCGGGGATTTGTTATATCAAGTTAGCTTAATTACTTATAATTTCTGCTTGATTCACCCCAACCCTTCCTTACCTTCTCCTTAATAAGGAGAGGGTGCCGCAGGCGGGTGAGGTTTTATAAGTATTCATCCACACATGATATTACCCCTCAATTCTTTTTTAAATTCAACCAAATCCTCCACCACCAGGGGTTTCAATCACAAAAACATCTCCACATCCCATTTCCACTGTTGCTGTGCTGTCCAAACTCTCTTGTGTTCCATCTTCACGCTCTATCCAATTACGTCCCACTTTTCCAGCTTCACCACCATTTAATCCAAAGGGAGGGACAAGGCGATGGCCAGAAAGAATATTAGCTGTCATTGGTTCGAGAAACTTGATGCGGCGAATCACACCGTTACCCCCTGAATATTTTCCCTTACCGCCACTATCGGGACGCAGACAAAAGCTCTCTACCTGCACAGGATAACGGGTTTCTAAAATTTCTGGATCGGTTAAACGGGAGTTAGTCATGTGGGTGTGGACTGCATCAGTACCATGAAAGTTAGGCCCCGCGCCAGAACCACCGCAGATGGTTTCATAATATTGATAACGCTGATTACCAAAGGTAAAATTATTCATCGTTCCCTGGGAAGCAGCCATCACACCTAATGCACCATATAAAGCATCGACAATGGTTTGGGAAGTTTCTACATTACCTGCTACCACTGCGGCTGGGTAAACTGGGTTCAACATACAGCCTTGAGGAATAATAATTTTTAAAGGTTGCAAACATCCTGCATTCAAAGGAATACTATCATCAACCAGTGTACGGAAGACATATAAGACTGCTGCTTGAGTAACAGCTTTGGGAGCATTAAAGTTACTATTTAATTGCTCAGATGTGCCAGTAAAATCAATGGTAGCATGGCGATTTTTGCGGTCAATTGTGACTTGAACATGAATTTCTGCTCCGTTGTCCATGGGATAAATAAATGAGCCATCCTTGAGAACATCAATGGCTCGTCTGACTGATTCTTCAGCATTATTTTGCACGAATTGCATATATGCTTGGACTGTTTTCAACCCATATTGAGCAACCATTTTATGCAATTCTTGCACTCCCTTTTCATTGGCAGCAATTTGTGCCTGGAAATCAGCTATATTTTGGTCAGGATTGCGAGCAGGATATTGATGATTTGTCAGGAAGTTTCTAACTTGAATTTCATGAAAATTACCTTGTTCAACTAAGAGAAAATTATCAAATAAAATGCCTTCCTCTTCTACTGTAGTACTGTGGGGAGGCATGGAACCAGGAGTAATTCCACCAATATCTGCTTGATGTCCCCGGGAAGCAACAAAAAACAGGGGAGTGGGGGAGGCAGTATTTTCCCTAGTTTCTAGAAATACAGGGGTAATAACGGTGACATCAGGTAGGTGAGTTCCTCCATTGTAGGGGTTGTTGGATAAGTACACATTTCCTGGTTTTATAGTATCGCCCCTATCGTTAATTAAACTGCGGACACTTTCACTCATGGAACCCAAATGTACGGGAATATGGGGGGCATTAGCTACTAATAATCCTGAAGCATCAAAAATAGCACAGGAGAAATCCAACCTTTCTTTAATGTTGACTGATGCGGCGGTGTTTTGCAGAACAATTCCCATTTGTTCGGCAATAAATTGATAGAGATTTTTGAAAATTTCTAAGCGAACGGGATCTGGTTGATATGTGATGGACATTTTTGATTCCTATGTTGTATTGAAGGCGTTGCTAATTTAGGACTTACGCAACTGGCATATTATTTTGTTCGTAGTAAGGGATTTATCCCTGATTTTAGACACGGCATTGCATAATTGCGGGATGATTTTGTCAGAGAGGATTAACCATAATCCCCGCGTCCCCGTGTCTGTAATTTCACCTTTGATTGTGACACTTGCGTAAGTCTTGATTTAATTTAAGCCCAAACAAAGCCTAAACTTGCTTTGTACACTTTGGTATTAATTGC
Organism: Calothrix sp. MO_167.B42; assembly: GCA_030065255.1. GTDB lineage: Bacteria > Cyanobacteriota > Cyanobacteriia > Cyanobacteriales > Nostocaceae > Calothrix_A. The sequence continues at coordinate 5,218 of JASJCX010000141.1, read as the reverse complement.
CCTATTTATGACTTGTTAAATTAAACAAAGAAGTTAATTTCTGAATTTCTGAATTTGCTTGATTTGAAATATAAACCATATCTGTATCCTTGTAATCAATGGAGAAAAGGCTGAAAAATTTGAAATACCGTAGTATTTCAGATTATTTATGATTTTGGTGAAGGTTCCCAAAATACTTAGTCCTGCTAACTCATCTACCTCATAACTTAGGGAATGCCTATTTTCTAAAGATATGAGTAATTTATTTTCTAAGTTTAAAACAGATTCTTCATCAGAGTATAATTGCCGAGAATCATCATTTAAAGAGAAAACTATAGGTACTCCTCGAGGGATACGTCTGGTATGGATAAAATTAGATGGAATAGACAAATTAATGCGTTTAAAGATGGTAAATACAATTACTTTGGTCATATTGTATGTAAATGTTTCTGCTGGACATTTACGTGATCCAATGCCAAAAGGTATAAACTGAGCTTTAGATAGTTTTGGTGAATCTATCTGTGTTTGATTCTTACCCCAGCGTGAAGGATTAAAGCTATCAGGTTCATTCCAATGTAGTTTGTGAATCAGGGAAAAATTTAAATAAATGATAGAACCCTCTTTTAGCAAAATATCTTTAATAGTTAAAGATTTAGTTACCTGTCTATCAGTTTTTCCAAATAAGGGAAACAAGCGTAAGGATTCGTTTAAAATGTAATCTAAATATTTGTATTGTTCGATAACCTCCCATGAAATCACTGGGGATGATTGTTGAATAAATTGCCGTAAATTATCTTTTATTTCTTGATTTCTATATATTTCCACTAATGTATGTGTGATAAATTCTGTTGTTTGAACGACACCAGTATGAAAAAAAACACCACCAATATGCTTTGCTAAAGTTTCTTGTGGAATATCTTGTAATTTAGCTGACTTAAATACTTGAAGCTGATTAATATTTTTTAACTGTTGCTGAATATCCTCATACATTTTAACTCGCACTTTTTTAGAGCGAAGAGCAATACCTTTCATTGTATTGTGCATATTAGCAATCGCTTCATTATAAATCCTCAATTGTGCAGAGGAAATTTTCTGATCAAAAAGTAACTCAAAGAAAATACTAATTATCAAAGGACGAATCTCAATAAATAAGTTAGAAGTAAAAATAAGAGACTCTCTGGATTTAATCCAATCTTCAAAGTTTGACCAGATAATTTTGTTTACATAATCTTGAGAGTTGGTGTACAACATTGAAATCGTAAGTCTTCTGAGATTTTTGTGAAAGTCACCACTTTTTAGACTTTCTTGATGTACTTCTCCATAAGGCCAATGAAAATAGCGAATTGCCTCTCGAAAATAGTTATCTCCTCTTCCTTGTATATTGGGATTTTCAAAGATAGACTCAATATCTTTATCAAACAACTTTTCATTAGGGATTTCAATATTCATCTCTATACGTCTGGTGTGAATTAGGAAAAAGAGAGGAAAAGATAGAAGATAAAAGTTACCAAGCTTATCATCAGTCAATCCTTCCTCATGAATAGTATAGATGTTGAAACACTTGTAATGACAATTTTCGTTCTAGTATATGACTGATATGAGAAACACCGAAAAGTTCTCAAAGGAGTTTCACCAGATCAGGACTTACGCAAGTGTCACAATCAGTAGTTGGTGTGTGACGTTATAAGCCTTATTGCTACGTTCAAATATTTTCGCATCTCACGCACCCTACGCCTACTAATAATCCTGAAGTATCAAAAATCGCACAGGAAAAATCCAGCCTTTCTTTAATGTTGACTGATGCGGCGGTGTTTTACAGAACAATCCCCATTTATTCGGCAATAAATTGATAGAGATTTTTGAAAATTTCTAAGCGAACGGGATCTGGTTGATATGTGGTGGACATTTTTGCTTCCTATTTTGTAGAAGATGCAGGTTTTTAAAAAGTCAGAGATTCATCGGACAAATCACTAATAAACATATGTCCAGGAGCATGAGTAATTGCTAGCTCGGGTTTTGCTTGGAAAATTGCAGTTTGAGTGGTGACTCCGCAAGCCCAAAAAACCGGAACTTCACCATCATTAATTGTGACAGCATCACCATAATCAGGTTTATTTAAGTTACTAATTCCTATGACATCAGGATTACCAATATGTACCGGAGAACCATGGGCTTTGTAATAACGACTAGTTACTTCTACCGCTCGAACAATCTGATTAACTGGTAAAGGACGCATAGAAACTACTAAAGGGCTAGAAAATGTTTGAGTAGGAATACATTGAATATTTGTCCTATACATGGGAACATTTTTATTTTCTTCTACATGCCTGACTGATAAACCAGAATTGAGCATGGCATTTTCAAAAGAAAAGGAACACCCAATTAAAAACGCTACTAAATCACTTCTCCAAAATGGTTTAATGTCGGTTGTTTCTGTAACAAATTCACCGTGGCGAAAAATTTTGTAGCGGGGTAAATCGGTTCTAATATCTGCACCAGGGGCGATAATTTTGGGTTCAAAATCTCCCACTTCTGTCACATCAAGTATAGGACAAGACTTGGGATTGCGTTGACAAAAAAGCAAAAATTCAAATGCCAAAGAATATGGCAATACAACTAAGTTAGCTTGAACAAATCCTAGTGCTAATCCAGGGGTAGGTGTCTCTAATTTACCTTCTCGACAAAGTTGGCGGATGTCCGCAGGTAGGGAAGCAAGGTTTAACATTTTTATTTTCCTAATATAGTAGTCGCCATCGTGGTTAGAACGTTTTTGATGTTGACGGTTGATAGTTGACGGTTGACAGTTGACAGTTCTTGAGTCCAGTAGGGTGCATTATGACGCTAATCTAAACTTATTACTTATTACTTATTACTTATTACTTACTTAAGATGTCCGTTCTAAAACTAAATGATTACGCTCATTTAATATGGCTTGCCAGTTAGGTTCAACTACAATTGTGCTAATTTTTTCCACAATAATCGCAGCACCATGAATACAATCTCCTGGTTGTAAATCTTCCCGGGAATAAACCGGCGTATCATGCCATTTTTCAGCAGTAAACATCTTGACTATTTCAATGGGTTGGAGAGATTCTTTCACCGGACGGGTACGAATAATTAAAGGTTCTTCGGGGGTATCCATCTTTTGAATTATTTCCACTGAAATAGATTCCACAATTAAAGATTTTTCTGGCTGAATGAAACCATAGCGAGATTTATGCTCATCTGTAAATGCTGTTTGCACCACCCTTACATCTGCATCAAAATCAACACTCAAAGTAGAATTAGTTCCCTCATATTTTATATTCAGTTTTTGAATTACTTTTTCTTCGCCCCTACTTTCATTGTTACTTAATTCCCTTTGGGCTTGAGTTTTTAAAAACTCCATCAACTGGATTAATTGGGGAATCAACGCTTGATTTAAAGGCTGTTCTACCCCTGTAATTCTAGTAGCCTGGATATCAGCTAATCCCATACCATAGGCTGAGAGAACTCCAGCATAAGGATGGAGAAATATCTTTTTCATCCCTAATGTATCGGCAATTAAACAAGCAACTTGTCCACCTGCTCCACCAAAACAACAAAGGACATATTCAGTCACATCATAACCCCGTTGCAGACTAATTTTTTTAATCGCATTTGCCATATTTTCCACAGCAATAGCAATAAATCCTGCTGCTACTTGTTCGGGGGTTTGATGATTTTGGGTGACTGATGCAATCTCTTGGGCTAGTTGTATAAATTTTTCAGTGACAATCTCTTTATCTAAGGGTAAATTACCATCAGTGCCAAACACAGGAGGAAAATACTGGGGGTGAATTTTACCTAATATAATATTGGCATCTGTAACCGCTAAGGGGCCGCCACGGCGATAACAAGCAGGACCAGGATTGGAGCCAGCGGATTCTGGCCCCACACGATAACTAGAACCATCGAATGTCAAAATTGAGCCACCACCAGCCGCAATTGTATTAATTGATAATACGGGAACTCGCATCCGTGCCCCAGCAATTTCCGAATCTAATTGGCGTTCATACTCCCCTTTAAAATGGGCCACATCCGTACTTGTTCCTCCCATATCAAAGGTAATAATTAAATCAAACCCCGCCCTTTTACTAGTTTGGACTGCGCCCACAATACCACCAGCCGGTCCACTTAAAATGCTATCTTTTCCCTGAAATTGTTCGGCATTTGTTAAGCCACCATCAGATTTCATGAACATTAATCTGACATTAGGTAACTGACTAGCTACTTGGTTGACATAGCGACGCAAAATAGGAGTTAAATAAGCATCTATTACCGTTGTATCTCCTCGACTAACCAATTTCATTAAAGGACTAACTTGATGGGATATAGATATCTGCGTAAATCCGATTTCTTGGGCGATTCGGGCTACTTGTTGTTCGTGATCGGGATAGCGATCGCTATGCATAAAAACAATAGCACAACTACGAATTCCTGTGTTATAAACCCCTTGTAAATCTTCTTTTACTTGTTCTATATTTACAGGGATTAATTCATTTCCTTGGGCATCGTAACGCTCCCCAACCTCAATTACTTTTTCATAAAGCATTGTGGGTAAAATAATATGGCGGGCAAATATATGAGGGCGGTTTTGATAACCAATTCGCAACGCATCTTTGAAGCCTTTAGTGATGAGAAGAACAACGCGATCGCCATGTCTTTCTAACAGAGCATTTGTTGCTACTGTTGTCCCCATTTTAACTACTTCTATTGCCTTATGGGGAATGGGTTGATTACTGGGAAGACTCAGAATATCCCTAATACCTTGGATAACTGCATCTTCATATTTTTCTGGATTTTCTGAAAGTAATTTGTAGACAATCACCCATTCTTGGTTAGGAAGATTCACAATCAAAAAACGCTCTGTATGTTGCGAGAGCTTTTCTATAATTGCCTGATTATTGGTCACAACTATAATATCCGTGAAGGTACCACCGCGATCGGCGAATACTTTGAACATTTATCAATTTCCTCAATGGTATGAAAATACATTAACAATAGGATTAGGATTATTTCTACTGCATGTGTGGAAAATTTTCACGACGCGTGTGGATAATTAATATAAAATTACTGATAAATAAATAAATAAATATATAGGAATCCGGTTTGAATATTGAAAAAATTAGGTATTCGTAGGGTGCGTTATGACGCTAGTCTAACGCACCTAAATCCTTATATAATGGTGCGTTGCGCTCTGCGACAACACACCCTACGT
>JASJCX010000140.1 GCA_030065255.1 Calothrix sp. MO_167.B42 | reverse complement strand
AGTAATGAGTAATGAGTAATGAGTAATGAGTAATGAGTAATGAGTAATGAGTAATGAGTAATGAGTAAGTTTCCCTAATACTGTCAACTATCAACTCCTAACTCCTAACTCTTAACTCCGAACTGTCAACTGTCAACTGTCAACTGTCAACTATCAACTCTTAACTCTTAAAAACTGTTACAGACTATGACACGAACGCAATATTGAGTTGTGTGCAATGTTAGGATGCCGTAAAAACATTGAGTGGACAGTTTATGACACTGACTGGAAAAACCCCATTATTTGGTGGCAGCACTGGCGGCTTACTCAAAAAAGCTGAAGATGAAGAAAAGTACGCTATTACTTGGACTAGTAAAAAAGAACAAGTATTTGAAATGCCTACTGGCGGTGCTGCCGTGATGCATGCAGGTGAAAACCTGCTTTACATCGCCCGTAAGGAATATGGTATTGCCTTAGGTGCCCAACTGCGGAAATTTAAAATTACAGACTACAAAGTTTACCGGATTTCGCCTAGTGGAGCCAGTACTTTACTTCACCCTGCTGATGGCGTATTTCCTGAAAAGGTAAACGAAGGCCGTGAGCCGGTACGTTTTGTACCCCGCAATATTGGAGCAAACCCCAATCCATCACAACTTAAATTCAGTGGTAAAGCCACTCATGATGTGTAATTTGTAGCCTTCCATGATGAGCCACAAACTATACATCAGCTAGTGCTAGCTGAAGTACCAAGAAACTATATGTTTCTTGGTACTTTGGTTTATTTGTGAATGGGCGGATACTTGTATACATCCACAAAAATTGGTATATATCAATAACTTCCACCACGGGCAATGTTCTGGGTGGCTTTTTAAAAAGTAAACTAATCTTATGATTTGCCCTGATTTTTCCCAGTTTTCTCACCTAGCTCAACAAGGTAATTTTGTTCCAGTTTATCAAGAGTGGGTTGCGGACTTAGACACCCCTGTATCTGCTTGGTATAAAGTGTGTGCCGGACAACCCTATAGCTTTTTATTGGAATCGGTAGAAGGTGGAGAAAAAATAGGGCGTTATAGTTTACTCGGTTGCGATCCATTGTGGATTTTATCAGCTAAAGGCAATCGCACTACCCAAACATATCGTGATGGCTCCCAAGAAATTTTTACAGGGGATCCTTTCACCATTTTAAGCAACTGTCTTGCCCCTTATAAACCAGTTAAATTGCCTGAGTTACCCTCTGGAATTGGGGGATTGTTTGGGTTTTGGGGTTATGAATTAATCAATTGGATTGAACCACGGGTGCCAATTCATGCACCGGATGATAGTGATATCCCTGATGGTTTATGGATGCAAGCAGACCACTTGATGATTTTCGATCAGGTAAAGCGGAAAATTTGGGCAATCGCTTATGCTGATACAGGTAATAATGTTGATTTAAAGGTAGCTTATCAACAAGCCTGCGATCGCGTTTCTGAGATGGTAAGCAAATTATCTTTACCTTTACCCCCAGAAAAGACCATACTCAGTTGGAAACCACCGGGTAATAATAAAATTGAAACTTACCAGAGCAACTTTACTCAGGAACAATTTTGCGCCAGGGTTAACAAGGCCAAAGAATATATTAAAGCTGGGGACATTTTCCAAGTAGTAATTTCTCAACAACTATCAACGGAATTTACGGAGGATTCTTTCACCCTTTACCGTTCTCTACGTCAGATTAACCCCTCCCCCTATATGTGTTACTTCCACTTCCCTGACTGGCAAATTATTGGTTCCAGTCCGGAAGTCATGGTAAAAGCAGAACGGAATGAAAATCATGAGATTATTGCTACCTTGCGTCCCATCGCTGGTACCCGCCGCCGTGGTAAAACTTTCCAGGAAGATAACGCCTTAGCAGTGGATTTACTACAAGATCCCAAAGAAATAGCCGAACACGTCATGTTAGTGGATTTGGGACGCAATGATTTAGGCAGGGTTTGTTCTAGTGGGAGTGTCAAAGTAGATGAATTGATGGTTGTAGAACGTTACTCCCATGTCATGCACATTGTCAGTAATGTGATTGGTAAATTAGCACCAGAAAAAAATGCCTGGGATTTACTTAAGGCTTGTTTTCCCGCAGGTACAGTCAGCGGCGCACCCAAAATTCGAGCCATGGAAATTATCTATGAATTAGAACCTTGTCGCCGTGGTATATATTCTGGTGTCTATGGATACTATGATTTTGAAGGACAATTGAATAGTGCGATCGCAATTAGGACAATGGTTGCCCGAAACAATACTGTTACCGTACAAGCAGGTGCCGGATTAGTGGCAGATTCCGAACCAGAAACAGAATATGAAGAGACACTGAATAAAGCTAGGGGATTATTAGAAGCAATTCGTTGTTTGCGTTGAAAGTCATTCAGTTAAGCCAGAAAATTCCAAATTAGTGTCGTTTAGATTGAGGGATAAAATCTAAATTTTGTTCCAAAATTAAATAGTAATCCCATACTATGTGGGGGTTAAACCCTTTTTGAATTAGATATGTAAAGGAAACTCATACTGCTTTCATCCCACAGCTTAAACCCGCAACATGAAAAATGGTCAATCCCAGAGTAAATTCATCACCAAGCATTAAAATACTTCTTGATAGTTCCCTGTTCTTCCTATTTGATTCGTTATCTTTAAAGCCAAAGGAGAGTTTTAGTTTTTCTTCCTCCAGATAGATGGCAAAGCTATATTATTGCTCAAATGCCTAGTAGGACTTTAGTTTAAGTTTCTTGAACCTCAACTGTTAATTTTGTTAACTAAACGTTCATACTCTCATCAGGTTTTTATATACTAGACATCATTAAACATTGATCCCGATGCAAATCAGCACTAGAGAGATGTTTTTTAATTTAAATTCCTGTTATCGATTTAGGAGAACATTAATGATGGCTTTGTCTCAAACATCTAATTTAGGCAATACCTACTCCTTGTTAACGATTAAAAGTTTCTTAATCTGGACTTTCACATTGGCAGTATGCTTGTTGGTTGTCGGTTTCCCCCTTGTTGTTTTAATGGCCACAGTCGGATGTTTGTTAACGGTTGTTCTACAATCAGTTATGCCGATGAGTGCTGTTTTGTTGGTGGCGGGAGGTTTAGTATCATTTAATGTATTAGCAGTGGTTATAGGAGCTGGAATTTTGACCGCAAAGGGAGTTCATCCCAAGGAAGTCAAGTGGTTAAGCTGGTTACATGGAGAAGCGGAAGAAATGCAATCAACTGTTTATGCAGCTTGTCCTTTAACTTGCGATCTTGAAGTATAAGATCTTGTCTTAACCTATAAAAATTTGTACTAAATTCAACAAACATTGCATCTGCCCGGTAAAGCCGGGTTTTTGCGTGTCAAATGTGTGATTTTATGGTTTAACTGAAACACCGTCAGTCCCCCATTAAACCTGAAAGATTAACCATTTATTGGATATTTAGGGTTTACTATTAGATGAAAACTTTTATGCTGGAATGGGGTTTCAAAGCCTCGAGGGGTCACAGATCCCCGACTTCTTAAAGAAGTCGGGGATCTAAACACCCGCGACTCGAGTACTAGTAGGAAAGAGGTTTACGAGATAAGTTCTTCTGTAAAGATTTTGACTTGACAAACATCCTCTTAACCAGTGACCAACAATCTATGAATAATGGCTAATCAAAAGCGAGTTTACATTATTTTGGGCACCCGTCCGGAAGCAATTAAGTTAGCTCCGGTAATTCAGGTATTTCAAAGCTTTTCTGGTTTAGACACACAAGTCATTTTGACGGGACAGCACAAAGAGATGGTTACCCAGGTGATGCAACTATTTAACCTGAAGGGCGATCGCAATTTAGAAATTATGCAGCATGGGCAATCCCTAGGAGATATTACTTGCCGCAGTTTGCAGGGTTTGTCAAAATTATTTCAAGAACAAAAGCCAGCTTTCGCAATTGTGCAGGGAGATACCACCACAGCATTTGCTGCCACTTTAGCTGCTTTTTATCACAAAATACCCATAGGTCATGTGGAAGCTGGTTTAAGAACCGATGATTTATTTAATCCCTTTCCAGAAGAAGCTAATCGCCGGTTAATTTCCCAATTGACTCAGTTACATTTTGCACCAACCCCTTTAGCTGTAGATAATTTAAAAACATCAGGGGTATTGGGAGAGATTCATTTGACGGGAAATACTGTGATTGATGCCTTACTAAAAGTTGCAGCCACGGAACCAGCTTGTGATATTCCCGGCTTAGAGTGGGGGAAATATCGTGTTCTATTAGCAACGGTTCATCGACGGGAGAATTGGGGAGAACCATTACAAGGAATTGCGTCAGGGTTTTTACAGATATTAGACAAATTCCCTGATACTGCTTTGTTACTGCCCCTGCACCGTAATCCTACGGTTAGAGAGCCACTACAAGCATTATTGGGTAATCATCCCCGGATTTTTCTCACCGAACCCTTAGATTATGGAGAGCTAGTAGGAGCGATCGCGCGATCGCATCTTTTGTTAACCGATTCTGGTGGTTTACAGGAAGAAGCACCTAGTTTAGGCAAACCAGTATTAGTCTTGAGGGAAACCACAGAAAGACCGGAAGCGGTAACTGCTGGCACAGCTAAGTTAGTGGGAACTCGATCGGAGTCAATAATTTTTAATACTGCGCAATTACTTAGTGAACCAACAGCTTATCAAGCTATGGCAAATGCCATCAACCCCTTTGGCAATGGTCATGCAGCAGAGAAAATATTAAAGATTGTGCAGAACTATTTGCAGATTAAACCAGGTAAAAATTGAAACAATTTTGTATACAAAGGAGTATTAACTCGTAGCGATCGCTTTATTAATGACAAGATATGTAATACCAATTTCCTCAATTAAAGCTACAGATAATGGGTCAAGAATAAAATCATATTCTGCATCAATTTTTGCAAGTGTAGCCTAGCTAAATGAAATTGGTATAACTTCAGTACTAGTCAATTCTTGGCGCGATCGCTTTTTGTCAGGTTATATCAAATCCGGTTACATCGGAATGATAAAAAAACCACAGAGGCACAACAGAGCGCAGAGGAAGAGGGAGAAGAAGGAAATTTAAATAATTCCGATACAAACGGAAATGATATCAACTGTCAACTATCAACTGTCAACTATCAACTATCAAAATCCCAAGTCTGCTTTGGCCAAATCAGCAGCAGCTAACACTTCCTCATCTGACTTTTCCGACCATATGGGGTCGCCAATTTCTTGATAAAATACGGTATCGTAGGGACGGGTACGCACCACCACTGGCATGGGAACGGCATGTCCTAAAATCAAAGCTTGTTGCTTAGAGTCTAATTTCGCTAATACCGATCGCAATGAACTTCCACCAGACACCCCGGTAAAAATTGCTTCAATATCCTTATCATCATTGAGCAAAGCAGTAACCCTGGTGCCCACTTGAGACATAACTTCATTATCTATCCCCGATGGCCGTTGATCCACCACCAATAGGGTAACAAAATATTTCCGCATTTCCCTGGCGATGGTGCCGAAGATGGTACTCTGGACAATACTGGAATCCAGAAACCGGTGGGCTTCCTCAATGGTAATCATTAATTGGGTGGGGCGATCGCTGGGATTTTTGGTTTGTAAAAATTTTTCGGCTTTATGGACATAACGTTGGTGAATTCTCCTAGTAATCATATTGGTCACCAACATATAGGAAAGCATATCAGACTGGGAACCAAATTCCACTACTATGTTCTTCCCGGCTTCTATGGAGCGCAACATATGGTTGACATAGTTTTGCGGACAAGCACCGCGCATGTATTTTAAGTTTTCCATGCGTAGGAGTTTGCGCTGCAAGGCGGTAATGGAACCTTGATGGCCCTTTCCTTCCTCACAAAACATTTTAATATCTTCGTTGCTCATATTAAAAAGTTGGAGAATCCAAGATTTACCAAATTCCGCATAAAGAATATTCGCGTTATCGATACTCGCATCGGAAAGTCCCAATTCCCGGCTACATAGCTTAATATCTTCAATTTCAATTTGGTCATAACTCAGGTACAATTCTTGAGCATGGGGAACTCCTCGCCGTTTGGTGGAAGCGGGGTCGAGGGTATATACTTCCACTTTGTCGGGAAATAACTGCTTTAACCCTTTAACGGTACTAAATTGTTTACCTTCTGATACTGCTTCCCAACCATACTCGGAATGCATATCAAAAATTAAATTTACCGCCGCCTGTTTGCGGATGGTTCCAGCTAATAATAACCGAGTTAAAAAGGATTTCCCCGTTCCCGACTTACCAAACACACCATTACTGCGTTCTACAAACCGATTTAAATCCAGACACACTGGAACATCCATATCCAAAGGTTTCCCAATGGAGAAATTTTTGCGGATGGGATCGTCTTCCCAGCCAAATACCCGGCGAAAATCCGACTCTGCTGCTTCATACACCTGGCTAAAATGGGTGGGAATTGTCTTTACTGGTAACAATTCCATGGTGGTACTGGTTTGAGCTGCAAAGGATGCTAAACCAGAGGATTGTTTTCCAGATTTCCCGTTATTGTTCTCCGGGGATTCTTCAGGAGATTCCGGTGTAAACATTAACATTGGAGCTAAAGTGACGGTACCGTAAATACCGCTTCCCGCCAGGATTTCCCGTAAAAAAGTGTCCTCCCACTCAGGGGGATTAGCCATAATTCTTTGGTTGGCAGTTCCCAATGCTACATCAGTCAGCATACAGAAAAAACGCGATCGCATTCCCTGTACGACTAAAAATTTACCCACCCGCATATCTTCTACGGAAATGTCTGGGTGTAATCGCACTTCTAGTCCACCGGTGAGGGAACCTTGTATGACTGAACCTAATGGTTGTCCTAAATTCATTTATAAAATTATTAGGATTGTGCTTACGTTGAATTTTAGTTGCAAAACGCCAAAATGGTGACGAAATTTTACCATAAACAAAGAAACAGATGGTGTGAGGGATAGAATAAAAAACCGCTCTAGGTGCAGAGAACACAGAGAGGATAAGTCACCTAAGTCAATACGGTTGTTGTTAAGAACAATGGTAGGTTGGGTGGAACGAAGTGTAGACGCGACAGCGGCTTCTCGAAGAGTAATATCATGTGCGGATGAATATTTATAAAACCTCACCCGCCTGCGGCACACTTCGGTAGCGACAGTCACAGATGTGTCAAGAATCACCGTGCCGCGATAGTCGGTGAGTATGTCAATAATGAATGCTAACATTCATGTGTACCTCATAAGAGGTTGGGGTCAAAAATCTAAAATGGTTTGATATTACGATGGAATGCCAGGTAAATGATGCTAAAAGTTTGGCAGTAATAGATCGTGAAATCGGTACTCATATATTCTCACCCGCAGAATATGAGATTGTACGACAGGTGATTTATGCAACTGCTGACTTTGAATATAAATCTCTGATTCGATTTTCGGAAACAGCTCTCCAAGCTGGAGCAGCAGCACTAGCTGCCCGTACCACTATAGTAGTTGATATACCGATGGTAAAAGTAGGTATCATCGATCGCACTCAACATACTTTTGTTAACTTAGTGTATTGCAGTAAAGATGTATATCATCAATCAAAAATGGCGAATCTGGCTTGGGGGATGAAAATTCTCGCCAAACGTTACCCGGAGGGAATATTTGTCGTAGGCCAATCAGAAGCTGCGTTGGCAACCTTAGTAGATTTAGTTGAAGCAGAAGAGATTCGACCTGCTTTAATTGTGGGGACTTCACCAAGATTTTTGGTGGAGAATAATGCTAAAAAACGCTTGCGAAATTCCCTAATCCCCCACATTATCATTGATAGTTACAAGGGTAATGCAGTTGTAGCCAGTGCCATTGTTAATGGATTGATCGATTTAGCTTGGCAAGCCTACGGAAAAAAGAAATAATCAACAATTAATAGTCTTCCCAGTCCCTATCTCTCCTGGGTTCTCTTTCCCTGGGTGGTCGGCGACGCGATCGCCCCCTAGAAGATTCTCGGAAGCGACGGCTCATTTCCACAAAAAAATCCCTGCGTAAATAAGGATAATCATTTACCCACAGTTCTCTACCAGGGATAAACATTTCTGATATATCTTCAATCCGGCTTAAATCAGTACGATTGGACATAACTAGAAATTCCACAGGTTGACCAACAGCGATCGCTTTGTAGTCAACTTTCAGTGGAGCTTGCATTTGGGCGGTGAATCCTGTATTATCCCCTACCTCTAAGTTAATGCGTTTTTCTCGGTTTTCTACAATTACCAATTCACCCCGATTGTTAACTGTTTCTTGCTTACCCAGCACTTGATCTGTAATCCACCAATCTAAAATTCGCCCCCGAAAAAACCCGCTATATTTGTAACGCCGACATTTAGCATTACGTATACTCGCCCAAAATACAGGCCCCCATAACCAGTAAAAAGCCCCTATTAGTGCCAATAAAAAAATAATTGGGCCAAAGTCTAACTTTAAAATTAATTTGATAATTACCACAATTGCAACGGAAACTACGGAAATTAAGAAACGTTGCAGCAGGTCTGGAAATTTTCCCCAATAATATTTGTACTGGGGACCAGTTGCGATTAGGGGTATGAGTTGCTCGAATTTTTGGCGAGTCAATGGGACAAGCATGGGAGAATTTTAGATTTTAGATTTTAGATTTTAGATTAAAGTATTTTTTCTAATCCATATACTAATGACTTTAACTCTAGAACCTTACGAATTGCTAGTAATACCCCTGGCATATAACAAGCGCGATCGCTGGTATCATGGCGCAAGGTATAAATTTGTCCCGGCGCACCAAATATGACTTCCTGATGGGCAACTAAACCTGGTAAACGGACGCTGTGAATTCTAATTCCTTCACCACCTTGACAACCTTTTGCTCCTGGTAAATTTTCCGTTTCTTCCACTACCGGCACGTTAAAAGTTTTACCCATTTCTGCTAACATTTGGGCGGTTTTAATTGCTGTTCCACTAGGTGCATCAGCTTTGTGATTATGATGTAACTCAATAATCTCAACATGTTCGAAATATTGGGAAGCTGTGACTGCTGCTTGTTGTAGTAGCACCATGCCAATGGAAAAATTAGGAATCACCAAACATCCTGTACTTGCTTTATCAGCAAAATTAGCTAATTCTTGGAGTTGTTCTGGACTCAGCCCCGTAGTCCCCACCACAGGACGAATACCATAAGCGATCGCACTACGAATATTATCGTATACAGAGTCAGGGTGGGTAAAATCAACCATTACCCCGATTTGCTTTTCTTGGGATGCAAAGGCCAGCATGGGTTCTAATTGATTAGTAATGGGAATTTCTAAAGGTTCCTCCAAACCGGCTAATTCTCCTGCATCTTTACCCTGATGTTCCGGGGTGGTATCAATAGCACCCACTAAGTTCATGTCTGCTGCTTGTGCTACTGCCTTAATCACTTCACGCCCCATTTTACCAGCAGCACCATTGACAACAATGGGGATAGGAGATTGATTCACCATATTTTCTCGACAATGCTTTTATGTCCAACAATGGCATTTTAGAAGAATTTGGTCAGTAAATTTTAGCTTTCGACTCGATGTAATTTGTTAACTCATATCTTGCACCTGGGCTGTCAGCCCCCCCTTTAACCGATTTTTCTCTTCTTCTATCCGCTCTAAACCAGCGCGATATTGTGCTTCACGGTTGAGCCAAAATGCTGCTGTACTCCCTAAAACTTGTTCTAGCTTCAGGGCTGTTTCTTGATTGATAGGTGCTTTGCCATTAATCAACTGGCTGATATGTTGAGTTTTGTAGCCTAATCGCTTTGCTAAATCTGCTTGTGTCCAATCACGCTCTTTTAATAAATCAGCGATGGTATCACCAGGGGGAGAAACCCAATCTGGAGTAAAGGGACGGGTTGTCTTAATCATGGTAATCTCCAATGAAAACAATACAAACAGAAGTAACTTGTGCCCAATCAATGCTTTTATGTTCTGTCAGAGGAATTGGCTCATTAATTTTGTTATTCAATTGGTAATTGACGAACGCGGTAACGAGTATCTTCAACTGTGATAATTGCACCTGAATTTAAATTTTCTGCACATTCAGAAATTAAATTTAGTAATCTAGTGCTAACAAATCGAGGAACAGTATTTTTTAAACGAAAAATAATTACATTAGGTAAATTTGCCTTACTCGCTGCTAACGGGACTTAAACAGTTATAAGATACCGCGCCAGGTGCTTTCGTCGCTGGCTCCACCTCGGTGACATTCATCAATGATAATGAAGTCAAAGAAGTTGGGGGGATAGTCGCTGAAGTTATATTGTACCGGACTTCGGCTTCGCTCAGTCCTCAGATCATCGGCTGATTGAGCGGCTTGTCCTGAGCTTGTCGAATGGAAGCTGGAATTAGCCTTTTCAGTCATAAAAATTTGGAAAATGGTAAAAAAGATACTGCCATTTTTGGGGGCTCGACCCCGTTTTTTGATAACTTCGGGATCGATGCGGACAAGGGCATCGTCGGCGAAGGCTGAGAAAGAGTTATAGGCTTGGTTGGCTAAAATATTGCGGTCTGCTAGAAACAAAATTCGCGGGCGACGGTTGGTTCGACTTCGCTCACCATCCGTTTGTCGGCTGAGGTTTCGGCTTCGTTTAACCTAGAGGTTTCGGCTTCGTTCATAATCTTTACTTGTGGTTGGGAATTACCTGAATCAGTCCAGTTTGGAATGCTGCATCGTAAGTGATGACGGGTAAGCTTTCGAGTTCCGCTTGAGCCATGATCATGCGATCAAAAGGATCTCGATGGGCAATTGGTAGACTTCCGGCTCTAAGTGCATGGGCTGAGTTAATGGCAAGTTCGATAAATCTTGCCCGATTTAATATCTGTGAATATTGCTCAAGGAGTTGTTTTGCTTCAGGTAGTTTCCCGATGCGGTATTTAGTGGCAATTTCCCAAGCGGAAACACTGCTCACGAAAATACGTATTGAACTGATGAAAGAAAAAATCGTTGTGCCATTCAAACCCATCGACAACTTGTACAAGACCAAGGCGTTGATTGTGTAAAAACTTATCTGAATCTGGAACAATTAAAGAACTACCAAGGAGTCCAACTGCTTGCTCTGTCATTGCAAAAAGAAAATCGCCCTTTTTGAGAATGAATCCATCTGGAATTTCTCCAATATAATATTTTGTTTTTTCGCCTTGGTCACGGTAGCCACCATTTTCATAAAAAGAGCCGGGTGTTAACAATATATAGTTAGATTTTTCAGCAGTAAAAAATTCACCCTTAAAAGCAAATCCATGTTTTATAGAGCAAATATCCCCTAACTTCTTCTCCTCCCACCCGTCACCTTTCTGCGTAAAGATGGTGTTTAGATAGCTTTCAAATAGTTCGCGGGAGTTGGCGAGGTTTTTTTCGGTGTTTGCGATCGCTCTATCAATCCCCTCAAACGCTTCATCCAAAATCGCCACAATCCGCTTTTGTTCTGGGAGCGGTGGAAGAATAATTGGATATTCTTTTAGTTTTGTACCATTTATATTAGCCTGGTTGACGCTACGGCTCATAACGGATTTTCCGTATTCTCTTACAGTATTGCTATTTAAGTAGTAATTCAGGAAATCCGCATCTATTAAATCTTCTTTGCGATGAATTCTAATCAAATATCCAGCAAAAATAGCTGGTCTTTCACCTTTATATATAGCTGTTTTTCCTACATGTTCAGCACTATTAGTTCTATTAAATAGAATGTCATTGTACTTAAGTAAGTACTTATCAATTTCTTCTTGGTCTATTGTATATACAAGGTCATTCCAATCAATCACACCATTTTGGATATTTCCCATTCTAAGAACAGGGATTTTCCCTTCGGGTTTTGATTTAGCAGATGATCCATATTCTACTTTTTGACAAACATCCCTCAATTTTGTCTTAATCCATCCCATTGGCAACTGTCCACTGTCCACTGTCAATTGCATACCATTTCCTAAACTAATTGTCATCATCCTTGCAATCTTCAGCTGGTTGAGCGGCTTGCCCTGAGCGAAGTCGAAGGGCATTTTTATAGTGTGAATAATTTTGACACTCCGCCAACATATGAAGGCGATCCCAATCACTATTCATTAAAGCAATCTTCTTCGCCCGACTCCAACCCTGAACCTGTTTTTCCCGATAAAAAGCATCCGCTACATAATCATAATGCTCTGCATAAACTAACTTTACAGGTAGTCGCTTCTTTGTATGATTTGCACCTAAACCATTTTGATGCTGCCATAAACGACGAGGTAAATATTTTGTACTTCCCGTGTAGAAAGAACCATCAGCACATTCCAGAATATACATATGGGGCATTATTATGACCTTGCGAAAACTCGTACTCTGTGCTGGTGGCTTACCCTGACTTGTACCGAGCGAAGTCGAGGTAGCGGAGTCTAAGGGAGTCGAAACCAGCTTCTTATAGCATTCCCCCAATCCTCGTCAAAATTTCTGCACTTTCGGCATCTAACGCAGCAATTTCATCCAAAATTTTCTGCGGTTCTCGCAACCTTGATTCCTCAACCTTATTTGGATTCTTCACTGACAAATCAAACGTCTCCCAATCCACATCAGCAATATCCACCAGCCAAGCGTTTTTACACTGAGCGAAGTCGAAGTGTTCCGACTCTGCAAATGTAGCCTGTAACTCTACAAACTCGCGCAAATCCTCATCATTCAGCGCATTTGTTTTCCCCAAACTACGCCCCGGATCTAGTTGATAATACCAAATTTTCTGAGTTGCCATCTCCTCAGTTAAAGGTTTTCCCTGAGAAAATAAAGGCATTCCCTGAACCGAAGCTGCTCCCTGAGCGGAGTCGAAGGGAGCCTTCTCAAAAAACAGCACCACCGTTTTCACCCCCGCCCCGATAAAAGTCCCACCCAGACAATCCAAAATCGTGTGCAGATTGCAACTACTCAAAAGTTCTTGACGCAATGCCCGCGAAGCATTATCCGAATTTGAGAGGAAAGTATTTTTAATTACCACCGCAGCTTTACCCTCTCTCTTCAAAATTTTAATAAAATGCTGCAAAAACAGAAATGCCGTTTCCCCAGTCTTAATCGGGAAATTCTGCTGTACTTCCTTGCGTTCCTTCCCCCCAAATGGCGGATTAGCCAAGATGACATCAAAACGATTCTTGTCCTGAATATCACTGAGATTTTCCGTCAGCGTGTTGGTGTGGATAATATTCGGCGCATCAATGCCATGCAAAATCATATTCATGATGGCAATCACATAGGCCAAACTTTTCTTTTCCTTACCCGTAAACGTATGTTTTTGCAGAATCTCAAGCTCTTTTGTTGTCAGCTTACCCCGCCGTAAATAATCGTAGCTCTCACACAAAAACCCCGCCGAACCGCAAGCACCATCATAAATGCGATCGCCAATCTTCGGCTTTACCACTTGAATCATTGCGCGAATCAACGGACGCGGTGTGTAATATTCTCCACCATTGCGCCCCGCATTACCCATATTTTTGATTTTGGCTTCGTAGAGATGGGATAGCTCGTGTTTCTCCTGTTGCGATTTAAACCGTAGCTCATCAATATATTCCAGCGCATCCCGCAGACTATAGCCACTTTGGAACTTATTTTTAATCTCGCCAAAAATTTCTCCAATCTTGTATTCGATTGTGTCTGGACTAGTAGCCCGTTGCTTAAAACTCTGTAAGTATGGGAATAAATCGCCATTCACATAATCAATCAAGTCATCACCAGTCAGCGCATTATCATCATCCAACTTTCCATGCTTACTGAGCGTAGACGAAGTATCCGTCTTTTTTGGGGCTGCCCAAAAGGACCAGCGATGCACCTGATCAATAATAAATTCATAGGGCTTGCCAATCAGTTCCGCCTCTATTGCCCTTTCCTGCTCCAAATCATCCAAATACTTCAAAAATAGCAGCCACGAGGTTTGTTCTGTGTAATCTAACTCTGTAGTACACCCCGCCTCTTTTCTGAGAACATCATCAATATTTGTAAAAGTTTGCTCGAACATTTAGCTGACGACATTTAAATCGTTAATAACGACACTGATGTGTTAACGACGACAAATAAAATATTATTCAACAAAATAAAATCGGGATGACAGGATTCGAACCTGCGGCCCCTTCGTCCCGAACGAAGTGCGCTACCAAGCTGCGCTACATCCCG
>JASJCX010000139.1 GCA_030065255.1 Calothrix sp. MO_167.B42 | reverse complement strand
CGCACCAAATCTGTATTTAATTCGGAAATGCTTGCTCCCATTCCTTGAAAACAGCTAGCTGTGCTTTGGGGGTCTTCCCCTAACAACAAACCTTGAATTTCCGTTTCTCCCTGGGCTATGGCTCCTAGCATTAAAGCACGATGGGATATGGATTTGTCTCCTGGAACCCGAATTTGACCTTGTAAAGATATACCATTAGGAGGTTGTTGAATAACTAAATCTTGAGAAGAGTTCTCTTTAGTTTCTAAGGTAATAACAGAAGCCGACATTAGGATAAACTGGCGTGTGAATGTATAAAAGTCTCAGAGTGTTATTAGCACAATCTTTGACTTCTCAGCCAGTATACTATCGCTTTCACTAACTAAAAATACGACTTTAGTATTGAATTTTATTTTATTTTCCCCACCTTCGCTTTAGCTGACTAATGTTCCTATGCTCACACATCACCGCAAATCCGTGTGCCTTTCCTTGGTTTCCGTCGATTTACCCGTTTGGTCTGTATTGGAAGCTGCCGCAACATTGTATCAGAAAGACCGGGATCGATTTCATATATTGTTGACTGCACCACCTCAAAAAAATAACTCTTTGAATATCAGTTTTGCAGAGCCGCCCCAACCAGGAGCAGACAAAATCCATGGTCCTAGTGGTCCGAGAATTCTCTGGCTAGAAATTTCTCCCTATCGAGTAATTATGACTATGCAAGGCAATTCTCAGTTGAGTTACCGTCATTTTTGGGAAAAAGGGGTTTATGGAGTCACTCGCTATTGGTTACCCAGTGAGTCTTTAAAACCCCAACAACCCATTTGTTTACGTAATTTTACTAATAGTCTGGAATTGATTGGACATTCTATACCAGAACATTTAAGGGTGGAATATGAACTCTGGACGGGGAAAGTTCAGTTGGGACGTTATGTCCTTAATTTAGAGGTGAAACATTAACCAAAATAACTGGGTTCGTTACCTGGTTTCCATTTAATATTGCAACCAATGCTGGGTTTTTGCTCCTCGGTAATTGCTTTATCAGCCAATATGCTATCAATGGCATCACGTAAGTCTTTACCAGTTACGGGTTGGTTGTTGCCAGGACGACTATCATCCAATTGTCCCCGGTAGGCTAGTTGACGATTCCCATCAAAAAGGAAAAAATCAGGGGTGCAAGCTGCGGTATAAATTTTAGCTGTTTCTTGGCTTTCGTCGTAGCATAGGGGAAATTTAAAATCTAATTCTGATGCCATTGTTTTTAATAATTCGGGAGCATCATCTGGATAGTTATCAACGTCGTTAGAACTAATGGCTACGATGGCTAAATCAGTGTTTTCGTAATCTTTACCTAGTTGTGCCAATTGTAATTGTATGTGTTTGACAAATGGGCAGTGGCGACAAATAAACATCACCAATAGGGCTTTTTTATTGGTAAAGCTCGACAGGGAGATGGTTTTCCCAGTTGTCACATCTGGTAGGTGAAAGTCTGGGGCGGAGGTGCCTAAGGGTAGCATTGTAGATGCAGTGCGAGCCATATGTATTTGTTGTGAGTGTTTTTACAATTTATTAATATAGCGTTTACCAGTCTAGTAAAGTACGCAAAGTATAAACAATAGACAACGGGTTCACAAGGAGATATGGAATTTTGGCGTTGTATAAATACGGGATGAATTTAGCAGGATTTTCAAATATTAGTTCACGAAAATCAAAGGATTCGCATTTCCTCAGAGCAAGGTGAGATTTCCGGTGATTTAAACTATTGTTTTAGCGGCTTCTTAAAGCACGTTTTGCTATTTCTCCTAATATACTATGAATAAATAAATTAGCGTAAGCAAGGATTAATATTGTTCCCAAAATTCTTACACCAATTAATCTAAGACCATGTATGTTTGAAGAGATTTTTTCAAACATTTTTGCTCCTGCCATTCTTTCATAGAGAATGAATGTAACTGCAATAAAGGTACATTTAGCTATTGTGTCTAAGTAATATTTTTCTGGCAGCATAAATTTTTTGGTATAAATAGTACATAATATGAGAACAGTAGTTTAACATGAAATGTATAAACGTGTAATATATGTAATATGTATAATATGTAAAGACAGCATTTGTTTGATAATGACAATCATTGCAATAGTTCAGAGAAAGGGAGCGATCGCGGCGAGACTGGTAAACTGAATGCATCTTCACAATGGGATAAATCCTTATGCCTCGTTGGTTCAATACTGCTGGCCCTTGTAAAGCAGATATTCACTACATGCTACCTCCCACAGTTCGCTTACCCAACTTGGAGCGGCTTATTGCCCAACAAAACTATTTTGTCATTCATGCACCCCGACAAACGGGTAAGACTACTGCAATGCTGGCACTGGCACAACAATTAACCTCTGGTGGCACCTATACTGCTGTCATGGTATCTACGGAGGTTGGCGCACCTTTTAGTCATGATCCAGCAACTGCTGAACTTGCTATTCTTGATGCTTGGCGAGCAAGTAGTCAGTTAGATTTACCTGATGAGTTACACTTGAGGGGCAATTGGCATCATGCACAACCAGGAAGAAGAATACAAGCAGCTTTGCAAAGTTGGGCGCAAGCTTCACCAAGGTCCCTAGTGCTATTCATTGATGAGATTGACTCCCTACAGGATGAAGCTTTAATTTCGATTTTGCGACAGTTGCGTGATGGTTATCCCGTTCGTCCCCAAAATTTCCCTGTTAGTGTGGGATTAATTGGTTTGCGGGATGTGAGGGATTATAAGGTAGCCAGTGGTGGCAGTGAAACAGTTGCGGTGGACGGGTTCCCCGGCATAAGCAAACTGTTGAACCCGAAGGGCGATAGATTAAATACGGCAAGCCCTTTTAATATTAAAGCCCGCTCCCTCACTTTAAGAGATTTTACTATTACGGAAGTTAGTGAATTATACCAACAACATACAGATGATACGGGACAAGTTTTTACACCCCAAGCCATAGAAACTGCATTTGATTTGACCCAAGGACAACCTTGGTTAGTAAATGCTTTGGCTAAAGAAATTGTGGAAGAGATGGTGACGGATACCACTGTAGATATTACAGCAGAACATATCCATGCAGCTAAAGAGGTGTTAATCAAAAGGCAAGATACCCATCTCGATTCTTTGGCAGAAAGACTACGAGAGCCAAGAGTTAAAGCCATTATTCAACCCATACTTGCAGGCTTGGAATTAGGAGATATCCCCAATGATGATATCCAATTTCTAATTGACCTGGGTTTATGTAAAATGGACCCCCTGGGAGGATTAGCGATCGCAAATCCAATTTACCGTGAAGTGTTGCCCAGGGTATTAACGGTAACACCGATGGCTTCTTTGCCGCAAATTGCACCTAGTTGGTTAACTCCATCAGGAGAATTAAATACGGATGCATTGTTACAGGCATTTTTAGCATTTTGGCGGCACCATGGAGAACCTTTACTTGGTAGCACTGCTTACCATGAAATTGCACCGCATCTGGTAATGATGGCATTTTTACATCGCGTGGTCAATGGGGGTGGAACCTTAGAAAGAGAGTATGCTATTGGTAGAGACAGGATGGATTTATGCTTGAAATATGGGAATGTGACCCTAGGAATTGAATTAAAAGCTTGGCGAGATAAAAGGGGAGATCCTATGGAATCGGGTATAGAACAATTAGATTCCTATTTGGCAAGGTTGGGAGTCAATTTTGGCTGGTTGGTGATTTTTGATTTACGCAAGAAGGCTTTACCTATAGAAGAGCGTTTGCATAGTCAAGTTATTACTACTAAAAGTGGGTGTTCTATTACTGTTGTCAGAGCATAGAAAAAGACAGAAATTCGGTCTGTATTAATATCAATCTAAGAAGCCTAGCTTGTCAATGAAACACATAAATTCTGCGTAAGTGCACGGCATCCATAATTTTTTAATATATAAAATTATCTTACTGGTGCCGTGCCTCTACCCATCTTTCCTATTCTTTTCTCAATACTTTTATTCTGAAAGATAGAAGTGATATATTAACTTTGGTAAATCGCTTTTTGCCGGTTCACCACTTTGTATTTGCTCAAACAATATTTGTGGTTTTAGCCAGGAAGACTCAATAAAATCATCACGGTTATAATCTGGTGTAATATCAGTAGATATTTCATACACTTTCATAAATGCGGATACATGATGTTTATAAGGTGTAAGATAGCCCATGAGCTGGTAATTAACATGCTTGAGTTCCAGATTTAATTCTTCCTTTAATTCCCTTTGAAAAGCATCTTCATAACTTTCACCAGTTTCTACATGTCCTCCCATACTGACATCAAGACAGAGAGGAAATATTTTTTTATGGGAACTACGACGGGGAATCCATATTTCTCCCCAGGAGTTGATTAAAAATGCATTCACAACCCGGAAATTTACCGCACCTTGTTGATAAATTTCTGAACGTCGTTTTTGCCCAATAACAATATCTTCTTCGTTAACTATATCTAGAATTTCATCAATGATTGCCATGAGAATAGGAGTGAAGGAGTGAAGGAGTGATAAGTGTTTACTGATTAAGTTGCTGCAATTTACTATCAATGCGTTGCTCCGCCCCTAACCGTTCTAAGGCATAATCATTGAGATCCACAAATTCCATGGGAGCTACTAAATTAGGGTGATACACTTGTATTTGTTGATACATTTGTTGCGCGATCGCTCGATAGGATGGATGTCCTTGACGGCTGCTGCGTAATTCAACTAAATGGTAAACTTCCCGCAAGTTTAGCTTAAACCGCCAACGCACAAGATAGGCGAAGGGAACGACATACTCGGAAGCATCGGGTAAATTTTTACTAATCAACTCCGTAGTTACCCCAGCAATATCCAATGCTTGTTTGTAGGGTATTGCTAAGTTAGCATCTGTTAATTCTGGGGGAATAATATAACCGTGGGCGACGGAAAATCTTTGGCGTTCTTGGGTAAGTACTCTGTGTCTTTGTAAGTCTCGATATGCGCCAATATCTGCCAAAATATCAAAGGTATAATATACCTCTTCAAAGGCCCGCCCAGGGCGATGAAATCTTGACTCTCGTTCTCCTGCATAGGTATTAATAATTTCTACCCGTTTTGAGCTTTCCAACTCGACTGCATATGCTTGAATTTGCTCCAATGTTAAGTCTGAGTGGGGATACAGAATTGCCGCTACTACTTTGACTTCTGCCTGGGCATCGTACTCCACTAACTGCACAGTGGGGGAAGATGTGGGCTGGGTGGTGGAGAGTAATTTTTGTGTTAGTAATTTTTGTGTTAATAACTCGGTGCGATCGCGGTTGGTTGATATATAATTAGCATACTTGGCACCCCTTTCGGTTTTGGCTCGCTTAACAAAGGAAGGGATAACTTTATCTAATTCCTGTTGCATAAACCCAGAAAGCGATCGCAATTCTCCATGACTTGAGGCTGCAAGTTTAACCAGCAAATATTCAAAAGCCCTACCATTACCAAATAATCCTACATTAGTTAAGGTTGCCATGGGTAGTAAACCCCGCAGCAAATCCAAAGCTTTGGCCCTAGTTGCACTATTATAAGCCCGTTCGGAGGTATGATTATCCCGTGGAGTACACGAACGTACCCATACTAATAGGGGATCGATTAATTTACTGTAAGTATCAAACAAATAATCTAGTGTCTTTTCATACTGCTGTGCATAACTCGAAGCCATAATCGATGGTTCCCGACAATAGCGGTAACGCCCATTTATTTGCCGATTAAAAGGCACATATCGAGTAGACTTTTCCAAGGGGGAAATTCCCAAACGGCTGTCTTCTAGAGCCTTAGCGGCTATATTGCTAATACCTTCACAGGCAATATGTGCCCCTCCCAACTCAGCCACCGAATCATCACCGTAACCAATCAGTACGCGATCGTAAAATCCTGTAGCTTTTTGCAGAGCGACTAATTGTTCAGTAGAATCATCGCCAGAACCAACAAAACCCGCTTCCGGAGCATTGATAAATTCATCCAAGAGGATGCGGCGCAAACTTTTATCACTGCGGCTATAGCGAGAAAATAACGCCCCCTTCACCACCTCGGGTAAGTTATACAAACAAAACACACTACTGTCGCAATTGGTGGTAAATGGCTGTAGCAATAACTGCTCTGACTGTGTAAACGGATCTAAGAAAAATTCCTCCATTGTTTTAAGCTGATGTGCAGCTAAATTGTATAAACCGAAAATCTAGAATAGCCGTAGTGCGGGCAGCGTTCGACGGCTCGACTGAGCTTCGCGGCTCGGGTGAGCTCGCCGAACTCCGAACGTCTGAGCTCACGCCGAAGTCTTGCCCGCGTTTGTTATATAAAGTAAATGCGTACCAGCTTAATCGTTTACCTCAACATAAGCAATACCTGTAGAGCCAAAACCACCACTACCCCGTTGGGATGCAGTTAATTCATCAACTTCCTGAAATAGTCCTCGAACCACTGGAGCCACAACTAATTGAGCAATTTTCATTCCTGGAGTGATTGGGAACGGTTGGGCACCAAGATTCACCAAGATGACTTTAATTTCTCCTCGATAGCCAGCGTCAACTGTCCCCGGGGTATTCAGCACCGTTACACCATGTTTCATGGCCAAACCACTACGGGGACGTACCTGGAGTTCAAAACCCATGGGAACTTCTGCGGAAATTCCCGTTGGTACGGCTAACCATTGCATTGGTTGTAGAGTGCAATCAGCAACAGCCACTAAATCTGCACCGGAATCTCCAGGGTGTTCGTATTTCGGTAGTTTTGCCTCTGGTATTAGGCGCTTCACTTTAACTATCGTTTGACTATCGAGGGTCATTTATTTACAAACTTACAGATATTCCAACCTTAGATTGTACCTCTTTGCTGTCATAGGCAATAGATGTGATAAAAAAACCGCTCCAGGCGCAACAGAACGCAGAGTCAAGAGAGATGGAGGAGATATATGAAAACAGGTAAGCATAATCAGATTCGCTGTAACTGCCCTTTATATCATGTCCGGTTAAACACTTGTAATTAAATGTAGGTTGGGTAGAGCGAAGTGAAACCCAACAAAAGGCTGATGGTGTTGGGTTTCGTTCCTCAACCCAACCTACTCCTAGCGATTTTATTATAAGTAATCATCCGAACTTGATATAACTCCCTAGCAATAAGCTGTTATACATCTAGTTTGTATATTCAATCGCAGGGGGCAGGGGGAAAGAAGATTTGACTTTTTGTCAGTCAAACACACATATTACAATTTAAATGCGTGACAACTTATCAACTTCTGTGGTATTTTGCTGTGCTGGTAGTGCTAAACAAGTGGTAATTTTTGCTTTTCTTCTCCTTGTACAGAAAGAATTACACAGACTTGCATCATTACTTCTAGAGGACTACCTGCTGTGTGTTAAATTTTAAAGAATTCCACGTCCTTCCTTACTTTTTAAATATGCAGCTAATTGAGCAGGTGATTTTAATTTTCTAATTTGTTGACATCCTTGGTGAGGACATCTTAGAAAGAACATATCAAGGACAAATCCCAAATGCTGACGCTTTTCGCGTAGAATCATAGGTATATGATGAATTGGGCATAATATATCATCATCTTTCTCTCTTACATGAGATTTGACTCGTTCAATTGTTGCTTTTTGAACAGATTTTTCAGCAAAAATTGTTGATAAATCTTGATTTGAAATTTGAAACTCAAATATATCAGATTTGTGGATAAAACCAATATCTTCTAATTTAAACTGCTGTGTTCCTCTGCATTGAAAGCGTGGATCATTATAATAACCAGTGCAAGACCAAAAAAAATCATCAAGTGTATATAGGCTACCATCCAAACGATTTTTGGACTGAAGAATCATAGGTCTTTGGCATATCGTACATTTTTTTTCAAGTACTACTTGACCCATGTGATATTGGAGTAAATGAACTTTATCATTCCCCAAAGCTGAAGTTTCGTAGTTTTCAGGATTGGAAGATTGTTCTTCTGCAACCTCTTTTCCTTTTGCTTCTTGATAATCCTTAAATTTATTGGCTCGCAAGATTTCAAGCTCTTCTTTGTATTCTTGATCCTGTCGAGAGGTATATCCATCATGTTGTTTCTTTTTTTCAAGTTCAACAAATTCTATATCAATAATTTCGAGTTCTGTTGTAACCTCTTTAGAACTCTTACCTGTCTGATGATTTGAGTGTTTACTTGAGTAGTTTGGTGTACGACTCGATGAATTAGCCCAATCACGAAAAAATTCTTTAGTAATAACTCTTACAAACTCTGTTATGACAATCGTACCAATCGCAAAAATTGCTTCGATAAACATATAATTAGAATACTTTAATTTTTTGATATAAATTAGGCTTGCAACATCATAACTGACCAAAAAAACACTTGCCGACAATATAAATACTGATGTAATTTAATACATGAATTGGTTTTCTGCTTGAGTTTTAAATGTGATTGTAAGTGCTCCCAAGCCCTATACATAGCCCACCTTGTCTAAACTCGCCCATTCAGGCACAATATCTCCACACAAGATGAGGTGGGATGGATGGAGCAAACATATACAGCGGATGCCGATGTATTAGTCGTCGGTGGAGGAACCGGAGGAACCGCAGCAGCTATCCAAGCAGCCCGTAGAGGAGCAAAAACCATCCTGGTAAGTGAATTTACCTGGTTGGGGGGAATGTTAACCTCTGCCGGGGTTTCGGCTCCCGATGGCAATGAATTAGCAGCATTCCAAACGGGGTTATGGGGTGCATTCATTCAGGAATTACACCATCGTCAACCAGGAGGACTAGATAATAGCTGGGTCAGTTTTTTTAGTTTCGATCCCCGTATCGGAGCGCAAATCTTCGCTGATTGGGTGGCAGAATTGCCTAATCTCCACTGGATTTCTGGATATGTACCCCTAGAAGTATGTAAACAGGGAAGTTGTATCACGGGTGTGCGGTTTGCAGATTTTACCGTCAACGCCAAAATTACCCTTGATGGAACCGAATTAGGAGATTTATTAGCCCTAGGGGATATACCCCATCGCTGGGGTTGGGAATTACAGTCTGAATGGGGAGAACCAAGCGCACCAATTGAATTTAATTCTCTAACTCAAAAGTACCCCGTGCAATCCCCTACATGGGTGGTAATCATGGAGGATTTTGGTACGGATATTGCTCCCGAGATTTCCCCAGCACCCAATTACAACGAATCATTATTTACTGGTGCTTGGGATAACTATGGACCAGAGAAATTTTTGGATTATGGACGCTTACCTGGTGGGTTATTTATGATTAACTGGCCCATCTGTGGTAATGATTATGGGGAAAAAATCGGGCGACTAATTGAGTCAGAAGCTGCAAAACAAGAATTTTTACAAGAATGCTATGACCATAGTCAAAATTTTGCTCATTTTATTCAAAAAAATCTAGGTAGACGCTACGGTTTAGCAAAAAATATCTTTCCTCAAACCCACAATTTCCAACCTGCTTTCGCCCTCCATCCCTACTATCGAGAAAGTCGTCGCCTAGTAGGGTTAACTACCATCCACGAACAAGATATCCTACCCATCCCAGGGGGTAAGGTTGCTGCTTTACATCAAGATGCGTTCGCCGAAGGCGTTTGCGATGCAATCGCCATCGGTAATTACCCCAATGACCACCATTATCCAGGTATCCAATTTACCTTACAACCCAAATCTATCCGTTGGGGGGGACGTTGGACAGGAACCCCATTTACTATTCCCTACCGCAGCTTGGTTCCAGCCACAAATAATGGTTTACTAGTATGTGAAAAGAATATTTCCGTATCCCATATTGCCAATGGTGCAACCAGATTGCAACCCGTAGTCATGGGTATTGGTCAAGCTGCGGGGATGGCTGCGGCTATGTGTGTTCAAATGAATCTTCAACCAAGGGATCTACCCCCAAGAGAGCTACAGATGGCTTTAATGCAAGAGATACCATCATCCTTTGGACAGCCTCCCTTAAGAACATCACCTATGGCAATTATTCCTCTGTTCAATCTATCTCCAGATAACCCACAATGGCTGTATTGGCAACAGTATTACTTAGAGCATTTAGATACTTATCCTTCTAATGGTCATTGTGACCATTTATCCTACTCTCAATATTATTACGGTAATGTAAATACAGTGTTAACACATAAGCTCCCTTGCTTTATGGGCTTGTTCATGTACTTAGATAAGCAGAATTACAGATTCCATATTACAACTCCCAGGGAACATGAAGGAGAGGTTTACCAGTTAGTAACTCTAGCAGCTCATATTGACCTACAGCTACAATCCTTATCCCATAAGCAACAGATAAAAATTTACGGCCGTCTCAATTCTGCTGGCGGTTGGTTACAAGTTGAATATATAGATAATTAATGACGATATCTGGCTTAAGTAAAAAAAAATACTTTTAGTGATTTTTCCGGATGCAGTAAAAGAAACTACGTATCAGTGAAGTGGAGAGTTTCAAAATAAACATTTGCTATGCGTGCTTCCATTTTACTTTTCGTCACTACCTTCGTTTTTGGCTTTGTGAACTTGAACCACCTACAAAATCAAGAAGTTTCATTTTCCAGCAATTCCCAGAGCATTACTGCAGCAGCATACGGAAACAACAAATGTCAGAAAAATGGACAGAAAAAATGTCAGTATAAAGGATATAGAGGTAGTGGCCGACGGGACCTCTATCGCCTTTAAACAATGACAATAGCGTAGTAATGATACTTTAGTTGAATCACAAGAGCATAATACAAGTTTTTGGACATGAAATGTCTTCTGGTAACATCATCGGCAAGAGATAAACAGGGTGTACTCTTTATCACTTGTATTAAACTCTATGGTAATTAAATATAGCTTGTGACACTAGATCTAATTTTGTCATGGCTTGCAATATAATGACATCTGTTGATGCTGAGTTCTCAGTTCGCTCAACATCCCCATGATTAAGTAATATATGCAAACATATATTTTCGGTGAGAATAATAATGCAGTCTTCCAATAAATGGGTTCTGCTGCAAGCATTTTCTATCTACTTCTAATTTTTAGTTCAGTTTTGTGTTGTGCATATCTGCATCACACAGCTATTTTATTGTTCCCTTTTTGATTACTCGGGTAAATATTGCGCTATTGGCTCATACTTGGATTGAAAATCACTCTCTTTAAATATCTGTCCAATTTAGAGATAGTGAGTTTTGGAAGTAAAAAGGACTTCAGCCTAATGCACAACAATGATGGTGAACACTATTCGTTCCAAAACCTATTGGATGACATATCATCCGTCCTGGATGAAATTAATGTAAGATATCCAAATGAAATAAATTTGATTACTAGGCTTGGTGCTGCTAAGGAGTATGCTCGCAGAAACCAACCTGAACAATCACTTGGAAATTTGTATTTAGCATATAAAAAAATTGCCGAGAATTATTTATTGGCTTGCAAGGACTCTCGATCAACAGGGGAATACTTGATGGAGTTAATTGACATAGCTGCAACTTTAGAAAATTTTGGACTTGAGTATGAGAGTATTCTAAGACATGGTGTTATTATTCTAGATAACTCTAAACAGGAAGAGCTGAAGACTAAATGCGAAAAGCTGCTTAGAGATAAAGTATTTTTTACAAAGGTATTTGGGGATAACGTTATTGCGAGGCAATATCTAGAATACATTTTGTCTATTTAGTTTCGTTAATTTTAGATGCGTTTGCTCTGCTTCCTAACTCTACTTATACTCATCTATGATCTGACCACGGGCTTCTTTTTCTTGAGGTGTGAGAGTTTTTGCAAGTTTTCTAGCTGCAGAACTTCTTCTTCCTTGAACAATTCTTGACTCGATCTGCTCCTTGATTGTTAGCAAAGAATTATCAGTAGAGCCATTCTTAATTTTTTCTATAATCTCGTTGAGTTGCTCAATATTTCTAGCTTCCTCTTCCAAGAATTTTTTTTCCTGTAAGTCCAATATTAAAGTTTTGAGTTTATCAAGCAATATCCCAGAAAATTGACTGTCCATATTATTATTTTCAAAATCCTAATTTCTAGAAAAATCGAATTCTTGTTTTATCTCATTTGATGATAAAATTTCACGAATGAGTTTGATATATTTGCTGGATTTGGTTGGCGATCTGTTTTCATCGAAAAACTCATTCAACTTCTTAAAGGTAGATTTAAACTCCTTAAGCTGTGTTGTACTAAGTCTTGGAAGAACATATTTGTCTTTATCCTCATTTGGATAGGTCATTAACGCAAGGAGGT
Source organism: Calothrix sp. MO_167.B42 (assembly GCA_030065255.1). Taxonomy (GTDB): domain Bacteria; phylum Cyanobacteriota; class Cyanobacteriia; order Cyanobacteriales; family Nostocaceae; genus Calothrix_A. Next base: position 1,941 of record JASJCX010000139.1, on the reverse strand, counting down.
AAAGAAACAATTTTATCTGTTGTTCAAATAAAATATCTAAATAGTTATCTGGTAAAATATCTGATGAGTACAGATATTCTTGTGCCTGAAGTGCTTTAGATATGTCTTGCAATACTAAAGGATAGCGATGAATATTTAATTTTCTAAGTTTATTTTCATCCATACTTATGATTTTATTTTTTATAATATCAAAATCAGCCCACGACTCGTCTAATGAAATACCCGCAAGGTCTTGAATTTTCTTAATATCTATTCGACTAATGGTTTGATTGATGGATAAATTAGATATTTTGTAATCCTTGAGAAGAAGATCCAATTCAATTTCTCCAATTTGCCGATCGAGTTCTTTTCGTAATTCTGCTCGAATTTCCTCCTGAATTTTATTCCGTGTATCTAGATTAGATAGTGCCTGGGAAATTGCATTCGCTGTTGGAATGATAACTGCTACTGCCATAAGTGAACCCAGAGCTGCAATAACTAGATCAAAAACTTTGGTGTCAGCTGCTTTGAGTTCTTCTAGTTGTGTTTTGAGAATAAAATTGCTGTTACGCAATTCTTCGACTTTAGACTGTAAATTTTTCAAATCTTCCAACCTCGGCACTTGAGGCTGGGCACTCTTTGGATTTGCTGGAGTTCCAATTTGAGATGGAGTAGTTTGAGACACTTGAGGCTGGGAACTCCTTGAATTTGCTGGAGTTTCAATTTGAGATGGAGTAGTTTGAGTAGTTAATGAGGAATTTGGTGAGGTTGAATGTGGATGCTTGAGAAGCAACCACATTGTTCCTCCCCATATCAGCAGAAGAATAGCCCCAGGCACAGCAAGCAGCATGATTGATGCGAAATCTTTCCAAACAGGCGGAGGCGGTAAATATTTTTGCTTGGGGTTCATGTGTCCATCCCTATTCATCTAAAATTTTCAATGTGCTTGGTTTATTAGCGATTCGGCTACGCTCATCGCTAACACTGAGCGAAGTCGAAGTGTTGCCTTGAAATTTATGATACTGTGGGCGAATTGGTTGGGGGGTATAAACGTTGCTAATTTCTGTAATAATTTTAAATGTTAGCTCTAGATTATAAGACAAAATCGCTATCCTAGAGTGAGAGCAGGAAAAATATCACAATAATGAGTTTTAAAACCTTTCAGTTGAATCTCTCCCATCTTTTATCCACCTTGCGTCCCTGGCTCACTTTATTTATAGTCGTGTGGTTATTGGGATCTTTAGGGTTGGGATGGCTAGTCAATTCCTTACTCATTTTGGTAGGGTTGCTGTTTTTAGCGCCAATTGTCTTATTTTTTGGTTTTCGTTGGTGGATGCAGCGAAATTTAATTAGCGATAAATGTCCTGTCTGTGGCTATGGAGTAACTGGTTTAAATAATACACAGTTACAATGTTCTAATTGTGGAGAAGAATTATTCATCAAGGAGAGGCAGATTCAGCGATTTACACCAGAAGGTACTATCGATGTAAATGCAATTGAAGTTCCTTCCCAGTCTATAGAAGATTCCTAATATTCAAGCACCCTAATTATTTTTGCTTTCACTGCATTAATACCCAAGTAATCCAAAATTCGCCAAATTGAAATTTTAGATGAAGCAAAATGCAAATTAAATAGTCCTCGAATATCCTCTGGAGAGATTAAATCCTGGCTTCTTTTGAGCGTAGCTTGCCAAAAAGAATAAGAAAATCCCCAATCCAAAATTGAATAACGATTTTGGATTTGGGGATGATAAAACAACCAAAAATTAATTTGGTTTGGTATATAGTAAGATTCAATCACCTAAAATCAAACCAGTGGATATCATATCATGTCCGTTTAAATAACCGTCATTGCGACCGTTCGCTGAAAGCGTTCTCGCAGAGTAGGGAAGCAATCCCAAAGACCTTGTGATTGCGTCGTTTCACTTCGTTCCACTCGCAATGACATACTATGGGTATGCCC
>JASJCX010000138.1 GCA_030065255.1 Calothrix sp. MO_167.B42 | reverse complement strand
TGGATACAAGCCCCCCGCAGTCGCTCATGGGGGAAACCAACGCCAGTCTTCTGCGACGGGAAACCCGTCTACAAAGCTGGCTCCCCAGGACCGCGCTGCATCGCTGTTTCAAGCCCCTCGATTTATCGATGGGGTAACTGATAACTGATAACTGAAATGACGAGGGCGCATGGTTTGCGTATTCGTTTTTGGCTTGCTTATCTGGTAATTTGCGTGATTACAATAGTAATAACGTAAGCAGCGAGTTAAATCATGGAAATAAAACTACGGAAAGTGGGCAACTCCATTGGCACCACCTTTCCTAAGGAAATTTTGGACAAATTTAATTTAAGGGAAGGGGATTCGCTGACCCTGGTAGTGATGGAGGATGGTATTAAGTTGATGGCTTATGACCCTGAATTCGAGCAGGTGATGGCGGCTTATAAACAAGGGGCATCGCAGTATCGCAATGCAATGCGAGAGTTGGCGGATGGTTGAGCCGATTTGGATTACCGCTGCTATGGTGCAGGTGATTCATGATGACCAAGTTGCGACCCATGGTGGGGCGTATGGTTTGCGGGATGAGGGGTTGCTGGCGAGTGCTCTTGCCCGTGGGAGACATCGCTATGGGTATGAAGAAGGGGCGGATATTTATAGATTGGCGGCGGACTATGGCTATGGAATTGCTAGAAATCATCCGTTTATTGATGGCAATAAGCGCACGGCGTTTCAGGCGATGTATGTGTTTCTGAAGGTGAATGGCTGGGATCTGGATGCACCGGAGCCGGAGGTGGTGCTGGTGATGCAATCGCTGGCGGCGGGGGAACTCTCTGAAGATGAGTTGGCGCAGTGGTTGAAGCAATATTCTTCAAGGGAGGAGTAAGTGGTTTGGTGTCAATCCGATATTATCTGCATTCGCCCACCCTACAAGATCCGCGATCGCACTTCACCCAACCTACGGCGAGCGGCGATCGCACACTACACCATAGCTACAACTAGAAAATATCAATATCATGCTCATTATTATCTTTCTTGATGAACCATTCTGGCTCAATTTTTATTTGAGTTCTCAACGCTTCACCTGCCGGCATTAGCTCTGGATCTCGCTCAAATCGGGTTCCCACCGGCAATGTGAATTTGATTCTCACGCTATTTCCCTTTCCGTTGACTTTTTTCGCATATGCTCTCGCATTGACGTGATCTTCCTTATGCCAAAAATAGACGTAGTCTCGGCTATTGTAGGCGGCTACCGTATACCGTCCACCGCGACCACCATATTTAGGATCCAACCCATTTTCCTTGATGCCGTTCTTCCATGCACTTAAACTCGTGCCGGTAATAAACACCTTATTTGGATCGGTGACTATGTGTATGTCCTTATCCACCCACATGCCTTTTTGCGTTTGTCCGCCTATTCCGAAGAAGGGCGGCTCTTGAATTTTCCCAGCTTTTGTCGTGATCATTCCGCCTTGGAATACTCGTTTGTGTTTACCGCTGGCGATTTTCACGGGCTTCATTCCAACGAATTCCGCAAACTCATATCTGAAAGCAACGAAATTTCCTTTCCGGTCATACCAGCCTTCTTTCTGATGATCGTTCTCATCTTTTTCATCATCATTAGTCCAATAAAAATAAATTTTCTTATCCTCCCCCAATAACTGTGTCGAGAACGAGGCTTGGACTAAAGTTTTTCCATATGTTTTATTTCTCAATACGCCATTATTTTGCTGCACCACATGGGCCAACTCATGAGCAATCAACCCCTGTCCCTCACGACTCCCGGGCTGATACTCACCCTTCTTAAAAAACAAATCCTGCCCTGTGGTAAAAGCCCGCGCACTCAACGAACGATTCAACCGATCTGCCCGCTCATCCGTATGCACCCGCACTCCACTAAAATCATTTCCCATGGCCTGGCCGATGGACTGCTGCAAGCCTGCATCTAAAGATTGTCCACCTCCCTTCGCTCGGTTTATCTCCCCGGACAATTGCGTTGAAGTTTCACCCCCACCAATGGCTTCTTGACGTTGCACCATTGGCATCATCTGCAATCCACCCTCTTCTGGCATTGCCTCTTGCTGAGTTGTAGCTGCCATAGGCTTCATTTTCAATCCTTCATCCTTCCCTTGCACCACTCCACCCTGAGTATTAGATACTGGTGCAGGAAGATTGATTTGCTGAACTACCCTTGCTGACACCCTATCGGCTTCCTGCTCATAACGGTCATTGGGTTTGCCGATAGTCAGCTTGGTTTGGACTGATTCACCTGTTGGTAAACTGAGTCGAGGTGGTGCTTTAAGCTGGTTTCCTGGAGCAATATTGCTTTCCCTTGGCTGACGCTTTGGTGCTGGTAACTGCTTTGGTGTTAGATAGTCCGGTGGCGATGGAGATTTTGAGGTAGGGAGATTACTCATTACATTGGTAATCATTTCCCCTGGTTGCGGTTGGGGATATTCGGATAAGTCCGTTGTAGCTGGGGTGTCTGTAACATTTTGAACGGCCTGGGGAAATTTGCCTTGCTCAAAAATGCTCTTTTTTTGACCTTTTTTTTGTACTGCCCTTGGCGAGACTTTTTGCTTACCCATATTTGCCATAACACCATACCTCTTATCATCGGCTTTCGGGTCTAACTCATTTTATAATAGGTTATTACGCGGCTATATTTACACATTTTATACAGGGCTTAAAACCGCCCATGAAAACACCCCCCATATCCCATTGGCATCAAGAAAACCTTGCCGAGCTAATTCATGCAACAGGCTATATCCGTCAATCCCTGGAAAATAAGCTGGAAGATAAAGCCATACAGCCCCTGGAACCCGATGCCATCTTACCAATTTCCGCCTTGGCTACATTGTGTCGCCTACTTTACCTAACAGAATTTGAACGGGATATCCTTCTTCTGTGCACATCCCTGGAGATTGACCCCTCCCTTGCCCAATTATGTGCCAAACTCCAGGGAAATCCCCAACTAAATTATCCCACCCTCGCCTTAGCTATAGCCACTTTTCCCCATGCCAGTTGGTCTGTGCTTTCCCCCCAAAATCCCTTACAATCATGGCGATTAATTGAGTTTGGCACAGCGTTAACCCTTACCCAAGCCCCCCTGCGCATCGATCGGCGAATTCTTAGTTATCTCCTCGGTGAAGCTGCTTTTGACGAGCAATTACTGGGTTTTGTCCATCCCCTTGCTCCCCAACTAGAGCAAATTCCCTTAGCTCCCTCCCAGGAACTGATTGTAGAACAACTTGTTGCTATTTGGTCTGAACTTACCCACCCATTGCCCACCTTGCAATTATGTGGTGGAGAATTAACCGCCAAATATGCGATCGCTAAAGCTGCATCTATGGGCCTGGGCTATAATTTGCATGTCATGTCGGCGGCGGTGCTTACCCAATCCCCCCATGAAATCCACCAAATCAAACTACGTTGGGAAAGGGAAGCCTTATTAAGTAATAGTCTGCTCTTACTTGACTGTGATGAAAATTTCCCCCAGGAGCCAAAACAGGCTTTCACCGTTTCCCAGTTTGTGGAACAACTGCAAACACCGGTGATTATTTGTAGTGAAGAACGGATATACACTAAACACAATCATCTTATTACCTTTGATGTCCCCCCACTCACCTACCAAGAACAAGCTGAAATTTGGGCCATCCATCTGGGTACAGCAGCGAACCAACACCAGGATGAGATTACCAAGTTAGTATCCCAATTTAATCTCAGTAACGCCACCATTCAAGCGGCCTGTCAACAACTCCAACTGCAAAAAGCACAACTCCCACAATCCAACTTACTCTGGGATTTTTGTCGCACCCAAGCCCGTCCTAGTCTCGATAGTTTAGCCCAACCCATAGAGACATCCGCCACTTGGGATGACTTAGTTTTGCCAGAACAACAATGCCAGATACTCACAGACATCGCCACCCACCTCCAGCATCGGGCTAAAGTATACCAAGAATGGGGTTTTGCCAGCAAAGGCGATCGCGGTTTAGGGATTAGTGCCCTATTTTTCGGTGAAAGCGGAACCGGTAAAACTATGGCGGCGGAGGTATTAGCCAATCAATTTCGTCTCGATCTTTACCGCATTGACCTCAGTGCCGTAGTTAGTAAATATATAGGGGAAACAGAAAAGAATTTGGCGCGCATATTCGCCGCAGCTGAAACTGGGGGAGTTATCTTACTCTTTGATGAAGCGGATGCTCTATTTGGCAAGCGTACAGAAGTTCAAGATAGCCACGATCGCCACGCTAATGTAGAAGTATCTTATTTACTCCAGCGTATGGAAGCATATCAAGGTTTGGCGATTCTGACCACAAACTTAAAAAATACTTTAGATTCTGCTTTTCTGCGCCGTATCCGCTTTATGGTTGGTTTCCCATTCCCAGAAGCCCCTTCACGCACGGAAATTTGGCGGCGCGTTTTTCCGTTGCCAACACCAATCCAAGACTTAGACTACCAAAAATTAGGACAACTCAAGGTAGCTGGAGGTAACATCCGTAATATAGCCATAAATGCCGCTTTTCTCGCTGCCGATGCGGATGAACCAGTGATGATGAAACACATTCTACAAGCTGCACAACGGGAATATCTCAAGTTGAAAAGATTATTAACTGATGAAGAAACCAGAGGATGGATCTAGCCCCATAGTTTAGAAACTAGTGGTTTGTCCCATAAAATTATGATGGTAGAAATAATGACTTGTGGTTCAGGCATCCTTGCCTGAACATTGCACAGCCAGGATGGCTGTGCCACAACCTCTCAAGATTAATGGGACAAAGCACTAGTACTTCACCACATTAGTTCTGAGGGGTGAATCCAATTTTAGATTTCTGCTCTCTTCTTGTTTCTTTGCGCTCTTTGCGCCTTTGCGGTTTTTTCCTTTGCCCCTCAAAATTAGTGTGGCGGAATACTAGGGGCACTGTGCGCGTTTCCGGTAGTATCAGAAGCTGGATTTTTCGTCACTATTTTTAGTAGTATATAGGTATATAAAAATTTAGTTTTTAATTAGAATAATTGGAGAAAAAATCAAATTTAAAAAATAGAAATATATGTTTAATTTATTGAACAAAAATCAAGATATATTTTGTGTTTGAAATTGGCAGACTAAAGTTTTGATACCGTGGTAACTGTTGCTAAAAGTCATAAAATAGTTACAAAAAATACAAGTTTTTCTCCTTGCTCAGTTAGCGACCGATTAATTCCTGGCAGAGTCTGTAATGATTGTCAATGAATAATTATTGCCAATGATTGAACATGTCCTCTCATTTCTCAAAGAACAACTCAACAGCTATATCCGAGTAAAAACCGGAGCCCAGGGCTTTGAGGTCGTATTTCTTCAAGAACGAAATCAGAAAGAAGTTTCTTTTCAAAATGATGCAATTACTATTTTATTAGTCAACCTAGAAGAAGACTATACTTTTCGTTCTGGTGCAGCCTATGAAAGGATGCCTAATCAAGGCGGAAATCCACAAAAAAACCCTAATGTTTACCTGAATTTATACGTACTTTTTGCTGCAAATTTTACAAATTACAGCCAATCTTTGCAATTTTTATCCCTAATTATCAAGTTTTTTCAAAGTCATCGCTTGTTCCATCACCAAAATTCTCCAATGCTCAATTCTGAGATAGAGAAATTGACTATGGAATTGGTTAATTTGCCTTTTACTGAACAAAGAGAAGTATGGGCTGGTTTGGGCATGTCTTATATGCCTTCAGTAATTTATAAAGTCAGAATGGTTGTCTTTGCAGATGCGGAGACAGTAGAAATTGACTCTGATATCACTGAGAGGGAAGTTATTACTACAAATATCTAGTTTGCTGTAAAACACAAAGGTCATCTAGATTATGTCTTATAAACCACTATTTCAATTGAGTATTTTTCATGAATATTATCAGAAGCAAGTATGTCCTGATTTCAGCATTGAACCAACAAATGAATGCACCAAGTTACTTCAAGGTCATCGTCTGATTCTCAAAAATAAAATTAACGGAATAGTGGTAATTGCACCAGTAGATTCAGAACAAAAATCCTGGATAGAGCTTGCTGATAATTTGCGATTTACTTTTATTTTAAAACTGCAAAATCAAGATTTTATCAACTTCACAGATATTAATTGGAAACCCCTTGATGATATCTATCAGTTTAGTAATAGGAACAATAATCAAAGTGGAGTGTTAGACTTAGAAATAACTCAAACTAGTTTATCTGACCAAAGGTTGCCCAAGGGACAGAATATTTTTGGCATAGTGGATATTTATAATAATGACTCCATGCCTAAAGTTTTGAATCAAGAAAGTGAATATAAAATCACCTTTCAAGCTAAAAAACAGCATTGGTACTATTGCCTTGTAACTGATAATTTAACTAATGGCGATGAATTCTCGATTGAAGGAGAAACAGAAATTAAATTTACTAGAATTACAGGTACTGGGGCTGACAATGCAGATCAAATTTTTTCAGCTATTAAGCAACAATTCCCTGATTCTCAACAATATCTCTTTAAATCTGAATCAGAAATTGCTTGTCAAGAAGCTGGGATAGAAAATATTCAACTCAATAGAAAAAATAATGGGAGTAGCGATTCAACTATGTGGATAAAACATTTACCTAATCCTCCTAATAATGGAATTCAAGTAATTAATACCCTCAAGTATCTCTAGAAAAATGTAATTTAAGGATTGAAAGATGGTTTATAAAACTCCTAATGTTTATGTCGAGGAAATTTCTACATTTCCACCCTCTGTCGCTGAAGTATCTACAGCAATTCCAGCTTTTATTGGTTACACAGAACAAGCTGGAACAGAGGATGAATTAAGAAATATACCCACTCGAATTAGTTCGCTTTTGGATTATGAAACTTTGTTTGGTAAGGCTCAAGCAACTAACTTAGATATTACAGTAAATGCAAATAATGAAGTTGCCAGCATAACAACTCCCGTTCTCACATATTTAATGTATTATGCCTTGCGTCTGTATTTTGATAATGGTGGGGGCAGTTGTTACATTGTTTCAGTCGGTCCATACAGCAATGACGGGACAAAAAATTATGCCGATTTTGACACAGGTTTATCAGCTTTAAAAAAAGAAGATGAACCTACCTTAATCCTGCTTACCGATGCAGTAACTTTAGCTCAAGATTATTACGGGCTTTGTGAGGAAGCTTTGAAGCAATGCAATGAGTTAAAAGATAGGTTTGCCATTTTCGACATCCTAGAAGATAACAATGGCACAGGGGGAGTTGATGAATTCCGAGGGAGTATTGCCACAGAAATAGAGAAATTAAAATATGGTGCAGCTTATTATCCTTATCTCCAAACTTCCTTGAACTACTATTACACCGATGATTTTGTAAATATCGAGTTACAGGCAGATGAAGAAAATCCTGGATCCACAAACGTAGAAACAAGGCTGGATGTAATCAAAACCACAAACACCGATCTCTACAACAAAATTAAGACTCAAATAGCCAAACAAAGGGTTGTTTTACCTCCAAGTGCTGCTGTAGCAGGGGTATATGCCAGAGTAGATAGGGATAGGGGAGTTTGGAAAGCACCTGCGAATGTTAGTTTATCATCGGTACTTGCTCCTACGGTCAAAATTACCAATGAGGAACAGGAAAATCTCAACGTCGATTCCACCGCAGGTAAATCCATCAATGCTATTCGTAGTTTTACCGGAAAAGGAACCTTAATTTGGGGTGCAAGAACTTTAGCTGGTAATGACAATGAATGGCGTTATATACCTGTCCGCAGACTGTTCAATCTAATAGAAGAATCGATTCAGAAAGCCACCGCATTTGTTGTTTTTGAGTCTAACAACGCCGTCACCTGGCTGAAAGTGAAATCCCTAATTGAAAGTTATTTGGAAGGGTTATGGCGGCAAGGTGCGCTGGCTGGTAGCACTCCCGAACAGGCTTTTTTTGTCAATATTGGACTCGGTAAAAGTATGACAACACAGGACATTTTAGAAGGAAGGATGATTGTGGAAATTGGGATTGCAGCAGTTCGTCCGGCTGAGTTTATTATCCTGAAATTCTCCCATAAATTACAGGAAGCATAGGAGAAAGTCAAAAGTCAAAAATCAACCCCTCTCTTATCTCCTTCCAAGGGGAGAATTCAAAAGTCAAAAAAGGGAAAATAAATCATGGCAACTACAGCAGAAGATATCAAAAATAATTATCCCATTCCGGTATTTTATTACCGAGTCACCATAGGTGAAGATGATTCCCACGCTTTCTCAGAGGTGTCAGGATTAAGCATTGAATATGAAACCATCACTTATAAAGATGGCATGAGTTATAAAGATGGTGCAAAGCACATGCCAGGATTAGGTACTCCCGTTAACCTAACTCTGCAAAGAGGCATTGTCAGACAAGATAGTTATTTATTGAACTGGATAAATAGCGTTCAATTAAATACCGTAGACAAGCGAGATGTCAGGATTGATTTATTAGATGAGTCAGGTGAAGCAGTTGTCTCCTGGACAGCAATAGATGCTTTCCCTAAAAAATTAGATGCACCTTCATTTAATGCAACTAGCAATGAAGTTGCTGTTGAAAGTTTAGAACTAATGGCTAGCGATCTCAAGGTTAGTTATCCCGGATAATCCTAAATTCAAAAATCAAAATTCAAGGCAGAGCCAAATTTCATCCTTTTCCCCTTTCCTCTGACTTTTGCAAAAAGTCTAATATGATGGCAGATAAATCTTCGATTCCGAAACTAACTTTAACTGAAAATCCTCCTGTGGGATTTCACTTTCTGGTTACCTTTCTCATTGGCGGAATTGTGCCTAACCCCTTAGATATTCGCTTTCAAAAAGTATCGGGAATTTCTGCGGAAATAGAGACAACAGACATCCGTGAAGGTGGTGAGAATATATTCAGACATCGTCTGCCTAATCATGTTACATATAATAACCTGGTATTAGAAAGAGGAATGGTGATTGGTTCTCCTTTGAAAGCAGAGTTTAATACTGCTATGAGTTCCATGAGATTTACACCCAGCAATGTCTTAGTCATGCTGCTGAATGAGAACAGTATTCCTCTTTCTAGCTGGTTATTTCAGAGAGCTTATCCTGCAAAATGGTCAACATCCGATCTAGATGCTAATGCCAATGCAGTGGTGATAGATACGATTGAATTAGCATATACCAGATTTCAAAGTTTAAGTATTTAGCTATGCCTGTAGAAATCAAAGAATTAATTATTCGTGCCAATATTGTAGACGGTAATGGTACAGATTCAGAATCCGAAATTGAAGGAAATTCTGGAGATCAACAAGCAATCATTACTGCTTGTGTGGCACAGGTACTAAAAATATTGGAGCGTAAACAAGAGAGATAAGATAAATTATGCTTAAAAACCCTTTCAAATTAGAAAAGCTGAAGATTTATGTTTATGGAAATAGACTCCGGATTGGTTTACCACAAGATACCTTTGAAGCCATGTTTAATCCGGAATCCTATTCCTTAAAATATGAGAATGCTTATCAAACTTATCAGGGGATTAATACCAGTGGATGCGAGGCACAATATTCTCTGAGCAAACCCCAAAATTTGTCCCTCAAGTTAATTTTAGATGACACAGGGGTAGCGGATTATGGACTTTATGGATTTGCAGGAGCCTCATTAGTTAGCAAGCTTGTAGGAACACAAGATGTTTACAAGCAAGTGCAGAAATTTCTTCAGTTAACTTGTTATATGGATGGTGAAATCCATGAACCGAAATTTCTTAAGATTGAATGGGGAGACTTGATTTTTGATTGTCGTCTCAAATCTGTGAATGTTGAATATACGCTTTTTAATCGTAGCGGACAACCCATAAGGGCTGAATTAAATACAGTTTTTATCGGTGATATACAAGATTCTAAGCGAATTAAAGAAGAGAATAAAAATTCTCCAGATTTATCCCATTTGAAAACTATTAAAAGTGGGGATAAGCTACCTATAATGGCTCAAGAGGTATATGGCAATTCTGCCTACTATCTCCAGATTGCCCGTGCTAATAATCTCAATAATTTCAGAAAGTTAAAAACAGGAATAAATATCAAACTACCGCCAATTAAAGAAGTATCAGAATAATGAGTGGTGTTGTCACAGTAACAATTTTGAGTGATGGGTCAACAATAGACCCTGAATATAATGTCATGTCTATTGATATTATCAAAGAAGTGAATAAAATCCCCATAGCTCAAATAATTTTATTAGATGGTGACGCTACGAAAAAAGAGTTTAGCATTAGCAATACTGATTTTTTTCAGCCCGGAAAAGAAGTTGAAATCAAGCTTCGCTACGAAGGGGAACCTCAAAATGAAGCAACTGTTTTTAAGGGAATTGTAGTTAAACACAGCGTTCAAGCAGATCAATATAATTCTCTGCTGACTATTGACTTAAAAGATGCCGCAATTAAACTAACCACCCAAAGAAAAAGTTCTGTCTTTCGAGATATGACAGATAAAGAAATTATCGACCAAATTATTAACACAGTCGGCTTACAATACACATCTGTTGCAGCAACTAAAGCAACGCATAAAGAAATGGTGCAATATTACTGTACTGACTGGGATTTTATTGTATCTCGTGCTGATGTTAATGGTCAGTGGGTTTTAGTTGATGATGGCAACATTACTGTTAAAGAGCCTAATCTACAAGAGTCAGCAAAACATAGCTTTGAATATGGCATTAGTGAGATTTACGAATTTGAAATGTCAGCTGATATTCGCCATCAATATGCTGCGGTAGAAAGTACAGCTTGGGATGTCAAAACACAGCAATTACTACCATCCTTACAAGCTAACAATGTCTCTCTGAGTCAGAGTAATTTAAAAGGGGAAGAATTAGCAAAAACCATTGGTGCAGATAAATATAAATTAATCAGTCCAGGGCAATTAGATGACCAGGAAATGCAAGCGTGGGCAGATGCAAAATTACTTAAAAGTCGTCTGTCAATGCTGAAAGGTCGCCTAAAAATGCCCGGTTTTGCTGATATTAAACCTGGAGATGTTATGGAAGTTGATGGTGTTAGTAAACGCTTCAATGGGAAAACATTGGTAACAGCAATTAGACATCAAGTTAATGTACAAGGTTGGCAAACAGATGTCCAATTTGGCTTATCAGCAGACTTTTTTACTCAACAAAATAATAATATTACCGATACCCCAGCAGCAGGATTAATTCCAGCTATTCATGGTTTGCATATTGGGATTGTTGAGAAGTATGAAGAAGATATAGATAAACAGTTTCGGGTAAAAGTAAGAATACCCTCAATTGAAACAGATGGTATTATTTGGGCAAGATTATCTTCCGTTGAAGCTGGCAATCAAAGAGGTATTTTCTTTAGACCAGAACCAGGTGATGAAGTTATTCTTGGTTTTATCAATGATGACCCCAGACAAGCCATCATTTTAGGTGCAGTGCATAGTGAAAAAAATGCTTTACCACCAGATTTTACAGTAACTCAAGAAAATAATCAGAAAGGAATTGTAACTAAAGAATCACTAAAAATACTCTTTGATGATAGTAATAAATCAATTGAAATTAGTACACCTAGTGGCAATAATATAAAATTGTCATCAGAAGAAAAAACTATTAACTTAGAAGATGAAAATGGTAATACTGTGACTATGGATCAGCAAGGAGTACAGATTAAATCAACTAAAGACATTGTCATCGAAGGTAAAAATATAACTATTAAAGGCTCCAAAGTAGATGTTGTTTAACTATTTTGTAAATTCTTAAGACTGGTGAAAATATGGAAACAGATAGCTCATTTTTAGGGACAGGATGGAGTTTTCCTCCTACATTTGACAAGGATACAGGAACAGTAGAGATGGTATCTGATGAGGAAGATATTATCCAAAGTATGGAAATTATTCTCTCAACCCGTCCACTAGAAAGGATTATGCAACCTGACTTTGGTTGTGAATTAAGTCAGTTTCTATTTGAAGAAATTAGTCAAGGTTTAATTACTGGAATTAGAGGTACAATTTCTGATGCTCTTTTATACCACGAACCCCGTATAGATGTAGAGGATATTAATATTAGTGAAAATGAACAAGAAGGTTTATTGTTAATAAGTATTACTTATACAGTGCGAGGGATTAATTCTAGGTTTAACTTGGTTTATCCTTTTTATATTAATGAAGCCCAAACTGTATAAAAAGTAAATATAAATTAACAATAAATTAGTGAATAAATCATCTATAAATTCAATTAAAAACTAAAATTATGATAGGGGAAAAATCTAGATTTCATATTAATTTCATATTAGAAGATATCAAACTATTTTGAGGGTATTATCACCATGGGAAAACAAGTAGCTGTTATCGCAGATGTGCAGGCGATTCCTGGGACAACCCCCTATTCAGGAGCAGCCAATGGGAGTTGGACAGCAATGCCTGTAGAGTATACTTCCTACAGTAAATTGACTATCGGTGGTAAGGCAGTGATTTATGAAGCGGAATGTCGCTTTTTGTTTAGCGGTGCGAATTCCTCGGGTGCTCCTGTAGTCGGGCAGGAAGTCGTTACATTGACTGCTCAAACAACAAAGCTGCAAGGCAGTTTATCAAATGTTCTGGTTACAGGAGACTCTGCCAAGGGGCAATACGGGAATCAGCTTCAGGTGAATGCTACCAATAAGCTGAAGACGGCATAAAACAGATTGTACTTTTTATTAACCCACAACTCCTGAAATCTTAAATCATATTTTGGTAAATCTTATGAATACAAATAAGCACATTAAAAACCAGATTTCTCGGAATGGGGTTAGTCAAGAGTATCTCTTTGTTCGGGATGGGGTTAGTCAACACGATCGCTTGCTCACAGAATTAGAACCAGACTATGTTACAGTGGATGAGCGCGATTTGTCAGATTTACTCACCTTTGTACAAGAGTATGCCACAAAACTAAACTATTATGATGATTATGATGATTCTGATAATGTAAATGGTGATTGGTTGCCTTTCTTTAACGCAGATGTTGAGCAAATGGTTGCTTACATTCATAACCCAGAAAGCTTCGCCGATGATGAATCTACACTTAAGCAATTATCTCAGCCTCATTTAGTTTTATTATTTACCTTTTTACAATTATTAAGTTATCCTCAGCAGCAGTTTCAAGCACTAACCCAAAGATATCTCGATTTTTACTATAAAGAGGTACTGAAGTTAACTACAAAACAGGAAACTCCAGACAAAATAAATGTAATTTTTGAACTGGCGCAAGGAGAAGAGGCACATTTGATTAAACAGGGTACTTTACTCAATGCTGGACAAGATAGTCAAGGGATTAATCTTAATTATGCTACTGATGAAGATATCATTGTTAATCAAGCCCAAATAGCCAGTGTTAAAACTTTATTTGTGGGTTACATCAGTTTAGAAGACATTCATCTACAAGACAACAAAAGCGATCAAAGTTTTGAAAATATGCTGCGATGGGCAGTTGGTAGTCCTAACCAAGGAGATCAACTTCCTAATTTTAATAATGATTCTGTTGATATTGATTATCTCAAAAAAAATATTTATGAACAGTTCGGGAAAAATGGTATAAATAAAAAAAATTATATTAAAAATCAGCTTTTCTTTGAAAATGTAGGCGATTTTTTATATTGTATGAGGATGCATTATAAGGAAATAAATGATAAAAATCCAACAGAATCAGAATGGAATAAAGTTTATCAAATAATAGAAGCAGCTTACAATAAAAAGAATATAAATACTCAGAACTTTCTTCCTATTGATCAAACGGAAATTCAAAATATTTATGCGAGTTCTATAGTTGATACAGAAGAAGAGCAAGCAACCATACCAGAATATTTTAATACTTTTGGCAATATTATTGAAACCCCACAAAATTCTCTTGGTTTTGCCGTTGCTTCTCCTTTATTCTTATTACAAGAAGGTGTACGTACTATTACTCTGACATTTATATGCGAACCAGAGACTTTGAATCAAGATACTTTGCAAGAAATACTAGATAGTGAAAATGAAGTTTTTGAGATTTACTTGAGTAGTGGAACGCAATGGATACAGCTTCAATCCTTTACACCTTCGATTGCAAATGAACAAGAACCTTATGGCTTAG
>JASJCX010000137.1 GCA_030065255.1 Calothrix sp. MO_167.B42 | reverse complement strand
CTTTTTGTGTTCCCAATCATCAAAAACAAAATCGTAGGTTTCTAATTTTTCATATACATCATTTATTGGCTTCATAGCCAAACTGTCACCGTCATAAAATACAAATTTATCAAAAATACCATCAAATATAGCTAACTTTCTTTGTAAATGTCCTTTGTACCAACTGGGACGTGAGTATATGGATTCTTTCTCTCTAGGGTGAGCTGACCAAATTTGGTGAGCAAACTCTTCCCAATACTGAATTGCTTCCCAATTATCAAATAAAGTTACATTTGACCTAGATCTAATTTCTTTTTCCACTAAGTTTATTTTTTGATTATAGGGAATAATACAAATAGGAATAGTTGAACTAACATTGCGTTCAATACTATTTAAAAGTGCTACTAATTGGTCATATACATTATCATTTGCTAAAGTATAAATACCGAAATTATCCATAATAACTATCCTTGTTGAATATAATTTTACTTGATATATTTACAATAAATTTAAGCTGAAGATAATATAGTGATTATATTGTTTTATGAACATTTTAATGATATCTTCTACATTCCCCTATCCACCAACTCGCGGGGGAACTCAAGTCAGAACTTTTAATTTACTCAAATATTTGACTAAAAATCATTCTATTACCTTAGTAACTCAGCAAGAACCTGGTGTTACAGAAGCAGAAATAGTTGGGTTAAGGAATTTTGTCGATAATCTAGTTCTTTTTAACCGCCCTTCAGAAATTTCCACCACAGGAGGAATACTGAAAAAAATTCAAAGATTGACTAAATTCCTCCTCACGGGTACACCGCCGAGTGTGTTAAGTCGTTATTCGCTGGAGATGCAAAATTGGATTGATAATTTTGTGGAGGAGGATAAATGTGATGTGATTACCTGCGAACATAGTGTCAATGAAATTTATGTTAAACCCCATTTTCAAAAGCGAGTAAAAACCTTAGTTAATGTTCATAGTTCTGTTTATGGTACTTGTCGCAACCAATTAAAAACAGGGATTTCGGAAAATTATTTCCGAGATAAAATTAATCTGCCCCTATTGCAACGTTATGAACGGAATTACTGTTCTAAATTTTCCCAGATTGTTGTGACTACCCCAGAAGATAAAATTCAATTACAAGCATTCAATCCGAGAAGCAAAATTACGGTAATTCCTAATGGTGTAGATTTACTTTCCTTTCCTTATCGTACCACCGATCCAGGAGGACACCGCTTAATTTTTATCGGTGCAATGGATAATTTGGCAAATATTGATGCTGTCTGTTTTTTCGTGAATGAAGTATTACCAAAAATACACAAATTTTATCCCCATACAACTTTTGATATCGTTGGTTCTAATCCCGTACCTACAATTTTACAACTCAAAGAAAGACCAGGAATTAATGTCACTGGGCGCGTACCTTCCATGGTAGAATATTTACACCAAGGTACCATTTGTGTAGTGCCTATGCGTACTGGGTTTGGGATTAAAAATAAAACCTTAGAAGCAATGGCTGCGGGTATACCAGTGGTAGGAAGCGATCGCGGTTTGGAAGGGTTATGTGTGGATGGTGTGGGTACTTCTCCAAGAGCATTAAGAGCTAATACCCCTGAAGAATATTTCCAGGCTATCAGTCAATTATTTGCACATCCACAGCTGAGAAATGATTTATCCCATCATGCTCGACAAATGGTAGAAACGGAATTTACCTGGGAAAAAGCTGGTAGACTTTATGAGCAAGTAATGAGTAATGAGTAATGAGTAATAAGTAATAAGATATAATAAGCAATCCTATTTGATATCATGTCCGGATAATTAGTTGCGATATAAAATCAACATAATTTTTATATTTCAAAATATCAGCGTTATTTTTATCGTAAGTGTTCAAGCGGACATGATATGATTTGTAAAAATGGAGAGGCTCAGATCCCCGACTTTTCAAAAAAGTCGGGGATCTAAATTCTCACAACTGAGCAAAAGTAAAAACACTTGCGATTTTTCAACTAAGAATATACATAACCAAGACGACGAATATTAATAATGTCGCTCATTTTCTTAATTTGACTGAACAATTGTTCTAACTGAGTGCAACTAGATATTTCTATTTCCAAATCAATTAATGCTGGTTTAGCATTAGAGGTTTTTACATTAGCATGACGCACATTAATACCTCGATCGCTTAAACGAGATAAAATATCCTTAAAAACCCCTACCCTATCTAAGGTTTCAATTTGGATTTTCACTGGGTAAGTATAAGCATTGGAAATCTTCTGATTATCACAGTTCCAGCTTACAGGAATCAAGCGATCGCATTCTACTGTTTCCAGATTTTGGCATTCTTGGCGATGAATCTTAATCCCCTTACCCCTGGTAACTACGCCAATGATTGCTTCCCCAGGAATGGGATTACAACAGCCAGCCATATGATACATTAACCCTTCAATGCCCACAATTGGTGAATTAGAATTACTCGATGGGGAAATATTCTTTACTTTGGGTATGGTGGGTAAATCATCAGGGGTTTTCAATTCATAAGTTAATGGTTCTTGGGACTTAATTACTTCTCGCCAACGATTGAGTAAAAAATTGAGAGTAATTTCACCATGACCCAAACCAGCCAATAAATCTTCTACACTTTGATAGTTGCATTTTTCCACCACAGTTTGCATGGCTTGGGATTTGAGCAAATTATCAAAGCCTTTTTTAGCCAGTGCTTTGTCTAATAATTCCTTACCACGGACAATATTTTCTTCTCGGTGGGCCCGCTTATATAATTGGCGAATGCGATTCTTCGCTAAACTGGTTTTGGCAAAGTTAAGACAATCCACACTTGGTTGACTGTTCTTTTGAGTGAGAATTTCGACGATATCACCATTTTGTAGGGGGGTTGGTAGGGGTACCATACGTCCATTAATCTTTGCACCTGCACAATGATTACCCACCTCTGTATGAATGCGATAGGCAAAATCAATGGATGTGGAACCAGCCTTTAATGCGACTAAATCTCCCTTAGGGGTAAACACATAAACATCATCCTCAAATAGATTATCTTTGACGCTATCGAGGTATTCCTGGGCATCTTTGAGGTCATTTTGCCATTCTAATAACTGTCGTAGCCAAGTAAACTTTTCATCGGCTGCGGTTAAAGCTGTATTGTAAGATCCACCAGTTTCCTTATATTTCCAGTGAGCTGCAATGCCATACTCAGCAATATGGTGCATTTCCAGGGTACGAATTTGAATTTCTAAATGGCCACCCCAAGGACCAATTACCCCGGTATGTAAAGATTGGTAATGATTGGGTTTTGGTAATCCAATATAATCTTTAAATCTACCAGGAATGGGCATAAATGCATCATGAACCACCGCTAAAGCACGATAACATTCCTCTTTCGTTTCTACGATAATTCTTAAAGCAGCCAAATCGTAAATTTCATGAAATCCTTTGTTTTGACGCTGCATTTTTTGGTAGATACTATGGAGGTGTTTGGGCCTACCACTAAGATCAAAACAATGAATATCTGCTTGTGCTAACCGATATTGCAAGGTTTCAGTAACTTGTTTTAATCTATTTTCCCTATCAGTGCGTTTATCTGCTACTAGCTGTTTAATTTCTTGGTAAGCTTCCGGTTCTAGGTATTTAAAGGATAAATCTTCTAATTCCCATTTTAGATGCCAAATTCCCAAGCGGTTAGCTAAGGGAGCAAAAATTTCTTTAGTTTCTAAAGCTATGCGACGGCGCTTGGCATCTGGTAAATGTTCCAAGGTTCGCATATTATGGAGGCGGTCTGTTAACTTGACCACAATCACCCGAATATCTTTTGCCATTGCTAAAAACATCCGTCGAAAGTTCTCAGCTTGACCTTCAGTTTTACTCTTAAAATTGATTTTAGAAAGCTTGGTCACACCCTCCACTAGTTGTCGAACCTCTCCACCAAAGAGATTTTCGATTTCCTCGCTAGTAACTTCTGTATCTTCCACTACATCATGTAAAAATCCAGCTGCTATCATAGCAGCACTGCCCCCTAAGTCACGCAATAAACCGGCGACAGCAACGGGATGACAAATATATGGTTCCCCTGACTTGCGATATTGACCTTCATGAAGTTTATAGGCAAATTTAAACGATTCAGCAATTAATTTGTCTTCGCGGTGCTGATGGCTATTTTCTATACAATCGCTATTTAGACACGAGCTGTCCAAACAATTTTTTAGCCATGCTGGAATGGGAATGTCCATAGAAGATTCAAGGGTTGAGCAGTTCATAGGATTAGAAGCAGGTTATAGGGATAAACTAGGGCAAATCAAGCAAATATGCGGTAAACGGTTGTGTTCGATCTTTTAATGGATGCTTTAACCACAGCCATGGGCTGGGGTTAAAAATGGCGGTGCTAATGCCATAAAGATGTTATTGATCAAAAATGGGAAGAATTAATATTTAAAAAATTAGCCGATGCAAATCAGAAGGATAATAATATTGAAAACTGATTTATGGCAAATATGCAACCAAAAATCTTTTTTTTGGCTAAATTTGCCACAATCATGGGAAAAACTTTATTGTATAAGAAAAATCCGTTGGCCTTATCAACTATTTTTCTAAATATTTGAATGCATACAAATAATCAGCCATATCAGGCATTTGCCAATTTGTTAGAGGAATTACGCAACTATACCATTAGTGCCCAGGCAGATGCACCCCAAATACAGCAGCGAATGATGTTCCTACGCAAATTTTATCAGCAGCAGATTTTGACTTTAGCTCCCGAAGACACAGAAAGCCAAAATCGGGGTCAGATAAATTCTTATCAGACAGAAATCAGCAAACAATTGCGTCTTCTAGAAATGGATATGATTTTTTTGCAGGGAGCAAAGCAAACTACAACTGTTCAGACTAGGTTACAGGCAATTAGCGATCGCCTCAATATCCTGATACAATATTGTGATGCCATTCTCAAAATGTAACTTAACTTAACTATTGGATTTTGCTAGGGCTTCTAATACTGGCGTATGGCGTAACTCTTCCCGTACACTCATGAGAATCTTACCTAATTGATTTTGACCAGATTTATTGGCACCACAGCCCCAGAAATAATCAGTGGGGGAGTTTTCTACTAGTAATTGCTCTCCTGTATCTAGGAGAATTTTAGCAATTGCGCCATGGGTGCGAAATTTTTGTAACACTGCTGTTCGCATGACAATGGTTTTAACTGCTTCCCAGTCTGGACGTATTTGACGGGTGGAACAACGTCCCAATTGTGCTGCTTTTTCTGGAGTTTGGGCACCGTGAATCAGGGGAATGATTGCTTCGTCTTTTGTTCCCACGAATTTCTGAGCCTGATAATAATGTTCTACTGTTGGCCAGTAAGTTTTGTGGATGACAATCCCGTGGGAAGAAAAGTTAGAAAAACAGCCATAGGGCTGCCAAACTTTATAAAAGTAGATGGTCATTTAAAATTTCTCTTTTTATACTTCTACTTCTATCATGCCTGTAGATGTTCAATCGTGGAGTTAAAAAAAATAACCCCCAGGCAAAACTTTAGCTTTTAACCTTCATTATTTGATAAACATAGCTTGGTCAGATACCTGTGTGTAAGTAGTTGGACAAAATTAAATTCACTCATGGAGAGAGGGAACACCGAACAGGGAACACAGAAGACAATCTGTGTAATTAATTCTGTCTGGATACTTATATAGCAATCCTATTTGATTTGTAAAAATCGAGAGGCCCAGCTCCCCGACTTTTACAGAAAAGTCGGGGAGCTAACTTCTCACAAATGATTTAGGATTGCTATAGAGAAAAATTTTGACTTAAGTATTAAATACTCACAAGTTAAAATGGTCTAGATTATCTCCATCGGATAATTTAATTATGGCCGCAGAATCATTTGCAAAAACTAGTTGGGGCTGGCAGCTTTCCCAATTACAGCGACAATTAGGGGAATGGTTGGAATACCAAATTTCCCGTTGGCGATCGCCATTTGGTGGTAACTTACCTAATTGGTCTATTCTTCCTTGGGTAGAAAATCTACTGATTTTTATGTTCTGGATATTACTATTATTATTCTCAGTGTGGGTCGTTGGGAAATTATGGCAAGAATTTAGCCCTTACATTTATTCTCAGTTCACTAAAGTTAATAATAAAAATAATAATACTACTGATACCCAGCCCAAAAATGTATCCGTTGCTGAATGGTTGGAGCGATCGCAGCAGTTTTATCGTCAGGGTAATTACGGAGACGCTTGTCGTTGTTTGTATTTGGCAACGTTGCAATACTTACATGATACTAAGGTAATTCCCAAAAAAGCCAGCCGCACAGATGGGGAATATTTGCAACTATTACAATTATCTGCAACCCCAATCCAACCCTATGAAACCTTGATTACTACCCACGAGCAATTGTGTTTTAGCGATCGGACAATTTCATCTGATAATTATCAGCAGTGTCAGCAAGCCTATGGGGAGATTACGAGTAATGAGTTAAGAGTTAAGAGTTAAGAGTTAAGAGTTAATTGTTGGATCATCAATTATCCGTGTCATCAGTGTCATCCATTTAATCAGTGTTCAGAGATTAGGTTGATGAGACTACGTGAATGCCATGGGTAATTAACTTGGTTACAAATAATTCTAAGTCTTGGTCGGGTATTATTTCCCTAACATGGGATTTTATTTCTTCTGCTTGTTGTTTGGATTCGCATAATGCAAATACACTAGGGCCAGAACCAGACATCATTGTTCCCAATGCACCGGATTGAGCAAAAGTTTCCCGCAATTGTAAAACTAGTGGATATTCTGGCAATACTACTTTCTCTAAATCATTATGCAACTGTTGGGCGATTTCTTTTGTATCTTTATGTAAAATTCCTTTGACCATATCTCCGGAGTGTACTGCTGCTGCCCTTGCTGCTAAACTTTCCCTATCTTGAATATAGGAACCACTGAATTTCTGTCGATAGGTTTTATATGCCCAAGGGGTGGATACTTCCAGGCTACGGTACTTTGCTAATACTATATATATGTTGTCTAAACTGGGCAGGGGGGCTAGTTGCTCTCCCCTACCTGTGGCGATGGCTGTTCCCCCTGCGATGCAAAAGGGGATGTCGGAGCCCAGTCTTGCGCCCAATTCTTCCAACTCTGATTGGGTTAATCCCAAGTTCCACAGTAAATCTATTCCTAACAAAACTGCGGCTGCATTGGTGGAACCACCGGCTAAACCTGCTGATACGGGAATTCGTTTGTTGATACTAATATTTAAACCCCCATGTTTGATGAAGGCTTCTGGAAATTCAGCTGTCATTAATGCGGCGGCTTTGTATGCCAGATTACTTTTATCTGTGGGTATTTGAGGATGGTTACATCGCACGCGAATGCTATCTATACTACTTGCTTGTATATCTATTTGGTCTGCAAGGTCAATACTTTGCAGTATCATTGCTAACTCGTGATACCCATCTGGGCGATCGCCAATTATTTCTAAGTATAGGTTAATTTTGGCCGGGGCGATTAGGCTACAACTGTTCATTTTTAGGAAGTGGGGGGGGTGGGGGAGTGATGAGGTGATGAGGTGATGAGGTGATGAGGAGGAAGTAAAAGAAATAAATAATACTTCTCCCTTGTATCCTTTATTCTCCTTGTCTTCCTCTGCTCCCTACTTACAAATGATTACTCAATGCGATCCATTGTTGCACGCTGAGGTCTTCTGCGCGAGCTTGGGGATTTATATGTAATTGCTCTAGTAATTCGGTAGTGCGATCGCGTTCTATAATTGATTGTAAGTTGTTACGTAACATTTTTCGCTTTGCCCCAAATCCTAATTTAACTATTGTTTCTAATTGTTTGGGGTTGTTTGCTGGTATCTCTATATTTCTGGGACGCAGGCTAATGATGGCTGAATCTACTTTAGGAGCAGGATAAAATGCTTTGGCTGGAACTATGGAAACCATGTGGCATTCTGCTAAATATTGTACCCGTACTGTCAATGCTCCAAAGGCTTTGGTTCCTGGTTTGGCTACCAATCTTTGGGCAACTTCTTTTTGAATTAACAATACGATTAACTCATAGGGTTGGGGGTTGGGGCAAGAAATTTTCCCCAATAATTTTTCAATAATTGGTCCGGTGATGTTGTAGGGAATATTAGCAACTACCCTGCTGGGATTTTGAAATTGGGGAAAGTCTACTAATAGGGGTGGTAAATCCAATGAGAGGAAATCCCCCTGCAATAATAAGAAGTTTTCTTTTTTACCCAAATTATTGGCTAACAATTTACATAAATCTTGGTCAATTTCCACTGCTACCAAGGACTGTACCAAAGGTAAAAGACGACGGGTGAGTATTCCTGTACCAGGTCCAATTTCCAAAATGCGAGCTTCGTTCAAAGAATTTTCAAACGATGCTGCTTGAATAATCTCATCGAGGGCCTTTTCACTTTTGAGCCAATGCTGGGCAAGGTTCCTGCGCGGCTTTACCATCTATAATTCTCTTCTATAAAGCGTTATCAGATTTAATGTGTTTTTTGGTTCTTACTTATTTCTTACTTTTTGCCAGCTAATTTTACCCATATTTCCCGTTCTAGGACGTATTATCCTTGGACAATAGGCATTTCGATCGCAAATTCTGTCCCTTTACCAAGGGTGGATTGACAACTAAGTTTTCCCCCATGCTTTTCTACTACTATCTGATAACTAATGGATAAACCTAATCCAGTTCCCTTACCCACATCTTTAGTGGTAAAGAAGGGGTCAAACAGTTTTGTCTGCGTTTCTGGGATAATACCTACACCGTTATCACTTATATGAATAGCTACCCAATTATCGGCAATAACATCTGTATAAATACGTATGTAACTGGGATTGGCTATCATCTCATTGTAAGTTCTTTGTTGATTGTATTCCTCTAAAGCATCAATGGCATTGGCAAGGATGTTCATAAATACTTGATTAAGTTGACCAGGATAACATTCAACGGGAGGAAGAAAGCCATACTC
Organism: Calothrix sp. MO_167.B42; assembly: GCA_030065255.1. Classification (GTDB taxonomy): domain Bacteria; phylum Cyanobacteriota; class Cyanobacteriia; order Cyanobacteriales; family Nostocaceae; genus Calothrix_A. The sequence continues at coordinate 4,923 of JASJCX010000137.1, read as the reverse complement.
TTTAACGACCGAAATTTCCGGACACTCGGGGGTTGCTTTTAAACGATTCTGTAAAATCATTAAAGTGCTATCAATACCCTCATGAATATCCACCTCTTTAAACTCTGCTTCATCCAGACGGGAGAAGTTACGTAAAGATAAAACAATTTCCCGAATCCGTTGGGTTCCTATCTCCATAGAGTTGATAAGTTTGACAATATCTACTTTGAGAAATTCCAAATCAATGGCTTCAACTTCCTCCTCAATCTCTTGTGGAGGGTTGGGGTAATGTTGTTGATAAAGTTCTAGGAGTCCTAATAAATCTTGGATGTATTCAATTGCGGGGACAAGATTTCCTTGGATAAAATTGATGGGATTGTTGATTTCGTGGGCAACACCTGCCACCATTTGACCAAGGGAAGATAATTTTTCGCTTTGGATCAACTGACTTTGGGTACGCTGGAGTTGGTGTAAAGCATTTTCCAAATCCTTGGCTTGTTGTTTTAATTGAATTTCTGCCTGCTTGCGATCGCTAATATCTCTAACAACAACTAATCCATGGTGCCTACCTTGGTACATACATAGACTACCAGAAGTTTCGACATTAAATAAAGTACCATCTTTACGTACATCTACAGCTTCACTATAAAATTGATGTCCTGGACCGATAGTATCGATAAAATTAGCAAATACTTGATAGTAATCGGGGTGAATTAACTCCATAGGATGGATATTTAGCAATTCTTCATAGGAATAGCCAAATATTTGGCAAGCAGCAGGATTAACTGCCACTATATTGCCAGTATCTAAATCATGAATAAATATACCATCATTTACAGCTTCAAAAATACTGCGGTATTGGGCTTCTTTTTGCCGCAACACATCTTCAACCCTTTGACGATCACTCGCTTCAATTGCTAAAGTAAAGATATCTGCAATGGAGCGAGCAAAACTTTCATCCTCAGGATACCATTGCCAAGGTAAATCCATCTTTTCAATACACAACACACCTATGGTTTCTCCGTTGAAACGAATTGGGGAATCCAGCATGGAAGTGATATTGAGGGAAGTTAGATAACGCACAGAAAATTCCCGGGTTCTGGGATCTGTAGTCACATCATGGGCAGCAATAATATCTTCTGTTTCCACAGCTTGAAAATAAGTCGGATAATCTGTAGCTAGAAGTTCAGTTCCCTGACTGTGCTGCCCAGACTTAGCTTCGTATAAATTTAAGCACTGCAAACAAGTTTTACCCCTATCATACAACCACACACTAACCCTTTCAACCTTCAAAGAGCGAGCTGTAGCAGCTGTGATTTCCCGTGCTACTAATTGTAAATCCCCTTGATTAACAATCCTGCTTTTAGTTAAATTACTCAAAACAGAATTTTGAGAACGCAACCGCTTTGCCCTATTTTGCAACAATAATTCAGCTTGCTTACTTTCGGTAATATCTCTAATAATTGTTAAGGCATGGGTTTTACCATTATAAAGAAAAGATGTCCCCATTATCTCAACATCCAGCAAACTGCCATCTTTACACACATTAACAGCTTGACAGCGCAAATCATCCCCAGCCTTGATAGCACTAGTAAATTCTTCTAGCAGACAGTGATAACTAGGATGAATGTAAGATGATGGATGCTTGCCAATGAATTCTTCATAGGTATAGCCATGGATTGCACAGGCTGCAGGATTTGCTTCAACCGATACCCCTGTTTCTAAATCGATAATAGACAAACCATCACTGACAGCTTCAAAAATGCTCCTATACTGGATTTCCTGTTGACGTAATTGATTTGTCCGTTCCTCTACCCTCCCCTCCAATTCCTCATTCAATCGTCTGAGTTCCACTTCAGTTTGTTTGCGCTTAGTGATATCATGGGCGATTGCATAATTATATTCTTTGCCATTAAATTCAAAATAATTAATGCTAACTTCTACAGGGAATTCTCGACCATTTTTTGTACGATAAACTGATTCTAAAGTCAAGAATTTTAGTTCCTTGAGTTCTTGCCAATAGGATGACCAAGACTCCGCAAGAAATACAACATCAATATCAAAAATAGTCATATTCATCAGTTCGCAATGGGAATATCCCAAATTGCGGCAGCTGGCTGCATTCACATAAGATAAACAACCATTCGCTTCAATTAAGAACGCAGTATCAGTAATGTGATCAAAAGCAAACTGGATTAACTCCAACTTCTCCTCAGCTTGTTTACGTTCGGTGATATCTTCAATAGTAATTAAAACCCCAATCACATCACCCCTACCATTCCGCAGGGGAATCTTATTCGTATCTAGCCAAGCTTGTTTCCCATCAGCCTGTTGTTGAGTTTCAATTATATGCAATTCTGCTTGACCAGATTCCATGACTCGGCGATCGCATTTTCGATACCATTGTGCCTGCTCAGGAGTCCAAGGCATATCATCTTCACTTTTACCAACAATCCCTTCTGGAGAATTAAAACCCGTGATTTTAGCACCTTTATGGTTACATCCTTGATAAGTATAATTACTATCCTTCCAGAAAATCAACTGGGGAACATTATCCATCACCAGTTGTAGCAATTGTTGCGACTCTTGCAGTTTAACTTTAACTTGGTTTTGAGCGATCGCTCCAGCAAAATTCAACCCAGCTTTGTGTAGAATATTCCTTTGAGCATCTGACCATTGCTGATTATTTTGGGGTTCCCCCAATGTCATCATCCCCCACAACTTACCTTCAATGGCCATAGGGATGATTAACAAAGTCTCTATACCATGAGATTGTAGTGATAATCCCAGTAATTCTGGTAGTATTTTCGTTGATTTAGTTACGTAATTACCCTGACAAGCTACTTTTTCCCAATGGATATTCTGTAATTGGCTATGATCTAGTTCTAGATTGCCCCAATGCCAACGTTGACTGATTACAGGTTCTTCAGTTAATGGGTGAGCATGGCATTCCCAAATAGAAATGTATTCAGTATTAGTTGCCATCCCCAATACAGCCAAAGCTCGATTAATAGACTGCTCAAAATCATCCATCGTCAACAGATAATTACTGGCTTGAATCACACCATTAAGCAGGTATTCATCTGTTTTTGGGGTTTTTGCATGAAAACTAGCAACCTGTTGGCGCAGCGCAATTATTTCCTCTTGGAGAGATGCGTAAGTTTGTTTACCCAGAGTGATAAAATCATCAGCCATAATTTTGTCATTTGCCAGTTTAGTAACATCGAAAGCTTTAGTACGTGACTTATATTTCCCATCTATACCCCAGCAAATAACATTCAGTAACGGAGATATAAATATGTTGTTATTTATCTTTTTTTGTAGAAATTTTATGACTAATTTTTCCCTAAGATTAACAAGAGGTTAATTGGTTTAATATTGTAATGTTGGGAGAAGAATTTCTAAGTTTCTCGAATGTCTCCGATTTAGTTACTTGGCTTGAGCAGAATACAAGCAGTTAGATTATGCGTGCAATATTGAGTTGCTTAATTCACCAATTGCTAACATCGTGACCGAAAAATAAACACAGATACAAGCCTCCGGGCTTCAGACATGGAGTCAATCGGTAAATCCAAAATAGACAACAGATAAGCTGTTTCTCAAAATCCAAAATCCAAAATCCTTTCATTGAATGACTGTAACTACCTATAAAAAGACTTAGAGGAGAAAAAACACATCTACGCCGAAGCAGGGATTGTTGAATATTGGTTTGTTAATCTGAAGACTCTTGAAATAAGAGTATTTCGAGATTTACAAAACAAGCAATATACCACCGAACTCACAATAACTACAGGTACTATTTCCCCGCTAGCATTTCCCTATGTATCTGTTCTAGTTGAAAAACTCATCCAACCAAAATAAAAAAGCTTATCGCCTACCTATCTTCAACCAATTCAAAATGGCTGGCACTGCTATAACCAAGATTATCTAAATCAATTAGAGCACTTAACCAGGTGAATAAAAAAACATTTTATGTTATTTAAAATTGGTTCACATGTTCTTTAAAAGACCATTACAAAAAACAGTTAAATTAATAAATATTCTCTTTAATAAGGTACTCCAGAATACTAAAAAAAGAAATAAAAATAGCTTAATAATAAATAAATTTACATAATCCTTTCAAAGGAAAAGTATTTTTACTGAGGTTTAGATAGAGGTTATTAAAATATTATTTAACGAGAAAATAATTTGAGTATAAAGTTAAACATGGCAGAAAAACTAAATAATAAGGCACAGGACTTACGCAACTGGCACAAGCAATGGTGCGCTTCGCGCACCGAGCGCATAAAAAACTACACAGGAGACATCGTAATATCTGGGCGTTTTAGCTGCTCAATTAGATAGATGTGATTGAAGACTTCAATGCTGCTGAAGGCGATTTAATTCAAATCGATAAAAGTGCATTTGGCGGCATTACAGATCGCAATGACACATCCAAAGAATCAATTTTTATCATCCCATCCCCGATAATTGATGGCGAATTAATATCCCCTTCAACGTCTCATTCTCCGCCTTCAATGCCAAGTTCTCCGCTTCCAATTCCCTAATCCTTTCCTTCAAAGCTTCCTTAGTTGTACCTTGTCGATGAATTACCACTTCCCGGTATATTTCTAAATTAGTATCTTCATTCATCCATCGTTGGTAAGTTTTCGTATGCTCCTGCACCGTATGGCCCATATAATCAGCCATCGTCTTAATCGGAACCCTTAATCTATGGCCGCGAATCGCATAGGCGTGACGCAAATCATAGGGTCGAAAACCAACATTTGTATTTCTAAACCTGATTTGAATTTTAGCAGTTTGATTGCTCAAAGAACCGCTACGTTCCGGGATTGTAATATTCTTTAAATCAAATAACTCCACCCAATGGGGATGTAAAGGAGGAATCCCACAAGTACGTTCCCCAGTCTTAGTTCCCCCAGTTAAACTAGGATTTAAACTCAC
>JASJCX010000136.1 GCA_030065255.1 Calothrix sp. MO_167.B42 | reverse complement strand
GTAATGCTATTCATGCCTGCTAATCGGCTGGCTTGAGCAAGGGTCAACTTTTCTTTTTGAAATAGCATGACGGCGATTTCTTGCTTCATTTCTGTTTCAGTCATGCGAGTCGCTATTAGAATCTCATCAGGAATTGTAATACTCATTGTTTGATTCTCCTAAATGGCTTAATCATCTCATGATGTAGGCGATCCCATAAACGCACTATTTTCATGTCATAGTATGAGAATAGCGATCGCAGTATAGTAGTCGTTATCAAAATAATAAGTTAGAGTCGATTGTGTTTGTTTTTTGCATTCAATAATTCAAAGCAAAAGGCTGAAAATTATTGCTTTTAATTCTGGATATAATGAAGCTATCTTTTGTAAAGCCATACCTTTCCATTACAAGTTTAGATGACATTGATTTACCCCAGTTTACGTTAATTTCTGGTGTAAATGGTTCTGGAAAAACACATCTATTGAAAGCAATCAGTTCTGGTGATATTAGTACTGATTTAGCAACAGATTATTCAAAGGAAATTAGATATTTTGATTGGAAAACACTTATACCCAATAACTCTGTAAAGGTTGATTCTAATCAGACGCTTGTGCAGCGTTCTCAATTCATAACAAGCTTTGAAAATAACCTTCAGCCATATTTGTCAAGTATAGTTAATATTGCTAAACAACATGGCATTCCTTCCTACTTATTGGATAATCCAAGGGATATTCCAAGACTTAAGATATCAGAACTTATTGAAGCATTAGGAGACAAACAAAAAGCAGATGCAGCATATCAAGCTATTGAGAACGTAGCTAAGAATGCTACCACAAATGCCCTTAATAGGTTTGGTAATAATCAAAAAGCAAAGGATTTTTTTGAGAATGCAGCTCAATTTACTAATAAACACATTTGGCAGCTTAGTGATAAAGAATTAGATGAAATTCCTTTGAGTTGGGGACAAACAGATGTCTTTCAACATTCATTTGCAGAATTATTTCTTGCCTATCGCCACCTAATACAGCATAATGTCTTAAAGCGAGAAGCTGTTAGAAAGGGTGATGAGAAAGCTCAACCTCTCAGTGATGAAGATTTTGAAGCACAGTATGGAAAGCCTCCTTGGGATTTCATTAATGAAATCTTAGAGTCTGCTAACCTCGATTTCAGTATTAACCATCCAGAACTTTACGGATATTCTGCATATTTGCCTATTCTGAAGAAGAAAGGGAACAATGCAGAAATTCGTTTTGAACATCTTTCGTCAGGTGAACAGATACTAATGGCTTTCGCCTTCTGCCTTTACTATGCAGAAGATACACGACAGATTGTTTCTTATCCTCGCATACTACTGTTTGACGAAATTGATGCTCCTCTTCATCCTTCGCGAAGTAGATTGCTTCTAAATACCATCATAGAAACTCTCGTAAATAACTTTAATATTTATGTAATCATGACTACTCACTCTCCATCTACTATTGCAGTAGCTCCTCCAGAATCAGTGTATGTCATGCAAGAGGGTACACCAGGATTGCAGAAGGTATCGCAGCGACAAGCGATTGACTTGCTGACTAAAGATATACCAGCCTTGTCAATTTCGTTTCACGGCAAGAGACAGGTATTTGTTGAGGATCAGAAAGATGCTGAGCGATATCATCGTCTTTTTGGCGATCTTTATGGACATATGAAGATTACAGATCGATATATTGAGTTTATTGGCGTGGGTAAAAAAAATCCTAATGGTACTACAGAAAATACGGGCTGTAGTCAAGTTTACACGCTTACAGAAAAGCTATCTGAAGCTGGAAACGAAACTGTTTTTGGATTAGTTGATTGGGATTTAACAAACTTACCTAATAATAGGGTATTTGTTTTATCGTATGGTTTACGTTATGCAATAGAAAATTGCCTTCTTGATCCATTACTGGTATTGTGTGCAGCCATTCGAGAAGATCGATCTCTAGCAAAAGATTTTGGCATTTCGGTAAGCTCCTACACTAACCTCGCTAAATTGGATATATTTCAATTGCAATCTGCTATTGATATTATTCAATCTAAAGTCTTAGGAGTTGATAAATTAGGGGAAAGCTGTAGAGAAAAAATTTCTTATCTTAGTGGCTTAGAACTACAAGTATCCCAGAAATACTTACATTATCAAGGACATGCACTAGAAAAATCAATCAAGAATGCTATACCCCAACTGCGTCGTCATCACCAAGACGGCAAACTCCTTACATATATCATTGATCATGTTCTGCCAGATCACCCATTATTTACGCCAAAGGATCTTCTCATAACATTTGAATCAATACTGACTGCTGATGCTTAGGACTAATACTTCTCCAAACTTTATCCAACCTTGGTGAAAATACTTCATTCACATCCATCACTTCCCCCTGCATAAATCCCGATCGCTCCCTGTAACTTTAGAATTATTCCCCAAATAATCTTCCAACCAAGTACAGCCCATATTCAGCAATTTATTTAACTTTAAATCTGCCAAGTTCTGTAAAATTACTGAGCCTGCACTGCTACTAATTCCTAGGATTTTACCATCGGGACTGAAACTAACACTGGTAAATTGATTGTCCTTTACCTTCAACGTCAACAACAAGTTACCATCACTACTCCACAACCTTACTCCATCATCGCTTGTAGCTGCTAAGGATTTACCATCAGGACTAATACTGACACTGGTAAAGCGATCGCCATCTTTGGTGAAGTTCCTGACTATTTTACCATCCAATGTCCACAGTTTCACCATACTATCAATACTGGCGGAAGCGATGGTTTTACCGTCTGCGGACCAAGTTAAACTATATACTGGGCGTTGGTGTTGTCTGAAGGTATAGAGTAATTCCCCATTCCGTTTCCAAACTTTCACCGTATTATCATCGCTGGCGGAAGCGAGTAATTCACCATTGGGACTAAAACTCACCCAGTTGACAGCATCCTCATGTCCAAATAAAGTATTCAACAGTTTACCATTGGCATTCCACAGCTTCAGGGTGCCATCACTGCTGGCTGAGGCAATGGTTTTTCCATCCTTTGACCAAGCAACCCCTAAAACTTCTTTTACATGACCAGATAGGGTTCTCAGCAGTTTACCATCTCGCTGCCACAGTTTAACTGTTGTATCTCCACTGGCTGAAGCTATGATTTTGTCATCGGGACTAAAAGCCACATCCCACACCGCTTGTTGGTGTCCCGATAATGTTTTGAGTAATTTACCATTTCGTTGCCACAGTTTGACGGTTGTATCTCCACTGGCTGAAGCCAGAAGTTTACCTGTGTGGGAAAAGCTGACTTTATTTACCCTTTGACTATGGCTTTTGAGCCTTTGCAGTCTCACATCTTGCCAACGCCACAGTTTAATAGTTGTGTCTCCACTAGCGGAAGCTAAGGTAGTACCATCGGGACTAAACATAATACTATTAATCCAATCCCCATGGCCCTTGAGGGTATCTACTAGTTTCCCTTTTAATGTCCAAATTTTGATGGTTTTATCCGTACTTGCCGAAGCAATATGTTTGCCATCGGGACTAAAGTTGACTGTTGTTAGCCCATGATTATTTTTGGGAAAATTGTATATTAATTTACCAGAGCGATTCCACAGTTTGATGGCACCATCTAAACTTACGGAAGCTAAAGTTTTACCATCAGGTGACCAATTTACCTGTAATACTGTATCTTGATGACCGGATAAGGTATGGAGTAATTTACCATTAGCATCCCAGAGTTTAATGGTTTTGTCCGTACTAGCGGAAGCTATAATTTTACCATCACCAGACCAAGCCAAGCTTCTCACCGGCTCTTCATGGGCAGAGATGGTTCTGAGTAAATTACCATTCCGGTTCCAAATTTTGATGCTTTTATCCGTACTTGCCGAGGCTATTTTTTCTCCATCCGGGCTAAAAGTAACACTATTAACTATATCCGTATGTCCCCAGAGGGTATTGAGTAACTTACCATCTAGATTCCAGATTCTCACGGAGTTATCTGCACTCCCGGAAACTATGGTTTGGCCGTTGGCACTGAAGTTAATGCTGTTGACTTTTTTACTATGTCCGGTGAAAGTATGGAGTAATTTGCCATCGGATTGCCATAATTTAATTGTATTGTCCGCACTGCCAGAGGCAATCAAACTACCATCAGAACTAAAACTTACGTTATTGACTTCCGAAGTATGTCCTTCTAAACGGTTGCGTTCTTTCATGCCATATACTACTTGATATAAAGCAGTCATGACTTGTTCTTGGGTATGTGCGTCTAGTAAAAATGCTCCTCGGAGTTTTTTCCCGGCTTTTAAACCAGATTTCAAAGCATCAATATCCTTATCCAAAGCAAATAATGCGCCACTGGATGCACTAGCCGCTTGACTGGCACTAATTAATGCCTGTCGCCATTGATAAATTGCCATGGTGATGGATGCGGTTAATGTTATGATAGCGATCGCGGAAACTGTTAAAATTATTTTGAGAAATTTGTTGATTCTCGCTTCATCAATGCGTTGCTTTTCTTTGTCAGCTAGTTCTGCTTCTAGTTTTTGCTGTTGCAATTGAGCTACTAGGCGTTGGATTTCTATTTGGCTGAGTTCTTTGCGTTTTCGCAGTTCTTTTAATTCTGCTAACAAATCCAAACCTTTTTGGGGGGAAGTATCTAAACTATCTAATAGTTTGACTTGCTGTTTCTTTTGTCGCAATTCACTATTAATTTTTGCAATTTCCGCTTCCCGAGACTTCACCGCTTCTCGGAGTTGATTTAGTTGGGTTTGCAGGGTTGATTCCCCTTGTTGCAGGTAGCGAACTAAATCTACCAAATAATCGTGAATCAATTGATAGCGTTCTGGGACATCAGGAAACAGAACTACTAATCCAGAATGCACTAGTATTTCTAAGACTAAATCTAATTGTTCGGTATTTTCAAAGTCTGCTAATTCTGTGGCTATTTCTGCTTTAGTTTTAAATGGCCTTTTGCGATTTTCATCTGTTAATAAATATAAAACTAATAAGGCAGCCCGCTCATTTTCAGGACCACAATCAGCAATTAGTCCCCTAATATATTGTTCAATTAATTTATTGTGTTTATATAATTCGTATTGTGATAACTTAGTAATTCGATTATCTTGTAGTTGATTGCCTACCACCTGTAGTTCAATGGGGCGTACCTCTCCCAACTCCGCAGATAAATCTGCCACCAAAGCATCAACTAACTCTGGTTCTAAATGAACTTGGGAACGCTCTGTCAAACATTGAATCACATTCTTGGCATCCTGGACAGAAAAATTGTTTAATTGATAGCGAATATTTTTATCGAGGATATTTTGATTAATTGGCTCCAATGCCATTAAATGATTCAATTCCAGTAACCGATATAGATAATCTGCCCTTAAGGAAAACAGAGCCTTAACAAAGGGAATTTGCAAACAATCACATAGAAATAAGTCAAACTGTTCTATTTCCTTTCTATCTGTATTGCTAAAGAAAAATTCCTCAAACTGATCGAAAATTAACACAGTTATCAGGTGATTCTGGGCATTGTCCCGCAATATATCTAGTATCCCTGCTGTGGTTAAAGGAGTGGCAGGATAGGGAGGAATATCAGTTTCCATTTCTCCCTTACTATCAGCAATGGCTGTTGATAAAGCAATACCTAATCCTCGTATCCAATCAGTATAAACTTGTAAGACAACGGGTATGGCAATTTGATCCCCCAAAGCCCGGTTTTGCAGGGCGGGTACTAAACCCGCCGTCACCGTAGAGCTTTTACCCACCCCGGAAGGGCCGTGAATAATTGTTAACTTCTGGGCTGGGCGGCTAATTTTACCAATTAATTGCTTCACATCCCTTTGCCTGCCAGAAGCACAAATTTCCAAAGCAACACTACCCACCCCCAAAGGTGAATTTAACACAGGGTTAGTTGCCTGCTGTTGGGGTTGTAATCTCCCCGCACCGATGAAGGCACGAAAACCATATTGCTGTTCCACGGAGCGCCGTTGCTGGCGGATAGTAAACGCTTCTAAATAACAACCAGCCTGGAAATATAGGGAACGCAATTTACGTAATAGCCGGATATAACGATGGGCATCGTATCTATAGTCGCTGTCTATGATGGCAGTAGTTAAAGTTTGCCGAGCTTCTGCTAAATTGAGGGTAGCAAGTTTTTCCTCACCTGAATGCTGTTGTGCCCATGCCAACATCAAACGATACATTTGTGCCAACAGTAGGGGGAATAAACTGTGTTCTGTATCTTGATTATCTGGGGATTCAGCTAGTCTCCACAGGGCAATGCGGGCAAATTGACTTGCTTGTTTCCAGTTACACTCATTTATAGCTACTTCTGTCAACAAACCATAGTCGCAAGCTAGTTGAATATGGCTACCATAAACCTGATGTAAATCCAGGGATTCCTCGGCCAACTGCTGTAAATCTTGCCAATCCCCCAACTGTTGTAAAACTTCCCCCAAGCGATCGATAAATTGAGCTACAATATCCTGGCGTTGGGCATTACTAAACACTTGCAAGCATTGTTGGAAGTAAGACTTTGCCTCTTGCCAATGGTGACGGTTATCAGAATCATGTCTTTCTGCCAGACGAAAGTAACACAAGCCAATGTAAAAAAGTAATACTCCCTGACGTAAAAGGTGGGGAGATGAAGGCACGGGGGGATGGGGAGGAAAGGAAAAATTATAATTCTTGCCACTATCCCATTTCGCTAATACGCCTCCATCCACCTGGTGCAGCCAAAATTGTAAACTAGCTTGAAAATGTGACGTTGCTGCGGTGATGCGATCGCTTATATAATTATCTAAACCAAAAACAAATTCTAAATCCGCATTTAAATGGGGTTCTAGGTTAATACCGCGACTATTTAAATCCCGGATAGCACAAGAAAACTCATCACTATCACGATACCAAAATTGTTTTCTCCCCTGTATTTGTGGGGAAACAACCGGGATTTTTACCTCCCCAGTGTGGGCAGTACTAACTTTGAGAATATTTCCAAATAGAGCATTCGTTTCTTCTTGCAGAAATTGCAACAAATCCCCAGTCGTCATTTCAAACCGAATGGGAGTCGCTGCCCAACTAGCAAAATCTGGAGCTAAACGTCGTAATTTACCCAATACCTGGTCATTAACCCACAAAACCATGGGAAATGAATGGTGCTTGCGAAACTCATCTCGTACCTGATTAATGCTACTGAGTAAATCATCCAGGGCATCCACCGACTCCAAACCCAATACCATCAGAGCAGAAGGTTGCTGGGATTTGAGCCGGACATGGATGGTATTGTAAAGACTTCTGACATGGGGGGGGACAGTTACCTGTTGAATGTGGTGGTTAGGTAAATACTCTGCCTGTAATTGTTGTAAAATATGCCGACGCAAACAATGGTAATTACAACGCACCAACACCAGGGAAAATTGACCATCAGAAAAAGCGATCGCTCGTCCTAACCTCTTTAGGGAACGTTCGTTATGCTCTACAATACTTTCTGGTGAACTTTGTCTAGCCATGATTGGAATTTCTCTGTTTCTGCCAGAAATGGATTAACGGAAAACCAAGTTCCCTGATGGTCCCAGTATTCAAACACAAACAAACTACGCAGTAATACTTGGTATTCTATATCACCCCTAACCTTTTGTTGTTGCACAACTTGAAAAATTAATTCCCATTCATCATCAGTAATTGCCTTGGCTCGATAATCCCGGTGTTCCCGAATTACCCGTTCTAAAAACAGACGTTCAAATGGTGGATCTTTTTCCCGCAGGCAGTCAAATAGCAAACCTAAAAAGCTGCGTACATGACCCCCACTAATTAGGCATAGCCTATCTAAGGTTTCCACACTATCAAACACCTCTGCAATTAAATTTAACCTGTTTTCGGGATTAATGTCAGGAAAAGCCCTGGCTAACAACATTTGGCGCATTAATTCCAATCCCTGGGGATACACCGCCCCAGAGCGCAACCGCACGGGAATCATGGGTAATACCTTGGGAGCCACCCCACCCCCCAAACGGTGTTGCAATTCCGCACTATCGTTGGAAAAAGTTAAAGATAGGGGGATAGTATAAACAACATGACAATTGAGCTTGCGTAATTGCTCTCCTCGATCTATAAATAGATAATCCGGTAGGGAACGTCCAGAAGGTAAAGTTCTAATTCCCACCCGATCTAAATTATCTACAATCACCACCAGTCCCTTCTTACCCAAGGCTTGCAGTTCCGTTTTTGCCTTAGCCAGCAATTCCTGATTAATGGATTTTAACAGATTCTCTGTCCTTGGTTCCAAGTAATCCCGGAATCGCCGCCTTAATTGGACACTTTCTTTCGTTTTCGCCGTAATTTTGGCAATTCCCACAGATAATTCCGCCCCCACATCCAAATCTAGGGGTGTTTGCAAAAAATCCTTGATTTCTGTGAATAGATTGCGAAAATACCCAGGATGCAAACGAATTTGCATCGCCTCCAAGCTTTCACTCACCTGTCCAGCAATTGCCAAGAAAATATCAGTTACATCCACATCCACCATTTCCAACACATGGGTGGACTCAAAGTAAACCACATGGAATTGCTTCTGTTCCAACTCAGCCTTCAACCGTAACAATTCAGTGGACTTACCACAGCCAATATGTCCCGTGAACAACTGACAAGTGGGGGTTTCTGGGGAAATGCGCGTAATAGTGCGTTGTAAAGCCCCAATCATTTTACCACCCCGCACCGAAGCAAAATCAATATAATATCGGCGGTCCGCAGCATTTCCAATGATTAAAGGTCTGCTGGGATTACACGCTTGATAAAATTTTTCTAAATCTAAGAGCATAGTTAATCCACCTCGTGCGGGGAAATTTGCAGGCTAACAATCAATTGATAACTATATTGTTATTAATGTAATTTAGTGATGATTATGAATTTGTGTACTTCACTTCAAATACAAAATAACCTAGTATATTTCCGGACACTTTTCCACTTGTTTTGGTATGATAAGTGTTCCGATCTAGGTTATTTGATTCTCAATTGGTATTTAGTGATTTAATATCATGATTTTTATTCATGCAAAGCATTTTTCAGTTAGAGCATGGCATGAATTAGCATTTAAGTGAAATAGATAAACCCAACCCATTAAACTTTTGTAACAATTACCTAGGAATCAAATTAGTCCCGGGTATTTATATTCGTAAATTTTCTATATGGATAAAAATAAAATTTGTACTAAAATGTGTATCACAAAATTAGTAATAATAATTTCTTCCGGATAAAAATTTCGTAGATTTGCTTAATTTGTACACCTGCCAGAACGCAAACACTGCCATCTATCTTCGTTGCGTGAAGCTACTACCTGGGTTTGCCAGTGTTTTGGCTGTGCCGTTAGAGAATTTATCTCGTTATTTAATAGTTGAGTATAGAAAAAAAAACTATTGCCCATGCTCAACAGTAACATAGGTAAAGTTACCAATCCTAAATAAATTTTCCCATTCATATCTCATGACTCCTAGAATTTAGTGATTAATAGTTTGTAGATAGTATCCGCACATAATTAGCCGCAAATGGCATAATATATGGCAAAAGGTAGAGAACAGACAATTAATAATCAAGATATTATTATTTTAGTACTTTAATTATCGCCTCATCTTTGCAACAATGCTCCCAAAGAGAGCCACGCCAAGCCCCAATACTGTATGATTGGGATTAAGTTAATTCAACAAAAAATTATATTCAATTAATACGCATTGATTAATCCCATCGTCAATTAAGATGGGGTTGCTTACTATAAAAATTTCTGCCCTACTAACTTATGCAGATAAAACCCTGTGCTAACCGGACAAAAATGACGGACTTAATCAAAAAAGTCCCTGACCGTTGCCTATCCAGATAAAATAGTATAAGAAGTAATGCCTAATAGCTAACCCATGCCACCTTCACAAGATATAGATACAGTAATTGATCTAGAAGAAGATAACTACCCAGACAACGATCCTCTGGATGAATTGCCAGGTGAAGTAGAAATGTCCATGTTTGAGCATCTAGAAGAACTGCGGATGCGGATTTTCTATGCTCTAATTGCTGTAGTTGTGGCGATGATTGGTTGTTTTATTGCTGTCAAACCCATCGTCCAGCTATTGGAAATACCAGCACAGGGAGTTAAATTCCTGCAACTAGCCCCAGGGGAATATTTCTTTGTTTCCTTGAAGGTAGCAGGATATAGCGGTTTACTCCTTGCTAGTCCCTTCATTCTTTACCAGATTATCCAGTTCGTCATTCCTGGACTGACTTTCCGGGAACGTCGCTTATTAGCACCCGTTGTTTTGGGTTCTAGTGTACTATTCTTTGGTGGGTTGGTGTTTGCCTACCTGTTACTTATTCCTGCTGCCTTAAAGTTCTTTATTAACTATGGTGCAGGGGTAGTAGAGCAATCATGGTCGATTGATAAATATTTTGAATTTGTACTGTTGTTACTTTTCAGTACTGGTTTAGCCTTTCAAATTCCAATTATTCAACTATTACTAGGCTCTCTAGGCATAGTTTCTTCTGACACCATGATTTCCGGTTGGCGTTACATTATTGTGGGAGCAGTGGTTTTGGGAGCTATACTCACTCCTTCTACCGATCCCCTCACCCAAAGCCTGTTAGCTGGAGCAGTATTAGGACTGTATTTTGGTGGCATTGGCTTGGTGAAAGTGCTTGGGAAGTAAGGGAGTTGATAGTTGATAGTTGGTAGTTGACGGTTGACGGTTGACGGTTGACAGTTAGAGCTAGGGTGGGGTTTCTCCCTGCGGAGTCAAGGAGATTCAATCTAAAATCTAAAATCCAAAATCTAAAATCTAAAATCCAAAATTCCATCGCCCTGTGGCGGTAGAATAATCCTAATTTGCGTAGCTTCAAAATCAAAACTATGACCATGCATCCCGCACTTATAAGTGCATTTAACAACCGCCAAGTCCTGAAAGTAATTAGCGGCTTGAATAACTTCGATCCTCAAAGTGTCGCCGCCACTATTAACGCTGCACATCATGGTGGCGCAACCTTTGTCGATATTGCTGCAAAACCAAGCTTAGTAAAATTAGCTAAAAGTTTGACAAATCTACCCATTTGTGTATCAGCAGTAGAACCAGAGAAATTTTTACCTGTGGTGGCAGCTGGTGCTGATTTAATTGAAATTGGTAACTTCGATAGTTTTTATGCCCAAGGACGGAAATTTGAGGCAGATGAAGTTTTAGCCTTGACAGAGCAAACCCGCGCTCTCCTTCCTGATACTTGCCTTTCTGTTACCGTTCCTCACATTCTCACCTTAGATCAACAAGTGCAGTTAGCAGAACAACTGGTACAGGCTGGTGCTGATATTATCCAAACCGAAGGTGGTACTAGTAGCCAACCAACCCACTCTGGAACCTTGGGATTAATAGAAAAAGCATCCCCCACCCTAGCCGCAGCTTACGAGATTAGTCGTGCAGTGTCAATACCTGTGCTGTGTGCTTCTGGTATTTCTAGCGTCACAGCACCCCTAGCGATCGCAGCTGGTGCAGCTGGTGTGGGTGTCGGTTCTGCCATCAACCAACTCAACAGCGAAGTGGCAATGATTGCAGCTGTACGTAGTTTAGTGGAAGCCCTGGCAACTACTAATAGTTCCCATATTATTGCTTAGTAAAAAAGTAGGGTGGGCATTGCCCACCGAGAACTACAGCTCTTGTAGGATGGGCATCCGGTGCCCGTCCAAACGTGCACCAAGAAGAAAGAAGGAAACAGGAGAGTCAACCAATTTTGGATTTTGGATTTTGGATTTTGGATTTTGGATTGACCCCATGTCTAAAGCCAGGGGCTTGAAATAATGATAAGATACTTTGTTTTTCTCCACGGATAAATACTGGGGCTTGTATCCATGTTTATTTTTCGCTCAGAAATTTAGTGCAGTCTCACAAAGAAATGGTATGAGTGCAAAAATTGCATAATTTATTTTTGGCAGTTCCCTTAAAATAAAGAGACCGTAAAGTATAGATGTTAAAAAATGTTTTGGGCTGACAAAATCGCTGCTGATGCAAAAGGTCACGAAATAGAGATAGTTAATGATTCAAAAACCCCCTCAGGTAGAGTACACGTAGGCTCGTTAAGGGGTGTCGTTATACATGACGTGATTTACCGTGCCTTAAAACATGCAGGCAAGCCCGTAAAATTTTTGTATGGTGTTGATGACTACGACGCACTTGATACCGTTCCCAAGTACCTAAATCAAGAAAAATTTTCTCCTTACCTTGGCTATCCTTTATGTAATGTACCTTCTCCAGAAGATACAGCTACCGATTACGCTAAATATTTTATGGGGGAATTCCTGGAAGTTTTTGAGTATTTAGGAGTCAAACCAGAAGTTTACTACTTGCGGGATTTATACCGTTCTGGAAAACTCAACAACTATATTGATACTTTCCTCAATAATGCTCACTTAGTCAGGGAAGCTTATAAAGAAGTAAGTAAGGCTGAACGTCCCGATAACTGGTATCCATTTCAAGTTATTTGTGAAAAGTGCGGCAAGATAGCCACCACAGTTGTTACAGACTATAATGGTTCAGAAGTATTTTATACTTGTAAGCCAGATGCTACTAACTGGGTAGAAGGTTGTGGCCATTCTGGTTGGGTTTCTCCTTTTGATGGTAATGGAAAATTGCCCTGGAAAGTAGAATGGGTCGCTAAGTGGAATGTATTGGGTGTAACCATTGAAATGGCTGGAAAGGATCACTCTCAAAAAGGTGGTTCTAGGGATGTGGCAAATGCTATCTGTCGTAAAGTATTAAAAAAACAACCACCATTCCACTCCCGTTATGAATTTATTTTGGTGAATGGCACTAAAATGAGTTCTTCTAAAGGTGTTGGTTCCAGCGCCAAGGAAATTGCATCACTACTTCCCCCTGAGTTATTGCGCTTTTTAATGTTGCGTACTCAACCACGAACGGTGATCAACTTTGCTCCCAATTATGAAACTATTACTCGCTTGCTACGGGACTACGATACATTAATTGACAAGTATGCAGATACTCCTGAGGCTCAAGCCGAGAATGGGGAATTGACTAAAGATTTGATGCCTTTGTTTTATGCTCAGATTGGTGATGAAATTAAACCCTATAATTCCTTTGATTTTAGTACTTTAATTTCTTTATTACAAATTCCCCACCTTGATATCACCGAAGAAATAGCCAAACGCAGTCCTCAAACCTTAAGTGAGTTTGATTGGCAAATCATCAATCAACGGATTGCTGCTGCTCAAAAGTGGCTGCAAGATTATGCAGATGAAGAAGAAAAGCTGGTGATTTATCTAGAGCAAGTTCCAGATAAGGTTCAGGATTTATCTCCAGAGCAGGTTTCTTACCTAGAGAAGTTAGCAGAAAATCTGGAACAAGTAGAAAAATGGGAAGGTGAAGAGTTACAAACTACTCTATTTTCTACATCAAAAGAATTAGAAATTAAACCTGCTGGTGCCTTTCAAGCCATATATTTGTCTTTTGTAGGGAAAGAAAGGGGTCCAAAGGCTGGGGCTTTATTATCTTATTTGGATAAGCCTTTTGTTATCACTCGCTTGCGTGATGTAATTAAACTGAGTGCCTCTAAAATTTGATGTAAAGCACTAAGGGATTTTTCTTCTGAACAATCCCTTACACCAATAATTGGGAAAAATAGGCATGGCTGAATCCAGGTATGAATTTATTTCACGCATTAGACGCAACAGCGGTGAGCCAGTCCCTTATATCATGTGCGGATGAATACTTATAAAACCTCACCCGCCTGCGGCACCCTCTCCTTAATAAGGATACTGCTGGCGATTCAGGGGTGATATCATGTCCGGGTAATTAGTTACGATATAAAATCTCCAGATTCTTTATATTTAAAAATCTCAGCGTTACTTTTATCGTAAGTGTTCAAGCGGAC
>JASJCX010000135.1 GCA_030065255.1 Calothrix sp. MO_167.B42 | reverse complement strand
ACTTGTTATATCATGTCCGCTTGATTACTTATGATATTGCCATCTATGCAAAAATCACCAAAACTCTTCTCCCCCCTGCGCCCGTTCGGCTGAGCTCACGGCCGAAGCCTGCCCCCTTGCAGTCTTAATGATAAGTCTTTAGCCGGACATGATATTAGGCGTTGCTGAATCAAGATATGAATTTGTCTCACGCTCCAGGTGCTCCAGGCGCAGAGAACAAGAGTTTAAGATATATGATTTTTCAAGTTCATATTACAATTTAGCAACGCCACTTTTTACTTAGGGTGCGGCTGAATAACTATAAAACATTGATTTATCAATCCTTTGAGGCTATTTATTGGGGAGGGGCGTACAAGGGAATTAGGATTTTAGGTCGAAAATTCTTGCATCTGTCAATTTTTGCTTATAAAAATAATAGAAAAAAGAAGCCCAAACTGTCTCCTGTCCCCTGTTCCCTGTTCCCTGTTCCCTGTTAACTGGGGATTATGGATAAAATTTCCGCCAAATCTTGAATAAAATAATCTGCTTGTGCTTTCACCTTTGCTCGCACAGCGTAACGTCCAAATCCGATGAACATATCCACCCCTGGTTTGGTTTCTAAATCGCTGACACCATCGCCCACGGTTACTATAAGACTAGGAGAATATTGCTTGCGAATTTTGTTGACAATCTCCAGTTTACCTCCAGAGCGAGTCGTTGGATAACTGCGCTGGAAATCTTGATAACTTCCATCTGGATTAAATATCAGTGGTACAGCTTCTATGGACTCAATTCCCAAATATTGAGCTAGGGGTTGAATCCCTTGTACATAGCCAGCACTTAAAATAATGGGCAACCACCCTCTTTCTTTCAGGGTTGCGATCGCAGATAATGCACTTGGCTCCACTGTCTGGATATATAATTTACCAATGTTGGTAACTTGTTCTAGGGTAGGTTTAATAATTTCTAGTCGTTTGGCAAACACGCTTTCCAGGGGAATTTTTCCCTCCATAGCTGCATTTGTCATCTCTTCAATCTGTTGACGCACCCCATCCCCGGCTATGCGAGCTAATTCATCAATCCCTTCAATGCTGCTGAGGGTGCTATCACAATCAAAAATAATAATTTTACTAGAAACCATTAACTAAACCCTACATTGCTATAACTAGTTCCGCACAAAAAATATAACTGAAAACCGTATTCCTGTTGAATAATCTCCAATGGAAAGCTAAGACGAGCATCCCTATCTCAAGTCATAAGTAATAAGTAATAAATTTTACCTCTGCCTCAAGCTAATGCTCCCCTTTGCTCCGTCCAAAGGAGAAGGGACAAAAATTAAACAAACATAAATATAACTGGAAACAGCATACAGGTAAAATATCCGGGAGCGGGGTTACGCCCTGCTCTTTTAAGACAGGGTGAAAAAGTGATGGGCAGATTTATCTGCTGTGATAAAATTTTTATAGCAAGTAAGAATAACCATCTACGTGTAGATGCATCCTAGTAAGGAGAAATCCCTGCGACGAAGAACCGACTCCCGAAGTGAGAGACGACTAGACGAGCAAGTAATGGCGGGATGTTGAGCGTACCAAACTGGCATTGTGGTGGACTCGGAAAGCAACAAAAATTGAAAGTAAGCGCGATTGCAGTATTGATTTATTGATAACTGTTTTGAGCGTCTAGGGGAATACTTGACTATTCCTTTTAAGCAAGTCTTAAAGAATCTGCCTCTCTTGGGAGCGCAGAGTGTCAAATACCTGTGATAACGCGATATCATCATATTTTGTCAGCTTGCATTCTTTACCAGGCATCTATGGCGGCTTCCTACTCTGCATCCTCCCCTGCTAACAACTCCAACAATAGCAATAATATTATCTCCGACACCCGAGAGGTAGACGTAAGTAAGCTCAGTCAAATGTACCAGCATTACGTCGAGATAAAACACCAGCACCTCGATGCAATATTGCTGTATCGGGTAGGAGATTTTTTTGAATGCTATTTCCAAGACGCTGTTATATTAGCCCAGGAATTGGAGCTTGTCCTCACGAGCAAACAAGCAGGGGATCAAGGAAGGGTAGCCATGTCTGGTGTCCCCCACCATGCTTGGGAACGTCATGCCACCCAGTTAGTAGAAAAGGGCTATGCGGTGGTAATTTGTGATCAAGTGGAAACTGCTGCAGAAGCTGCGGGGAGGTTGGTACGCAGGGAAGTAACCCGCATCCTTACCCCAGGAACTTTGCTGGAAGATGGAATGCTCAAGGCAAGTCACAATAATTACTTAGCGGCTGTGGTAATTGCTAGGGATAATTGGGGTTTGGCCTATGCAGATATCTCCACGGGGGAATATTTAACTACCCAAGAAAGTGGCTGGGAATTACTTACCCAAGAATTGATGCGCTTACAGCCAGCAGAGATATTATTTCCCATCAATGCCCCCAATTTAGGTAGTTTCTTGCGTCCAGGGGAAAAATCAGAGGAATTACCCGAATGTTTGCCAGCCTCATTTTGCTATGCATTGCGATCGCAAATTCCCTTTTCCTTGGGAGAAGCAAAGTCAAGATTATTACACAAATTTCAAGTCGGTTCCTTAGAAGGTTTGGGTTGCGAGCATCTCCCTTTGGCAGTGAGGGCAGCAGGGGGCCTTTTAGAATATTTATCTGAGACTCAAAAGGAAACTTCTATCCCCCTCCAGCCCTTGCGTACCTACACTATCACTGACTTCCTGATTGTAGATTATCAAACCCGTCGTAACCTGGAAATTACCCAAACCATCCGCGATGGTAGCTTCCATGGTTCTTTGTTATGGGCCTTGGATAGAACCAGCACCGCCATGGGGGGAAGGGCTTTACGCCGGTGGTTATTGCAACCATTACTAGATATTCAGGGTATTCAAGCCAGGCAAGATACCATTGCAGAGTTGGTGGAAAATACTTCCTTAAGGCAAGATTTACGGCATTTATTCAAGCAAATTTACGATTTAGAACGTCTGGCAGGCAGAGCTGGTGCGGGCACTGCAAATGCCAGGGATTTAGTGGCTCTAGCAGATTCCCTATCGAAGTTGCCAGAACTAGCTTATTTGGTGGATGAAGCTAACTCTCCTTTTCTGAAGACTTTACAAAAAGTGCCATCGGTATTATCAGAGTTAGGCAGCAAAATTCGGGGTTACATAGTCGAGTCGCCACCAATCCACATCAAAGAAGGGGGATTAATTTGTGGGGGAATTGATAACTTATTGGATGAAAGAAGGGCAATGGTGGAGTCCGATAGACAATGGATTGCCAATTTAGAAATTGATGAGCGAGAACGGACGGGAATTACCAATTTAAAGGTAGGATTTAACAAAACCTTTGGTTACTATATCAGTATTTCCCGCTCCAAAGCCGATTTAGTTCCCGAAAATTATATCCGCAAGCAAACCCTAACCAATGAAGAACGCTACATTACCCCAGAATTGAAGGAAAGGGAAGCCAGAATTTTAACCGCACGGGATGATTTAAATCAGTTGGAGTACGAGATTTTTGTAACCTTGCGGGAAGAGGTAGGTAAACAAGCGGATGTAATTCGCCAGCTATCTCGGGCGGTGGCGGCGGCGGATGTGCTGTGTGGTTTAGCTGAGTTGGCGGTGTTTCAAGGTTACTGTCGTCCTGAAATAGTCCCAGGACGGGAGATTATGGTGGTAGATGGCAGGCATCCAGTGGTGGAACAGTCCTTACCTGCGGGTTTCTTTGTCCCCAATTCCACCCAAATAGGCAACGTGGGCAACGGATTAAATACGGATGTAACGGATAGGTTATCTGTGGGGGGACAAGATAATTCATTCGCTACATCCGCTACATCCGCTACATCCGCTGCCCAATCCGCTGCCCAATCCGCTGCCAAATCCGCTGCCCAATCCGCTGCCAATCCTGATCTAATTATTCTCACCGGGCCAAACGCCAGTGGTAAAAGTTGTTACCTAAGGCAAGTAGGGTTAGTTCAACTGATGGCGCAGATAGGTAGTTTTATACCTGCGAAGTCAGCAAAACTAGGGATATGCGATCGCATTTTTACTCGGGTAGGGGCGGTGGATGATTTGGCCACTGGTCAATCTACTTTTATGGTAGAAATGAATGAGACGGCTAATATTCTCAACCATGCCACTTCTAGTTCTTTGGTGTTGTTGGATGAAATTGGCAGGGGAACGGCGACTTTTGACGGGCTTTCTATTGCTTGGGCGGTGGCGGAATATATTGCTACGGATATTTGCTCCCGGACGATTTTTGCTACCCACTACCATGAGTTGAATCAGTTGGCGGGGATGTTGTCGAATGTGGCGAATTATCAGGTGACGGTGAAGGAGTTACCGGACAAGATTATCTTTTTACACCAAGTACAACCAGGGGGTGCGGATAAGTCCTATGGGATTGAAGCTGGGAGATTGGCGGGTTTACCAGGGGTGGTAATTACTAGGGCAAAACAGGTGATGGGACAGATTGAGAAGCATAGCAAAATTGCTATGGGTTTACAGAATTTGGATGAGTAGGGTTGATTGCCAAATTATTTGTCGGTGATTTTATTTGATATCAACCTTTTTGCTACATAACAAATTTCTTTACCAAAACGGTAAATTATTACATATGTTGATATGATATTTGTCCTGGAATATAACAAATTTCTTTACCAAAATGGTACACTTGTATTAGACCGTTAGGAAATGGAAATCACCTTCGCTGACAGCAAACTGCAAAAACTATGCGAGCAGGAAAAACAAGCACAAAAGAAATTGGGTGCACAATGTGCCAAGAAATTGAGAACCCAGCTGATGATTATTGCTGTTGCTAGTTGTGTCACAGAATTAGTTATAGGTCATCCCCATCCCTTAAAAGGAGATCGGGCAGGTGAATTTGCAGTAAATTTAGAAGGTGGTAAACGACTTGTATTTAAGTCTGATAACGATCCCATACCCTTGAATGAGGATGGAAGCATTGATTGGTCAAAAGTTACTGCTGTTTGCATTGTTTTCATTGGAGATTACCATGACTAAGACAACCCGACCCTTTACTCCAGATTGGGTATCTTCCCCTGGTGATGCCATTGCTGAATTTTTAGAAGAGCGTGATTGGACACAAGCAGAATTAGCAGAGCGTCTAGGCTATACCGCAAAACACATTAGCTTGCTGCTTAATGGCAAAGCACCTGTTAATGAAGAAACAGCTTTGAAGCTAGAACGGGTTTTAGGAATGACAGCAGCGTTTTGGCTTAGATATGAAGCCCAATATCGTGCTGCTTTGGCCAGAAAAGATGAGGAAAATTGTTTAAAGGATTGGATATCTTGGTTAGATAAGTTACCAGTTAGAGAATTGATGAACCAAGGTGCAATTCCCAAGTGTAATTTAATTGCTAAAAATAAGCCAGAAGTAGTAAAAAATTTACTGCATTTTTTTGGTGTTGCTTCACCAGAAAAGTGGGAGAAATGCTACGGAAGTTTAGAAGTGTCTTTTCGTCGCACTCGCAAAGAACAAAGTGATGTTGGTGGTATTTCCGCATGGTTGCGTTTGGGTGAAATAGAAGCAGAAAAACTAGATTGTCCTAAATACAGTAAACTCAAGTTTGAAAAAGCAGTGCGGGAAATTCGCACGTTGACGGTGTTACCACCAGAAAAATTTAAACCAAGGATGCAACAGTTATGCCGAGAATCTGGGGTGGTGCTGGTTTTAGTACCTGCAATTAAAGGAGCACACGTTAGTGGTGTAGCGCGGTGGTTAAATCCCCATAAGCCACTGATTCAACTTTCACTTTACGGTAAAACCAATGATCGCTTTTGGTTCAATTTCTTCCACGAAGCAGCACATATCCTCTTACATAATAAGGATAAGGAAAATATTTTTCTCGATGAATGGAATAGTGGGAAAAGTTTGGAATCTGAACTAGAACGGGAAGCTGATAAATGGTCACGGGATTTTTTGATACCCCCTGAATACGCAGGAGAATTAGCACAACTCAAATCTAAAAATGATGTTGCTTATTTTGCACAGCGTATCGGTATTCATCCTGCTATCGTTGTTGGACGGCTACAGCATGATCATCTAATAAATTATTCTTCAATGAATGGGTTTAAGGAGAGTTTTTGTTTTCAAGGTGTAGAATAAGTTCAAGATGATACAAGCTATTGGATATAAACAATAGGCACAGTGGGGGGTTTTCCATTGGTAGTAAAATTTAATCCGTGTTCAAATCAATAGATTAAGGAATGAAACGGATTATCAAGATGGATTAATTTTAAAGTTCTAACAAGGCTTCCTTATCGTTAGCTAGTAAGCCATGTGCTGCTTCTAGCATGGAAGTTGCTATATCTTGCAAATCTTGACGATTGGTTAAATAGGTTTGTAAGGCATCTATCGGATCTATACTGTTACATGCACTTAATTCTGGAATCCGAGGCCTAGCTAATTGGCTGATTAATTCTGGTTGAATGGTGTAGTTATGAGCTACCTTCAAAGCCTGATGCAATTCTGGAGTATCAATCAAATCCAATTGCTCAGAACGGATTTTGTAAATTAATCTCACCACAGCATCTTCAATATTATACTTGGCGATCGCTTTTATAATCGCAGCTTGGGGAGCTTCTTGTTTAGATACGTCAACTTCAATGGTACAAAAATTACGCACAACTAGGGGACAAAATTCCCACTCAGCTTTACCCTTTTCTAATTCAACAATCACATAACCCTTGTCTTCTTTCTCTTCACTGAAGTCTACCCGCTCAATACTCCCTGGATAAATGATTGGCGGATCGTTAGTTTTATTTAAGTTCTGGTGGCGATGGACATGACCTAATGCAACATAATCAAAACAAGGTCTTGTCAACAAAGATAATGGCAGGGTAAAACCTTTACCCACTGCTAAAAAACGCTCTGCCCCAAAGGAAGCATTATCCGTCATCAAATGACCTAAAAGGATGGTTGGTACGTTAGGATCGAGGCGGCGAATCTCCCCTTCTAATACCAATCGCAAGCGTTCAACTAATAGCTGGTTGATTTGCGCTAAAGACATTCCTTGGGTTTCTTGCTTAGTCATGAGTGCAGAACGAGTCAACCAAGGTAGGGTAACCACCTGCACTAAGCCATTATTAGTTTGGATGGAATGGGTTTTTAAGGTATCCCCTACTACAAAGCCATGTACCCCTAAGGTACGGTAAATACATAGACTTGCCCCTCCTTGCCCTTGGGAATGTTGGTCGTGATTCCCCACTAGTAATACAGTGGGAATATCTGCATCTACTAGGCGGCGAAACTGGCTGGCAAAGGCTTGCTGAACATAAGGTGGCGGTGTGGCATCGGGAAATGCATCTCCTCCAAATATAACCATATCCACCGGATCTGCTAAGGCCCGATCAATACATCGAGATAGGGTATTGACAAAATCTTCTAACCGTGTATTAAATCCAGTTTCAGGGTTGATGCGTCCGTGGGAGAAGCCACTTCCCATGTGGATATCGGACAGATGGAGGATTTTAATCATAATTGAGGACTCAATTTCATCTTCTCAATCGTAGATAACCTTTTTGAACAATAAAAAGACTCCTGACATCATATTTCCTTTTATTTTTTTGGTGAGTTTGATGCCAGGATTGACTGCTTGTATAGCAATGGACATATTGGTTCCGAAGAGACAGGGGGCAGGGGGAGTGAGTAATGAGTAATGAGTAATGAGTAATGAGTAAGTTTCTTTAATACCATCAACTACCAACTATCAACTACCAACTATCAACTACCAACTATCAACTGTCAACTGTCAACTGTCAACTGTCAACTGCTATACCTATTCACCCAAAATACTTACCTGCATTTCCTCCTGCTGTTTTTAGTGCTGTCGAACTCACTTTGCATTTGGGTGGCATGCTTTCATGGATTATTCTCGCCAAAACCAAGAAAACAGAGTACAACCCGCCACTAATTTAATTACTTCGAGTATCCAGTAACCGCCATGCATCATATTCATGGTGAATGGAATCTCAACAGTTGTTTGTAATAAATTCATCTGCAAACCAATGGCAGACATTTGTGGTGTGAGGATATAGGTATCCACCAAGCATATCCCAAGTAGTAGTATGGCTAAAAAGACCATACCCCGATGTAATTTATTCTCTTTGTTATTGAGTGCTAATATCCCAGTTAACACTAAGCCCGCAGACAATAATTCAATGCGATTAAAATTCCAAAAAATTGTATAACCAGCCTGGGCAAAGCTGGCTTGGCTCATCATGCCAGAGACATATAAACTAGGCATAATTACCCAGTCAATAACCAGACTAGCACTGAGCCAGAAGCCCAAAGTTAAGATGACAATATTTTGCCAAACAGGGCGTTTGTATCCGAAATTAGAAATAGTATTCATATGGAATAATTGCAGGTGCTTTATTATTAGTATCGCACTGAAACTAGTTTTGACAATAAATGTCTATTATATTTTACAAAGTAATTGTCAAACTAAAATTAGCTCATTTTAAGAAATATAAAGTAATGTCAAGTTTAAGTATTTTATATTAGAAAGTAATGCTGTGAGAATCAGCTGTTTAAGGAATGATGCGATTAAAAAATAACTGTAGGAACACAACAAGTCAGATACCAACATTTATTATCTCCTAAATTCCTATCCCACCGATGGTTATAAACCATCGTCTCAAAGCAAAAGTCCTCTAAAAGAGGACTCAATGAAAATTTTAGTCCGTTTGAACGGACTTATACTATGAGACTGGGATTTTCAATCCCAGGCGCGATAAAGGTTGTAACGATTTGATGGTATTCTTTGATGTTGGTAAGCTGGTACGCATTTACTTTATATAACAAACGCGGGCAAGATGCTGTACACTACGGCTATTCTAGATTTTCGGTTTATACAATTTAGCTGCACATCAGCTTAATGACAAGACCTTAATCCTGAGATTTAAAAAATACCTATCAGTAGAGCACTAGTTATCATCAGCAAAGCGAAAGAAAAGATACCCAAGACTACTACTAAGCCATTAATATGGGAGCTGTGGGTTTGCTCCATGGCAATATCTTCTTCATTCAATCGCATTTGCCGAATCAGGTTAGAAATTTCTTTGGCATCTCTAACATGATGTAATGCTTTAGTTTCCCCATTAGGATATTTGAAAACAAAATAAGTAGGAACTGTGATGTGGCTACCTGTAATGTCGTATTTATCTACGGCTATTTGTTTTGCTTTGTCTTCAATGCTTTGAGACTGTTCAACGATTATATCCCCTGGGTTTGCAGTGAGGTGCTTTGTAGCTATTGCATGTCCAGCCATAAAAGCCTCCAAATCTTAAGCAGATTCTAATTTTGATTTTCTATATTCGTCCATCATAAATACTTTTATGGTCTACTATGAATGGTATGATAAATTATTTAAAATAGGTTATAAATACTTCATTATAAATGTGAAGATATTTATCAAAGAGCTTAAGATTTAATATAAATATTTATACTAAAATCCCCATAGTAATTATAAAGCATTGGCGGTAAATAAAGAACTCTATTTTTTTAAGAAGTTAGGGATCTGAACAAATTAAAACAAGCATTGAACATAAATATAGGAATCCGGTTTGATTTTGTGAAAAATACCTAGTACTCCGCCAAGGGAACTATAGGAATCCTAATTGATTTTTGAAATATACGTAGGGTGTGTTGTCGCAGAGCGCAACGCACCATTATATAAGGAGTTAGGTGCGTTACGACTTACGTCTAACACACCCTACAAATACTAAAATCCAAAATCTAAACTTCGACAAGCTCAGTTACCAATCCAAAATCCAAAATCTAAAATCTAAAATAAGCTACAATGCCAGTATTGCAAGCATTTTATCCCAATCTAAGCTTCATGCTGGAAACCCTGCAAACCCGAATTTACGAATTAGAACAATTTGCCAATACATTGGTGGCGAATCAACTCACCCACCTGAGTTTATTAAGTATTGGTGTAATTTTTGCGGCTGGATTACTTACTAGTCTCACACCCTGCATGCTGTCCATGCTGCCCATAACTATTGGCTACATCGGTGGTTATGAAGCTAAAAATCGTCTCCAAGCAGCTGCTCAATCTACATGGTTTGCCTTGGGTTTGGCAACAACCTTGGCAGGATTGGGAATTATAGCCGCAGCGATTGGTAAGGTATATGGACAAGTAGGTATTGGTTTACCCATAATTGTCAGCGTCATTGCCATTCTCATGGGGTTAAATTTATTAGAAGCATTACCCTTACAAATGCCTTCTTGGGGAGGAACAGATTGGATACCCCCGGAATTACCCCAAGGTGTACGAGCATATTCAATTGGTTTAAGTTTCGGTTTAGTGGCTTCCCCTTGTAGCACCCCCGTATTAGCAAGTTTGTTGGGTTGGGTTGCTCACACCCAAGATTTAGTTTTGGGAGGGGTTTTGTTACTGGCTTATACTGCTGGTTATGTGACTCCGTTGATTGTGGCGGGTACATTTACTGCTTCAATTAAGAAGGTTCTAGAATTGCGCCGTTGGTCAGCATGGATTAATCCTGTTAGTGGTGTATTGTTAGTAGGATTTGGCGTATTTTCCTTAATGTCTCGATTCCCCTTGGTAGTTTTTAATCAATGACTTTAGATAATACAACCCCAGATAATACAACCCCCAAAAATTCTAGCTGGTGGTCTGCTTTTGTGCGTTTGTTAAGAAAGGAATTTTTACCCTTAATTACAGATTTGCGCTTGGCGATTGTCATGCTATTGCTAATTGCTTTATTTAGCATCACAGGTACAATCATTGAACAAGGAGAATCCCTCAATTTTTACCAAACAAATTACCCAGAAAATCCAGCTTTATTCGGGTTTTTGTCCTGGAAAGTCCTTCTGAGTTTGGGATTAAATGATGTTTACCGTACTTGGTGGTTTTTGACACTGCTGATATTTTTTGGGACTAGTTTAACAGCCTGTACTTTTACCCGCCAATTACCGGCATTAAAAGCTGCTCGACGGTGGAAATTTTACGATCAACCCCGACAATTTCAAAAACTCGCTTTGAGTGCGGAGTTTGAGTTAGACAAAGACAATACCGCACCCTTAGAAAATCTTACCCAAATATTGAGCGATCGCCGCTACAAAATATTTCAAGAGTCATCAGGAATTCTCTACGCTCGTAAAGGTATCATTGGGCGTATTGGACCAATTGTTGTCCATATAGGCATTGTTTTGATTCTTTTGGGGGGTATTTGGGGAGCGATGACTGGGTTTATTGCTCAAGAAATGGTTCCCAGTGGAGAAAGTTTCCAGATTAAAAATATCATCAGTGCTGGGCCTTGGGCAAGAAAACCAAATTCCCAAGATTGGTCTGTGCGGGTAAATCGCTTTTGGATTGACTATACTCCCAATGGGGGAATTAACCAGTTTTATTCCGATATGTCGGTAGTTAATCCCCAAGGAGAGGAAATTGACCATCAAAAGATTTTTGTCAACCAGCCTTTACGCTATGATGGAATCACTTTTTACCAAACCAGCTGGGGTATTTCTGCTGTTAAAGTCCAAATTAATAACAGCCCTATTTTCCAACTACCAATGGCACAATTGCGTACTAATGGCCAAGGTAAATTGTGGGGGACTTGGATTCCGACTAAACCCGATTTAAGTGCGGGGGTTTCTTTAATTGCTAAGGATTTACAAGGTACTGTTTTAATTTACAATTCCCAAGGTCAATTAATGAATACCTTACGTGCGGGTATGTCTACCCAAATCAATGGTGTTACTTTAAAACTTTTAGAAATCGTGGGTAGTACTGGTTTACAAATTAAATCAGACCCTAGTATTCCCATAGTTTATGCGGGCTTCGCCACCCTGATGTTGGGTGTAATCTCCAGTTATTTTTCCCACTCCCAAATCTGGGCTTTACAAAAAGATGGTCGTTTGTATGTTGGTGGGAAAACCAATCGCGCCCAAATTACCTTTGAACGGGAAATTATCGGAGTTTTGGATAGGTTGAATTCTCAAGAACAACCAGGGGAAAAAGCGACTGCTTAGAGAATGTTTGGTTCTCCTAAGAGGATGGACTCGCGCAAAGGCGCAAAGGCGCAACAGCGGTAAGCCATTGCGGTGGACGGGTTTCCCGGCATAAAGCAACTGCCGTCAACTGGCGCAACCCGGAGGGCTTTCCGAAGGATAGACGCTAAAAAGAAAAGGTAAAATCAAAAAAACTCTGGGGTTGAGTCGCTCTCTTTCTGATGTTTGACTTCAACTACTGTATGCACATTCCCACGGGGGGAGAAGTCTGCTTTGACTGTCATTTCTAGGGGGTCGCAAGCTGCGACAAAATCATCTAAGATTTGATTGGCGGATTCCTCGTGGGATATGTATTTGTCCCGGTAATTATTAATGTAAAGTTTGAGAGCTTTTAACTCTACCACCTTCTCATCGGGTACATAGGTAATATGAATAGTGGCAAAATCAGGATAGCCAGAAAATGGACACTTACAGGTAAATTCTGGCAAAGTAATATCAATATTATATCGGCGACCTAGACGGGGATTGGGGAATGTAATTAATTTACCTTCTGCAATTTGCCGTTCACCATATTTCATTTCTTGATTGTCAGCAGATGCAGTTTCGGGTGAGGAGTTACTCATGTAATAAATTGCCAATCAATTTTAGATTTTAGATTTTGGATGTTAGATGTTAGATGTTGGATATTAAAAAATAGATAATCAGTTATCTAATTTGGAAAACAGATCATCCGTTAATCCGTTACCTAATCCGTTGCCCATTATTCCCTATCTGGACAATTCTCATCATCCCAACCATGGGGATGCATAGCACAAACTAACAAGTTACCACCATATGCTTGACCGTGGTAATGCATACAACCCATACAAGCTGGATTTTTTTCTGGTGTTGCTTCCACTGGGTAGGGAAAAGCGGAGTCCATATCACCCACCATATCTTCCATTTCCCAGTAATGATCGAATAAAGGCTCAGTTATGCCATTAAAATAATCTTCTATATCAGTAGCGATATCAGTAGCGATTGATTCTTGTAATTGGTCAGTTATTTCTTCGGCGAATTCAAAAAATGTATCTACCATTTCGTTTATTCCTTCGTTTATTCCCAGGAATAACTGATCGACTTCATCAGCCACTGTTTGGATAATTTCCCAAAAATCTTTTTCTAATTGTTCCATAAATTTGATGCCCTCAATGGCTATGAATTGGGGGAATGCCTTCCCAGAGGTTTAGTCATAACATAAAGACTACTCTTTAACGTAACCAATTGCCTATGGATGCAATTGACTAATTTACCAACAATACTAGCACCACTGCACATCAATCAGCGCCAACCAAAAGCCAAAAATACTGTTTCCTCTAGTTTTGACGTTTGATAAATGGTTAGTTTATTTAATGCTTTGATTCCTTCAATAGAAGCCCTGAAAAATTTTTCTCAATAAATGGTATATGAATCTATCAAAAATATAAACAACACTTATTTATCTTTTTGCAAATTTTTTAATTCTTCTTGCAGATTTAATACTTGCTGGCGTAAATTATCCACATTATTGTCCGACGAGGGTGCTTGTGCTTGTTGTGTAGGTTGGTCGTCTTCCTCTAAAATCTCAATGCGACGGGGTTCTGAAGAAGGTTCTTTTTGTGCCTCAACATTAGTTTGTGCCTGTTGTTGGGCTTGTCTCATCATATCTTCAACAAACCGACGAGCTTCTTCGGTATTCATTTCTCCCCGTGCCACCATTTCATCGGCCAGGTTTTGAACTTGCGATCGCAATTCGGCAACTTTACTGCTAGCCTGCTCACCGGCGTAAGCAGCTAACCCGACACCGAGGTAGAAAGTTTTTTTAACAATATCTCCAAAACCAGGCATTACAGCTTTTTCATTGCTAAAATGGGGCGACCCGGAGACTACGCCTACTACAAGCATCCCGTGTTGCTGCTACCTTCCGGTCCTGACAAGGTTTAGGCGTTGCAGTCGCATAGATCCAGGTCTAAA